>NZ_JBFTRO010000004.1:0-317155 GCF_056399565.1 Bacillus sp. 01N42_2 | reverse complement strand
CGGCTGGACTTTTTCATTCTGTTTTCTTCCTTGGCGGGAGGCATGGGAAATCCGGGACAGGCCGGTTATGCGGCAGCCAACGCATTTATGGATGTTTATGCAGCCCGCCGAAACCGTCTCGTGCGGGACAACAAGCGGAGCGGGCAGACTCTGTCCGTCAACTGGCCGCTTTGGGAAGAAGGCGGTATGCGCGTGGACAAAGAGACCGAACGGCTGATGTATGAACAGACCGGAATGAAAGCCATGCGATCGGCATCAGGCATCCAGGCGCTTTATGCCGCTTTTGCCTCCGGAGAACACCAGGTCATGGTGGCAGAGGGCGACGAAAAACGGATTCGCAGCCATATTTTCGATCTGGGCGAAGAACAAAGCGCCGCCGGACAAGCTGCGGCAGAGACAGATGCAAGAGATCTGAAAGATCGGGTTCAAGAGAAACTAAAGCGGCATGTATCAGATCTTTTAAAGGTAAGCATTAAAGATATTGAGGCTGACAGCGAACTGACGGAATACGGATTTGATTCGATCATCTTCACTGAATTTACAAATCTATTAAATCGGTCTTACCAGCTTGAGCTCAGCCCGACTATCTTCTTTGAATTTCCGACATTGCGCAAACTGAGCGGCCATTTGATATCTGAATGGAAAGAAGCATTCAGCGGCTTAGAAAGAGAGAGTTTAAAAACCGCCCCAAAAGCCGGAAAAAGAAAAGCTGAAGCTCCGGCGGCCGTTCATGTCAAGCGGGAAACGCCCGTATCCGTAAAAGGAAAATCAGAAGAAAAAACCGAACCGATAGCCATTATCGGAATCAGCGGTATTTTTCCGCAAGCGAAAGACATAGATGAATTCTGGACACGTTTATCAAAAGGAGAGCATTGCATCACAGAAATTCCCCGAGATCGCTGGGATTGGCGTGAATATGACGGCGAACCGGCAGCGGATGCAAATAAAACGTCAATTAAATGGGGCGGTTTTATAGATGGAATTGCCGGGTTTGACCCGCTGTTTTTCGGGATATCTCCGAAAGAAGCTGAAATGATGGATCCTCAGCAGCGTCTATTAATGATGTATGTGTGGAAAGCCGTTGAAGACGCGGGGTACTCAGCAAAACGGATTGTCGGAACAAAAACCGGCATTTTCACCGGCACATTGGGAAGCGGATATCAAACCTTAATCAATAAGGCGGGTCTTCCTGTCGAGGGGTATACGATGACCGGAATCGTGCCGTCCGTCGGGCCGAACCGAATGAGTTATTTTCTTGATATCCACGGGCCGAGCGAGCCGATAGAAACCGCTTGTTCAAGCTCTTTAGTCGCCATTCACCGCGCGGTAAAAGCCATTGAAACGGGAGATTGTGATATGGCGGTCGCAGGAGGCGTCAACACGATCGTCACGCCTGAAGGGCATATCGGTTTTCAAAAAGCAGGCATGCTCAGTGAAGACGGGCGCTGCAAAACATTTTCTGATCAGGCTGACGGTTATGTCAGAGGAGAGGGTGCCGGCATGATTGTCTTGAAAAAGCTTTCAGAGGCTGAGCATGACAGGGATCACATCTACGGTCTCATCCGCGGTACAGCGGAAAATCACGGCGGACGCTCAGCGTCACTTACCGCGCCGAACCCGCAGGCTCAGACGGATGTGCTGAAAAGCGCTTATCAAAAAGCCGGTATTCACCCGTCAACGATCACTTATATAGAAGCGCACGGAACCGGAACGGCACTCGGAGATCCGATTGAAATCAATGCATTGAAAAAAGCTTTCCAAACAGACGGGGCTCCAGGCGGATATTGCGGGATAGGCTCAGTGAAGACAAATATCGGACATTTGGAGCTCGCAGCAGGCATTGCGGGCGTTATCAAAGTATTGATGCAGCTGAAACATCGGACGCTCGCTAAAAGTCTGCATTGCGAGAACATCAATCCCCATATCAAATTGAAGGACAGCCCGTTTTACGTTGTGACAGAAACAAAGGAATGGGAAGCGCTGCGTGATGAAAACGGCCGGGTCCTGCCCCGCCGGGCGGGTGTAAGCTCATTCGGTTTCGGAGGTGTCAATGCGCATATCGTTATTGAAGAATACATGGGCAAAAGTGAAACGGAACAGCCGGAAACCCGTGAGAAAGCGTCATCTCTTTTTGTTTTGTCGGCTAAAAATGAAGAGCGGCTGAAAGAAAGAGCGCGTCTCCTTCGCGATTTTATCAAAAACGGATCATCCCGTCATATCGATCTTGCAGATGCCGCATACACACTGCAGACCGGACGGGACGCGATGGAAGCGAGGCTGGGAATCATTGCAGACTCCGCAGAGGAACTGACTGAAAAACTGAACGCGTTTCTGATGGGAAAAAACAGCGAAGATATCATCAGCGGCCGTAAAAAACGCGAGAATAACACGATCTCCATGTTCTCAGACGATGAAGACGCTGCTGACCTCGTCAGCGCCTGGATTGAGAAAAAGAAATACAAGAAAGTGCTGCGGCTCTGGGCAAACGGATTTGACACGGATTGGGAGCAGCTGTATACGGACAGTAAGCCGCGCCGCATCAGCCTGCCCTCCTATCCGTTCAGAGCAGACCGTTATTGGGTGCCGAAACAGGAGCGGCTGCCGCTTTCGAATCAAAAAACAGTATTATTGCAGAAAACATGGGAGCCTTGCGAGGCAGTGTCTTCATCCGAGCCGTTCAGCAAATTAGCGCTCATCGTCTCTGAGGATACAAAAGACCTTGCCGCCGAGGTGAAAAAACAGCTGAATGATGCTGACATTGTGCAGGAAAATCAGCTCATCTCTTTCTTACAGGATCCGAATGCGGCCATCTATTCCGGGTTTATTGACTTCACCGGCTGCGGCTCCCGACAAAAGCGGCAGGACGTCAGCTGGGCGGTATCGCTGCAGCAGCTGATTGAATACGGCCGCGGACAAGAAAACATGAAAATGCTTTATCTTACAAAAGGGCTTGAATCTTTCAAAAATAAGGCTGCCGCTATGCATGGTATTGAAAAAGCGGGGCTTTATCGCATGCTGCGGCATGAATACAGCCATATTCTCACCTGTCACGCCGATATTGATCCTGAAGAGCCGCTGGAGCAGACAGCCGCTTTTATTAAAAAAGAAATTGAATCAGACTTAACGGAGTCTGCTGTTTGCTACAGGGACGGCATGCGCTTCAGCTATGTTCTTCGGCAGACTGATCAGATTGAACCAGGAGCCGTGCAAACAGACCGGACTGTATTTCCAAAAGACGCCGTCCTGATGATAACCGGGGGAACGCGCGGACTCGGCGCTTTATGCGCCAAGCATTTCGTTTCCGCATACGGTGTGAAGAAACTGCTTCTGACAGGCAGAAAGGAGCTGCCGCCGAAAACCGAGTGGGATCTTGAGCAAACAGACCCTGTTGTTTCGGAAAAAATACAGCTTATCCGGCAGCTGGAATCACAAGGCGTAAAAGTGTGCGTCTCAGCAGTTGATCTGACGGATAAGCAGGCCGTCGGACGGCTTATAAAAGAGGTAACCTCAACGCTCGGACCTATCGGAGGCATTCTGCATTGCGCGGGAATTGCGGACCGTGAAAACCCTGCTTTTCTCCGCAAATCCAAAGACAGTATCGCGCGGGTGCTCGCCCCGAAAGCAGACGGCCTCCACGGTCTGTATGAGAGTGTAAAGGATGATGCGCCGGCATTTTTCGTCTTGTTTTCATCTGTCTCGGCAGCCGTTCCGATTCTTGCGGCGGGTCAGAGCGATTATGCGATGGCAAATTCTTATATGGACTATTTTGCAGAAAACAATGAGAGCGGCATTATTAGCATACAATGGCCGGCATGGGATGAGACGGGCATGAGCAGGGATACAAAAAGCGGGATGTATCAGCAAACGGGATTGCTGCGGCACTCTGACGCGGAAGGTCTCAAGATGCTTGATTACATTTTAAGAGAAAGACCCGGAGCTGTCGTGCTGCCGGCACAAGTGAAACATGATTGGGACATCAAAGCGCTGGAAAACGCCAAGCCAGCCGCCCATAAAGGAATGAGAACAGCTGCCAAACCTCCTGAAACAAAAAAACGGGAACATAACCGGATTGACATTCAATCTTGGCTGAAGTCGCTTTTGGCAAAAGAGCTGAGTATCGATGAAACGCATATGGATATCGATGTGCCTTTTCAGGAATACGGAATGGATTCTATCTTTCTGGCGCAAGTGCTGACAAAGATTGATCAAAAACTGCCGTCTGTTTCAATTGATCCGACTGTCCTTCTGGAACACCCTACTATAGAACAGCTCGCGGATTATTTAGCCGCACATTGTCCGGAAGCTTTTTCGGCAGATGCAGCGGTTCCCGCGGAGAAGTTCCCTTTGCAGAAGACGCCGAAACGGAGCAAAAAAACGGCAGATAAGCCCGGGAAACGGGGAAAGGTTGCGATCATCGGCATGGCCTGTCATTTTCCGAAAGCGGGGGATATAAAAGAATTTTGGAAGAATCTCCGCAGCGGAACGGATGCCGTCACTGAAGTTCCGCCGGACAGATGGAATGCCGGGGAACACTATCGGCCGGGTGAATATCAAGAAGGAAAAAGCATCAGTAAATGGGGCGGTTTTATTCACGATATTGATCAATTTGACCCGGGGTATTTTAATATTTCAGAAACGCTGGCACCGATGATAGACCCGCTGCAAAGGCAGTGGCTCGAAGTGAGCGCGGAAGCTTTGGCCGATGCCGGTTATAAAAAAGAGGATCTCTGGGGCCGCCGTATCGGCGTTTTTGCCGGTGCAAGGGCAGGTGCGTTTCATCAGAAATTTCAATATTTGCAAAAAGACGCGATTATCGGCGCGGGGCAAAATTTTATTACCGCACATATGGCGCACATTTATAACTTTACAGGGCCCAACCTGGTCGTAGATACGGCCTGCTCCAGTTCGCTTACGGCAATTCATTTGGCCGTGCAGGCTATTCAAAATGGAGAAGCGGAGGCGGCCTTTGCGGGCGGGGTTGACATTTTGCTTGATGAAAAACCTTTTCTCACCATGAGCGCGGCGAGAATCTTATCGCCAAATGGCCGTTCAAAATCTTTCGATGCCGATGCGGACGGAACAGGAATCGGAGAGGGATGCGGTGTACTGATGCTGAAGCCGCTCGAAAAAGCGATAGAAGACGAAGATAAAATATACGGCGTTATTGATGGCTCTGCGATAAATAATGACGGCAGCACAATGGGCGTGACGACGCCGAATCCCCGGGCACAGCAGGACTTGATTGAGCAGGCGGTTCAATCGGCGGAAATCGATCCGGACACCATGACATACGTAGAGACGCACGGAACCGGTACATTGATCGGCGACCCGATTGAATTAAAAGGATTAACCAATGTCTTGTCTGCTTATTCCGATGAAAAACAATTTTGCGGTGTAGGAAGCGTCAAAAGCAATATCGGCCACTTGCTGAGTGCGGCGGGCGCGGCGGGAATCATCAAAGTTTTGCTGGCGATTGCCAATGAAGAACTGCCGCCGACTTTGCATTGTCATAAACCGAACCCCCGCTTTCAATTTAATGATTCGCCGCTTTATCCTGTGCTTGAGCTGAAGCGGTGGAAAGGAAAAAAAGAGATACTCAGGGCCGGAGTCAGCGCGTTCGGTTTGGGCGGGAATAACGCTCATATTATTGTCAGCAACGAAGGAATTCCGAAAGAACGAAAAGCGGCCATGGAACCGAAAGGCGGCCAGACAGTATACCGAAAACAGCGGTATTGGCCTGAAAAAGCACAGTTGTCCGAAGCGGAAGAAAATGAGGCGGGCACAGAAGCAATGTTTGAAATAAGCGAGGTGTGATAGATTGGCAGTTGCTACCGATCAAGTCAAAACGTTCCTGCAGAAAATCAGCCATACGAATTATATCGTCCGGGATCATCGCGTTCATCAAATCCGCGTCCTCCCGGGCGTGACTTTAATAGATATGCTGTATCGGCTCGCCGCCGGGTATCTCGGTGAACGGCCTATAGAATTAAGACAGATTATTTTTAAGCAGCCTGTTGTAACATCTGAAGAGTTTGATAAACACCTGTATGTCACCTTTACGCCGGCGCGTGACAGCTGGAAAGTTGAGATCACAAGCGAAAAAGCAAAAAACGGCACACCGCTTGGCGGAAAACGGGATGAGAATATGGAATGTCAGCTTTATTTGCAAAAAAACACGCCCCGGGCAAAAGAGCTGAATATTGAAGCATTCATGAAAAACGCAAGCCGAAAATGGGACATGCATGACATTTACGGAATTGCAAGAAGAAGCCATATTGAACATGGCGAGTTTATGAAAAATGAAGGGGCCGTTTATCAGCTTCAGGATAAAGAAGAATTAATGGAGCTCAGTCTGAGTGATTTGGCTGAAGGATTCCGGGAGAAATTTAAGGCGCATCCGGCTTTTTTAGATGCGTCCACCCTTGCCGGCTCTTCCTTTGCATTGTCGGCCCAAAAACAGAATGACACACCTTATATTCCTTTTATGATCAATCGTTTTTGCATATATCAGCCGTTTCCGAAAACGATTTACACTTATTCTGCGAAAAACAGCCGCACTGAAAGCGGCGCATCAGATAGCGAACCTGATTTTTATTCGGCCGACTTCACGATTTACGACAGGGCAGGGAACGTATTGGCCGAATGTGAGAAACTGACAGTAAAAAGGGTCAGACAAGCGAATATGATTACCCATCTGATAGACAAAGAGAAGCCGCCTCAGCAGAACAGAAGCGGCCGTGGCGAGCCCGAAAGTCATGTGGCCGCAGAAGACGTGTCTGAACAACAAACGCCGGAACAAAACATGGTGACTTACATAAAGTCGGAAATCGCCAGGTTGATCAATCGTCCGGCACAGGATATTGATGTGCGGAAAGGCTTTTATGATATGGGGCTTGACTCGGCGCATTTGCTGAAGCTTGTAAAGATATTAGAGCAGACTTTTCAGCAGCAGTTTTATCCGACACTGCTTTTTGAATATTCATCTGTCCGCCGCCTTGCGGATTACCTTAGCAATGAAGCGGGCTGTGTGCTGAAAGATTCGGCCGAAGAACGGCATACATCAGACGCTGACATTGCTGATGAGGTTCTGTTTTTTGAACCCGCCTGGAAAGATCAGCCGCTGGAAACGGCAGTGCAGAACGGGCAAAAACACACCCGTCATCTCATTATCGCTGCCGATGCAGGACCCCGTCTCACCGATGAACTCGGCACATATTGCCCGGAAGCGGAAGTGATAGAACTAAAAAAGGAGCATGAGGCTGCAGATGAGCAGTTTGAAGCAGATGCCGAGCGCATATTTCGTATGCTCAAACGGGAACTGACAGACCATCCGAAAGAACATACATTGATTCAGCTTGTATGCGCCGCTGAGAATGGAGCGGCATTGTCTTCCGCTCTCGGGGCTATGCTGAAAACGGCACATCTTGAAAATCCGGCTTTTCGCACTCAGGTGATCACCTTCTGTAACAAGAATGAGAGATTGCCAAGTGAGACGGCTGCAATCATTAGAACAGAAGCAGACGGCTCTTATGCGGGCTGCACAGACATTCGGTATAAAGACAATATGCGGCAGATCAGATTGTTCGAACGTATTGAGAAACCGGACGGGCAGACACAGTCTCCTTGGAAACAAAACGGCGTATATGTCATTACAGGAGGCCTCGGCGGTCTTGGATTTCTGCTTGCCCGTCACCTTGCAGAAAAAGAAAAGGTGAAGCTCGCACTCATCGGCCGTTCGCCGGAACAGTCTGAGAAGATCAGCAGACTGAAAGCATTGGGCGCAGAAGTTCTTTACGTTCAAGCGGACATCGGCAGCAAAGCCGAAACAGAGCGGGCATTTGCTCAGATTACAGAAACTTTCGGCCGGCTGACGGGCATTTTTCATTGCGCCGGTGTTTTAAAAGATCAATTTATCATCCAAAAAGACAGTTCTGACTTGAAGCGAGTGTTCCTGCCGAAAATCAGCGGCCTGATTCATGCGGACGAAGCTTCACGGCATGAACCGCTTGAATTTTTCGCCGTATTTTCCTCATTCTCGGCGTTGGCCGGAAATGCGGGCCAGACAGATTATGCCGCAGCGAACGCTTTTATGGATGAATATATGAAATATCGCGACTGCAAAGCGAAAAAAGGCGAACGGGCCGGGGCTTCTATGACGATCAACTGGCCGCTTTGGGAAGATGGCGGCATGCAGGTTGACAGCTTAATGAAAGAGATCATGAATGATGCAACCGGCACCAGCCCGATTCCGGCCGGGGAAGGGATGGCTTCACTTGAATATATGCTGCGTCTCGGCAAGCTGCAATCCGTTATTTTATACGGGAAGGAGCCGGCTGTAACTGAAAACATGGCCCGATTGGTTCCGATGGCAGACAAGAACAGCTCTTCATTATCCCATGCAGCTGTCAAGAGAAGGAGCCAAAAACAAGAGAGACACACAGAAGAGCACGATATTGCGGTAATCGGATTGGCAGGAAGATACCCGCAGGCGGGAAGCATCGATGAATTTTATCAGAATCTGCGCTCAGGTAAAGACTGCATCACAACAATGCCGAAAGACAGGTGGAAAGGTTATCCTTTCTCCTATGAAGCAGATCAGTTCTATCGTTACGGAGGATTTTTAGATCGCATAGACTGCTTTGATCCGCTGTTTTTCAATCTGACTCCGCGCCAGGCTGAAATGATGGACCCGCAGGCGCGGCTTTTTTTAGAGACGGCTTGGGAAGCTTGTGAAGATGCCGGTTTTTATCAGGACAGAACGGCGCGCGGGCCATCTTCACAAAAGAGAAAACGCGTCGGGGTATTCGCAGGTGTGTTTTGGAGCCATTATGAGCTGTTCGGCGCTGAAATCACACAGCGGGGCACACCGATGTCTATGGGCGTGACGCCTGCCTCTGTTCCGAATATCGTGTCTCACTGCCTGAACTTTACAGGGCCGTCAATGGCTGTTGATACGATGTGCTCTTCTTCGCTCACATCCATACATTTGGCATGTGAAAGCATTAAAAGGGGAGAGTGCGAATTCGCCATTGCCGGCGGCGTTAATGCGGTCACACATCCGCATAAATATGCGTTTTTGGCGAATGCCGGATTTCTGTCTTCAGAAGGCGTCTGCAAAAGCTTCGCCGCCGGCGGTGACGGCTATGTGCCGGGAGAAGGCGTCGGCGCGGTGTTGCTGACAACCGTTCAAGAAGCGGAAAGAATGGGCTGTCCGATATATGGCGTCATAAAAGGCTCCGCTTTAAACCATGTCGGAAAAACATCCGGTTTGACAGTGCCTGATCCGGCATCACAGGCGGAAGTCATTACAGATTCTTTTCAGAGTGCCGGCATTGATCCGGAGACACTGAGCTATATTGAAGCCCACGGAACAGGCACGTCTCTGGGTGATCCGATTGAAATTGAAGGGCTGAGCCGCGCATTCCGCAAATGGACAAACAAGAAGCGGTTTTGCGCCATCGGCTCTGCCAAATCAAATATCGGCCATTTAGAAGGAGCCGCCGGAATCGCCGGATTAACAAAGGTGCTTTTGCAGCTGAAGCATGGAGAAATCTTTCCGTCATTGCACGCGGACACGCTGAATCCCCATATTCCATTTTCGGACACGCCGTTTTATGTGGCGGATCGGCTGGTAGAATGGGAACGGCCGTTACATCCTGACCAGCCGAGAAGAGCGGGTTTAAGTTCTTTTGGCGCCAGCGGGAGCAATGCCCATTTTGTCATAGAAGAATATCTGCCGAAGCAGGCTGAAAAGAAATCGGTGAGTATACGGGAAGACGAGCCGGTTCTGTTTCTGCTTTCGGCAAAAAATGAAGAACGCCTATTAGAATATGTAAAACGGTATGACCGCTTTTTACGGGAAAAAGAAGTCAACCTTAAAGACCTGGCCTACACGCTTCAAGCTGGCAGAGAAGCGATGCCTGAACGGCTGGCATTTATCGTTACATCCGTTTGCGGCCTGCAAGCGAAACTGAAAGATGTGCTTGAACGGAAAACAGAAATTGAAGGGTGTTTCCGCGGACGTGCTCACGACGATATGTCATCAAGTGGAATGGCCGAGTTTTTGAAAAACAAGCAATATTCCAGATTGCTCACTGAGTGGACAAAAGGAGCCGCCGTTGACTGGAGCCGGTTATACGAAGGAGAGAAGCCGAAACGGGTCAGCCTTCCTGTATATCCGTTCGCGAAGGAGCGGTATTGGGTGCCTGTGCCTGCGGATATCCGGAAACAGACAGACGAACCGGCGGAAAACCAAAAGATCATTCTTCAAAAAGAATGGAAGCAGCAAGATCCGGCGGAATCTGAAGCATTATCAGGAACAGTCATGATACTTGCAACTGATAAGACGAGCCGATTGGCCGATGCTCTTTTTAAAGGAAACGGCCATATTGAAACGATCTGCTTCATCCATCAGGCAAAAGACGGCGCCGATTATTACGCCGCCGCATCGGGGCGAAACCTTTACGGCAGAGTGCGGGAGTCTCTTAAAAACAAACAGATACTCGGGGTCATCGACATAACCGCATATGATGCGGAATATGAACGGCAGGAAGAGATAGAACACGGAAAGCTTGCCTTTTTACAGCAGGCTCTTGAATCATTCCGTCATAGCGGCGCTGTGTTCAGCCAAGTGACACACCGCCTCCAGCCTTTCAAGGAAAGTAAACCTCTGATGCAAGGGGCGAAAACGGCGGGACTGTATCGGATGCTGGGCGCTGAGTATACCAACATTCATTCTTTTACGATAGATAGCGATTGTGCGATTGAGCACACAGAAGAATTAAGCAGACAGATTGAGACTGAATTTTTACAGCCGCGGGCCAAAAGCGGCAGTGAATGCTGCTACAGGCTGAATCGCCGTTATGTGCCGTTTCTGAAGCAGGGTATGAATGTTTCGGCTGCGCCTGAGCTTTCCTATTCGTCTGATGATGTGCTGTTAATAACGGGCGGATCGCGCGGGATCGGCGCAATTGCGGCGGAGCATGCCGTTTCACGCGGATGCAGGAAACTGGTCATCATGGGGCGGGAGCCGCTTCCCGATTCCTCAAAGTGGGCAGACATGAAAAACGACGGCATTCTCCCGGAAAAGGCCGAGCGGATGCAGAGGTTAGCCGAGCGGGGCGCGGAGATCCGTTATTACAGCGTTTCTCTTACGGATCAAAAGGGCCTCCGGAAAATGACAGACAGCATCCGCGGCACGATGGGACCGATTACCGGCGTTTTTCATTGCGCGGGTGCAATGGGAGAACACCCCGCTTTTTATAACAAAACCGAAACGGAAATCGAAAGCGTTTGCGCGCCGAAAGTAACAGGGCTTCGCGGTCTCTATGAAGCCGTTCAGAATGAGCCGCTGTCGTTTTTTATTTTGTTCTCATCCGTTTCGGGTCAGATCCCTTCGCTTGCTGCGGGGCAAAGTGACTACGCGATGGCTAACTCATTTATGGACTCTTTTGCAAATCATCAAGCAGGTAAAGGGAACGTGTTTGTTAAAGCCGTTCAATGGCCCGTCTGGAAAGAAACCGGCATGGCTGAAGGCCTGCCGGAAACACCTGCTTATCAAAAATCAGGACTTTCCAGGCTGTCTGCCGAGGACGGACTGAAGTTTTTAGATTACATCATATTAAACGGACAAAGCTGCGGAATTCCTTGTATTCCCGAAGACAGTGAGGCTGATTTTGGTGATCTTTTGAAGGTGAAGAAATCTGAACCTCCCGTGAAAAAAAGCATTTCCAGTGACCAAAAGGTGAAGGATACAATTCGTCAATGGGTGCGCACCGTTTTCAGCGAAGAACTGAAAATGACGGATGAGCAGATAAAAGATGATATGCCGTTTGATGAATACGGGATTGACTCAATACTCTTTGCGGAATTGGTTCAATCATTGCAAAAACGGATCAGCATAAAGCTAACACCGTCCTTAATGCTTCAATATCAAACGATTACAGAAATGGTTGACTATTTCGCAGTGCATCATAAAGCCGATTTTGTGACAAAAGAAAATGGTTTCGTTCAAGACAGGGACCTCCAGCCTGATTTAACCGCCGCCGCTGAAGAGAGAACATCCATGAAGCCGAAAGCGGATACCGAAGACGATATTGCCGTCGTCGGCATGTCCTGCCGTTTTCCGGGGGCGGGCGGAACGGATGCTTTTTGGGAGCTGCTGATGAAAGGGAACACCGCCATCCGGCCTGTCCCCGCATCGCGCTGGCATGCAACAGCACATACAAAGGATTATGCGGGGTGGATTGATAATATCGACATGTTTGATGCGGGCTTTTTCGGCATCTCTGAAAAAGACGCGGCAATTATGGACCCGCAGGCGCGGATCATATTAGAAGAAGCGGTTCATTCCGTTTATGATGCCGGGTACGGCCAAAAGGATTTATCGGGACGGAAAGTCGGCGTATACATCGGCGGCAGGGCACAGCCTTCAGCCGGTATGGAGCATATTCTGCAGGCGCCTAACCCGATTTTGGGGGCGGGGCAAAACTATTTGGCGGCCAACATTTCACGATTTTTGAATGTCACAGGGCCGAGCCTTGTCGTGGATACAGCATGTTCCTCAGGGCTGATCGGGCTGTCCTTTGCAAAAGACGCCCTTTTGGCCGGCAGGATTGACGCGGCCTTAGTCGGTTCGGTGAGTCTGCTCTTATCTCCGTCCGCGCACCGGTTATTCGGAGCGCGCCATATTTTAAATGAGAACGGCGTGTTTCATATATTCGACCGTGAATCAGCGGGAGAAGTGCTCGGAGAAGGAGCGGGGGCGGTGTTTATCAAGCGATTGAGCGATGCGGTGCGGGACGGAGACCGTATTTACGGCGTCATAAAAGCCGTCTCGGTAAACAATGACGGCCGGACGCTTGGTCCCGGTTCACCGAATATAAGGGCGCAGAGAGACGTCATTCAAACTGCGCTTAATATGGCGGAAAAGTCGCCCGAAGACATTGGATATATAGAAGTGAACGGAGGCGGTTCCCCAATCGTTGATTCGGTGGAAATCAAGGCGCTCTCAGATGTCTATCAGCTGAACCGGAAAACGCTTCTGCCCTGCCGGATCGGATCGGTGAAACCGAATGTAGGGCATTTGCTTCTGTCTTCAGGACTTGCGGGCTTCATCCGATGTGTGCTGAGCGTCTATCATAAGCGGATTCCGCCTTTCTTATCAGCGCGTGAGCCATTTGAACATTATGACTTTGAAGCGTCACGTATTCATTTTAATCGTGAACCCGTTGATTGGCATTCAGAGAAGAAACCCCGCGTCGCAGCTCAGAGTTCATTTCCTGACGGCGGGACAAATGCTCATATCCTCGTTGAAGAATACAGAGGTGAAAGGCAGCGGGAACATCACCGGGCGCCCCAGCCGCCGGAATTCAGAAAAAAACACTACCCGTTTTTGGGCGGCTGGAACAGCACGGAGAATGAAGCGGAAAAAACAAGTAATGAAAAAACGGACATTGCGGATCTTTTAAAGAAATATGAGAAAAAAGCAGAGACAAGCACTGCACCTGCAGACTCGTTTTGGCAGGTGACAACGTGACGTTTTTAAAAGGGGACTAACCATGAAAAAAACAGTGAATCTGCGCCTGACGGCAGAACATCCCATTATGAAAAACCATCTTGTTCACGGAGAATCTGTCATGCCCGGTCTGGCCTATATTGATATGCTGTATCAGCTGGCAAAGCAATGCCTTGATCTTTCATTCCGTTCCATCTGTCTGAAACGGGTGACCATTTATCATCCTTTATCAGTGAAACGGTCAGAGCAGCTTGATGTGAGTGTCATATTCAGTAAAGAAAAGGAGTTCTGGACAGCCTCGATTTGCGGGGCGGATTCCGGGACGGTTTTCTTATCAGCGGAGCTGCATGAAGGAGTCTTCTCATCAGATAGACGCCTTGACGCAGGGGAGAAAAAACAACAAGCCGCACTTCCGTCAGTCTCTTTGCATACAGTTTACGAAGCCGCGAGAAGCCGCGGACTGTCGCATGACGGGCTGATGAAGCCGGAGGGAGAGATCTATGCAAATGAAGCGGAATGTTTCCTAGATATTCGGCAGTCTGATTCATGCCAGGAAAATCTCCCCGGCGCTCTCTTTCACCCCGCGCTGATGGACGGTGCCGCCATGGCTTCCGGCGTATTGCAGACAGCTGCAGGCGCCGGTTTGTTTTTACCGATTTATTATGAGTCGTTTATTGCCGCTGAGACCGTTACGGAGCGCTGTTACGCGGTGATTTCGAAAAAATCCGGCACACCTTCAGAAATGGTGAAAATGGATATTGACTTTTACAACCCCAGCGGTGTGCATATTGCTTCACTGCTCGGCCTGACAGCCAAAAAGGTGCGGACAGACCGGCAGCTGATACCAGGCGTTCAGCAGATGGAGGAAACCTTATACCGCATTTTCTCGACACACGCAGGCCGTCCTGTCACAAGAAATGATGCGCACACCGTGTTTTTTGAATTAGGTCTTGAATCGTCACAGCTTCTGGCCATTATTAAAGACATCGAAGTAGCGTTTGATCTGCGGCTGAATCCGACTCTTTTATTTGAGTGCAGCAGCATATCCGAACTGCTTGAAGACATAAAAACAAAAGGAACAGATGAATCTTCCGGCCTTGTCGCGAATGCAGCACCGGTCTCTGAAACGCAATCGGGCAGTCAGACATTTACTTTCTATGAACATGAAGCATTCCTTCAGGATCATCTGGTTTTCGGCAAACCGGCACTGATGGGTGTAGTGTATCCGTGTCTGGTGCTTGAAGCATCCGGAGCGTCTCATTTCGGCACGTATCCCGCCGAGCTGAAAGATATCCGTTTTACGGGAGGGCCCGTCACGCTGGAGCCGGGAGAGGCCGCGCAGATTGACATTTCATTTACGGCAGAAAAGAGTGCCGAACGCTTTACCGCAAGCTGCACTGTCTCCGGTAAAGAAAGCCGGAAGACATGTGCCGAAGGAGAAATAAGCAGATATACAGAGGCACCCATAAAAAAATCATATGACGTTGAACAAATGAAGTCGCATGCACAAAAGGTGGCGCCGGATGTCATTTCCCGTCTGTACGATTCGGTTGCCGACTTCACGATAGGACCGATGCTGAAAACAGTAACGGCGGGATACAAAATGAGTGAGAGCTCCTTTTTATTGCAGCTGGACTTATCAGGAAAAAAAGAAAAAGTCGATCTCCATCACTTTGCATTTGACCCGCTAATATTGAATTCTTGTTATATGTCGCTCGGTGAAGAAGAGTTGCAGCTGAAAAAGCGGATTCACGTACCGCTCATGATTGAGAGACTGACGCTTTACGGACCTGTCATGTCTGATACCGTCTATGTGGTGAATACAATCAAACATAAAAAAGACGGGTTTCTCTCATTTGATGCCGCAGTCCTCAGTCATAACGGGGAACAGCTGGCGGAATTGAAAAATGCGTCTGTGAAAGAAGTGCTTCAGCCAAATCGGCTTGAAAATGCGTCTTTTGCCCCGTCCGGGAATCAAAGCCGTCAGAAAACGAAAGGAAACCCGCTGGATATTGCCATTGTCGGAATTTCCGGCAAGTATCCGCAGGCAGATGATATCGATGCGTTTTGGGATAATCTCAAACAAGGAAAGGATTGTATTACCGAAATTCCGAAAGACCGCTGGAAATGGGAACATTACTTTTCCGAGGACCGGACGGCGCCGGGAGCGATCTACAGCAAATGGGGCGGATTCATTGACGGGATCGCCGATTTTGATCCTGAGTTCTTTAAGATTTCCCCACGTGAAGCGGAACACCTTGATCCTCAGGAACGGCTGTTTTTAATGCATGCGTGGATGGCCATGGAGGATGCGGGATATACGAGGACATCACCTGAACTGGGCCGTCAGGTAGGTGTGTATGCCGGTGTCATGTATCAGGAATACCCGCTATTCGCGGCTGAAGCGGGAGTGAAAGGACGGCATATCGGGCTCCCAGGCGGGATTTCATCCATTGCTAACCGTGTCTCCTATTTTTGTGATTTTCAAGGGCCGAGCATTTCGGTCGATACGATGTGTTCGGGTTCGCTGACTTCATTGTACATGGCGTGCCGGGATCTGCGGGATCATCGGATTCGCGCGGCGCTTGCCGGCGGAGTGAATCTCACTGTTCATCCTAACAAGTACTTCATGCTGAGCCAGGGGCAGTTCATCTCATCTAAAGGACACTGCGGGAGTTTCGGCGCCGGGGGTGACGGCTATATTCCGGCAGAAGGGGTCGGGGTGCTGCTTCTTAAACGTTTAGAAGACGCCGTACAAGACGGAGATCGGATTTACGGCGTCATTAAAGGAGCTGCCATTAATCATGGCGGGAGAGCGAGCGGTTACACCGTACCGAACCCCAAGGCGCAAAGCGAAGTCATTTCTCAAGCTTTACAGGAAGCGGGGGTATCTCCGAGCCAGATCAGCTATGTGGAAGCGCACGGGACAGGGACGAAATTAGGCGATCCGATTGAAATCCGGGCTTTAACCGATGCATTCGGTGATGTTCCTGAAACATGTCTCATCGGGTCTGTCAAATCAAATATCGGACATGGGGAATCGGCAGCAGGCATCGCTGCTGTCACAAAAGTGCTGCTGCAGATGAAGCACAAACAAATCGTCCCATCTTTGCATGCAGATATTTTAAATCCGAATATCCAATTTGATGAAGGACCGTTTTCCGTCTGCCGTGAATTAACAGATTGGAAACGGATTTCAGCAGACGGAGAAGAACAGCCGCTCAGGGCGGGGATCAGCAGCTTTGGTGCGGGCGGTTCTAACGCGCATATCATTATTGAAGAATATGAGGCTCCTGTAAAACAAGCAATCAGCAGCCAAGGGCCGGCTGTCATTCTGCTGTCTGCAAAAAATGGGGAGCGTCTGACAGAATATGCGGAGCGCCTTCTTGCTTTTCTTCAAAAGAAGCATACGGATAAGCCGGACTTATTTGATGTCGCATATACTTTACAAGCGGGGCGGGAAGCGATGGATGAGCGGCTGGCTCTCATTGCGGACTCCCTTAAGGAGCTGGAGGACAAGCTCAGATCGTACTTGGAAAATGAAAACGCACCGTATCTTTACAGGGGGCGGGCGAAGCGAAATCATGAGACAGTGGCTGTGTTTGAATCTGATGAAGATTTGCAGGAAGCCATGGTCAAATGGCTGAAAAAGAGAAAGTACGATCATTTGCTGAAAATGTGGGTGCAGGGAGTCGATGTGGACTGGAACTTGTTATATTCGGGACAAAAACCCCGGAGAATCAGTCTTCCCGCCTATCCGTTTGCAAAGATCAGATGCTGGATTCAAGATGAAGCCGAGGCGGTTTCAAAAAGGGTTGGCGGCAAAACGGTGATCCATCCGCTGCTTCATGAAAACACATCCGATCTTTGGGAGCTGAAATTCACCTCTGTTTTTACCGGACGGGAATTCTTTTTCACTGATCACACAGTCAATGGGCAGAAGGTGCTCCCGGGAGCCGCCGTGATCGAAATGGCCAGGGCGGCCGTTGAGCGTGCCGCATACGCTGTGCCGGACGGACGTAAAGGAATGTATTTGAAAGATCTCATATGGATGAGGCCTGTCGTTCATCAGGGGACGGATGTAGAAATCCATATCAGCCTTATCCTTAAGGAAAATGAAGACATTGAATTTACGATTTACAGCCTATCGGAAAAACCTGGGGGAGAACGGATTTTATACAGTAAAGGCACCGCGGTATCAGGAGAGATAGCAGCGGTTCCGTCAGTTCACTTAGAGGGCTGGCTGTCCGGCTGCAGCCAATCGGTTATGACGTCTGACGAGGTTTATCAGGCTTTCCGGCATGCGGGTATGATATACGGGCCGAGCCATCAAGGAATTGACCAGCTGATGATCGGAGAAAGGGGTGCTGCAGCCCGGCTGTCGCTGCCGGAAACGGCAGACAGTACCGCCGATCAGTTTGTCATCCATCCGAGCCTTCTAGATGCCGCGTTTCAGGCGTCACTGGGTGCCGGTTCAGATACTGCCGGAGACACTCCGATGCTGCCGTTTTCCCTGCGGCAGGCAGAAATATTTCAGCCGACTCAGAAAACGATGTGGGCGCTTGTCCGCAAACAGAGCGATCGGTCAGATAACGAAGCGCTGACGCTGGATATTGATTTATGTGATGAAAACGGCGCTGTTTGTATGAGATTGACAGGCTTCTCCTGCCGGGCTGTCCGGCAGACAAACCAAACCGAAAGCAAACGGCAGGAAGTTCAGACGGCGATGCTTGCCCCTGTGTGGGACAAAACTTTCTTTTCTCTGGAAGAAAATCGAGCGGTTGATCAGGAACAATTGCTGATCATCGGGAAGCCGGGAAATACCATAAAGGCTGCGGCAAAAATGTGGCCCCGCGCCCATCTGGAGGAGACGCCGGATCATTCAAGCGAGCAAACATTACGTGAATTGACAGCCGGGTATCAGGATATCCGCCATTTCTTATGGATTGCGCCGGATCGTTTCGCACCTGCATCCGTCAGTCAGGAAATGCTTGATGAGCAGGAGAATGGGGTGATTCAATGTTTCCGTTTCATCAAAGCGCTGCTGTCACTCGGGTATGGAAACCGAAACATCAGCTTTACGGCGGTCACCCGGCAGACACAGTCCGTGTATCCGGGTGATCTGCCGCAGACTGAGCATGCAGGCGTACACGGTTTGATCGGTTCATTGGCAAAAGAATATCCGAACTGGGACATCAGGCTGATTGATGCAGAAGAAGGCAGTGATTCGTCTGAGATGAAAAACATCTGGTGCCTTCCTCCAGATCCGGACGGAAATGCTGCCGCGTACCGTAACGGAGCTTGGCACAAGCAAAAAACAGTCCGGGTGCTGACAAGTTCCGCTCCGCGTATGTCGTACAGAGAAGGCGGCGTTTATGCTGTCATCGGCGGAGCGGGCGGCATCGGAGAAGCATGGAGCAAATACATGATCACCCGTTACAAGGCACGGATTATATGGATCGGCAGGCGGCCGAAGGATCAGGAGATTCAGAGCAAAATAGACAGGCTGGCGATATCAGGCCCCGCCCCGCATTATATACAGGCTGATGCTCAAGATGCCGCAGCGCTTAAAGCGGCCGTCCGTTCCGTAAGAGAGCAATATGGCAATATAACGGGAGTCATCCATTCCGCGATAACGCTTGCCGATAAAAGTATGGCTAATATGGATGAAGCTTCTTTCAGAAACGCTTTTTCAGCTAAGGTGAATACGAGCGTCCGAATGATCGAAGCTTTTAAGGGAGAACCGCTTGATTTTGTGCTGTTTTTCTCATCCGTTAATTCTTTCACAAAAAATGCCGGGCAAAGCAACTATGCGGCAGGGTGTACATTTCAAGACGCCTTTGCCCGCCATATCGCTTCGTTGCTTGATTGTGAAGTGAAAGTCATGAATTGGGGATATTGGGGCAGTCTGGGCGTTGTATCAGACCCGTCTTACAGAAAACGGATGGAGGCGTCAGGGATCGGTTCTATCGAACCCGATGAAGCAATGGAGGCGCTGGAAGTCTTACTATCAGAACCGTTCAGCCAAGCGGCATTCATCAAAGCTGCTCCGCACGGCTTAGCCGCACTGACGGATCAAGATGCAATATCGGTTGTATCCGGTCCGGAGCCTTCATTTATGGAAAGCGTCAAGCGGCAAAATCCGGATCGGAATGAACGGCTTGAGACTTTAAAACGAGAAATGGAGTTGCGCATATGAACAGCCTTCTTTGCAAACTGCTATTTTACCAATTACAATCACTCGGTTTTTTCAGCGAGCCTGTCACCACCGCTGCAGCATCCATGCGGAACGCCGGCGTGATCGGCACATACTGCAAATGGCTGGAAGAAAGCCTGAATCTATTAAAAGAAAACGGATATATCGCGTATGACGGATACACGATCACTCTTCTCACGGATCAGCGCCCGGACGGCAGCACAGTCTGGAATGAGTGGAATGCCCATAAACGCCTGCTTCCAAATGGGGAGCTTGCGCAAGCTGAATTGGCCGAAGCGACGATAAAAGCGATGCCTTCAATTTTAAAAGGGGAACGTCCGGCTACGGATATCGTATTTCCCGATTCATCAATGCGGCTCGTTGAAGGTGTTTATAAGCATAATCCCGTTGCGGATTATTTTAATGAAGTGTTAGCAGATTCCGCGGCCGCTTACCTGAAAGCCTATCTTACAGAACATCCCGATGCCGGCATCAGGCTGATAGAAGTAGGGGCCGGGACGGGCGGAACGAGCGCCATGCTGTTTACAAAACTGCAACCATTTGCAAAACAGATTGCGGAATATTGTTATACGGACGTTTCTAAAGCTTTTTTAATGCATGCCGAACAGGAATACGGATCTGATGTGCCGTATTTGACAACAGCCTTGTTTAATGCGGAGGAGCCTTGCGAATCACAAAATATCAAAACGGGTGTTTACGATATTGTCATCGCCGCCAATGTGCTTCACGCCACAAAAAATATTGGTTTGACACTGCGCCGTCTGAAAGCGCTCCTGAAATACAACGGGATGATTCTGATAAACGAAATCAGCGATCGTTCTGTTTTTACCCATTTAACCTTCGGGCTGCTTGACGGCTGGTGGTCCTATGAGGATGATGAGCTTCGGATTCCGGGAAGTCCCGGCTTATATCCAAAATCGTGGGAGCGTGTGCTGTATTCGGAAGGATACAGAGCGGTTTGTTTCCCTGCTGAAACGGCTCATGATTTAGGTCAGCAGATTATCGCAGCTGAGAGTGACGGACTCGTCCGGATGCAAGGGATCAGAGACGGCAGAAAGCCATACGCCGCCCCGGCCGAAGTTTTCCGAAAGCCCGCACAGCCTGTTTCCCGCAGCCGCGCGCCAGAGGAGCATCAAGCTGTTAAGGCTGATGGGGAATCGGTCGCTTCCCATGTCAGCTCTGTCATCAAAACAAGTATTGCCGATGTATTAAAAATGAAAGAAGAGGATATTCAGGAAGAACTGAATTTCTCAGAATACGGCATTGATTCCATTTTAGCCGTCAATGTGATTAACGAGATGAATAAGCGATTGAATCTTACACTGCAGACAACGATTTTATTTGATTACTATCATGTGAAACTGCTGACCGGTTATATCTCGGCAGAATATGAAACCACTATAGCCTCATCTTTGGAGACCGAAAGAGCGAAAATCCGTCCGGCGCTTCAGGAAGAACGGCCTGCTGAAAAACCTTTGCAGACGGAAAGAAAGGAAAACGATTATCAGAAACCGAAACAAGAACGTATGCCGCCTTCTTTCGCAAAGCCCGATGACTCGGGAATGTTCCGGATTGTGATTGACCGTCCGGGCGGCATTGAAGATCTGACGATTGCCCGCAGTGAAGTGCCCGAGACAAAAGATGACGAAGTTCAAATAGCCGTCCGCGCCTTTTCTTTAAACTTCGGAGACTTGCTTTGTGTCAGAGGGCTGTACCCGACGATGCCGCCTTATCCATTCACTCCCGGATTTGAAGCAAGCGGCGTCGTGATCAAGACAGGGAGGCATGTAACATCCATCATTCCAGGTGATGAAGTGATTGTCGGCATGGGAGAGGAATTTGGATCTCAGGCGAATCTTATCACATGTAAAGAACATCAAGTCTATCATAAACCGGCCCGGCTGACCTTTGAAGAAGCATGCGCTCTTCCCACCGTGGCGGTGACAATGATAGACGCCTTCCGGAAAGCCGGACTTAAAAAAGGCGAAAAAATATTAATTCAGACCGCGACGGGAGGAACGGGGCTGATCGCGGTGCAAATGGCCCGGCATATCGGCGCGGAAATATATGCCACGGCCGGATCACAGAAAAAAATTGAGTATTTGCATTCGCTCGGGATCCGCAATACCATTTGCTATTTAGAAGAAGACTTTGAAACGGAAATCATGCGAATGACCGGCGGCCGCGGGGTGGATGTAGTCATTAATACCCTGGCCGGTGATGCCATGCAAAAAGGAATGAATTGCCTGGCGCCGGGCGGAAGATATATCGAAATTGCCATGACTGCGCTGAAATCCGCTAAGTCAGTCGACTTGTCCGTCCTTCATAACAATCAATCGTTTCACAGCGTGGATTTGCGGAAGCTGTCCCTTCAAAATCCGGATCAGGTCAAGGACTATCAATTGGAACTGCAGCGGCTGGCGGAAGAGGGAGTCATTCAGCCTGTCATCTCAAAAATCTTTTCCTTTGAAGACATAAAAGAAGCGTATCACTGTCTGGATGACCGCGGAAATATCGGGAAAATCGTCATCAGCGTTTCTGAGCCGTATCAAAGGACGTACCGCCCCGAACAAAAGGGTCCGGCCGATACAGTCAAATCAGCAGCTGTGTTACCTGAAAAAGAACCGATCGCGATTATCGGGATGAGCGGGCGGTTTGCTGAATCGGAGAATGTCCATGAGTTTTGGGAAAACTTAGCCGCCGGACGGGATCTGATTAAAAAAGCAGACAGATGGGATCTCTCTGACAGCCAATGCCGGTATGGCAGTTTTATAGAGGACATTGAATGTTTTGACCCCGTTTTCTTTAATATATCGGGACGTGAAGCGACCTATATGGACCCTCAGCAGAGGCTGTTTTTGGAAGAAACATGGAAAGCGCTTGAAGATGCGGGATATGCGGGAGACTCGGTAAGAGGCCGGGAATGCGGCGTGTATGCCGGCTCCTGCGGCGGAGATTACCAAGCCATTTTTAAACAGCAGGGGCCCGCGCAGGCTTTTTGGGGAAATCATAATTCTGTCACTCCGGCAAGGATCGCCTATCACCTTAATTTACAAGGTCCGGCGATCACTGTTGATACAGCATGTTCCAGTTCGCTGACAGCCATTCATTTGGCATGTCAGGGGCTCTGGACGAAAGAAACGGAAATGGCGGTGGCGGGCGGGGTTTTCATTCAATCCACTCCCGCTTTTTATCAGTCGTCAAATAAGGCGAATATGCTGTCGCCGACCGGGCGCTGCCATACGTTTGATCAAAGCGCGGACGGCTTCGTGCCGGGTGAAGGCGTGGGAGCCGTGGTGCTGAAACGTCTTAGCGACGCCGTTAGTGACGGAGATCATGTGTACGGCGTCATAAAAGGCTCTGCAATGAATCAGGACGGCACTACAAACGGAATAACCGCTCCAAGCGCGCTTTCTCAAGAACGATTGGAACGGCATGTCTATGATACTTTTCACATTGATCCGGAAACCATTCAAATGGTGGAGGCTCACGGAACGGGCACTGCACTGGGCGACCCGATCGAATTCGGCGCCTTAACGCGTGCTTTCCGCCGCTATACGGATAAAAAAGGATATTGCGCCATCGGCTCTGTGAAAACCAATCTCGGACATGCCGCTGCGGCCGCGGGGATGGCCGGACTGTTTAAAATCCTGCTGTCGCTGAAGCATCGGCAGATTCCGGCTTCCCTGCATTTTCATCAAGCCAATCAGCATATTCAAATTGCCGACAGTCCGTTTTTTGTTAATGAAAAGCTGATACCGTGGGAACGGAATCCGAATGCACCGCGCAGAGCCGCCATCAGTTCATTCGGATTCAGCGGAACAAATGCCCATCTTGTTATTGAAGAGGCGCCGCAAACCGTGCGCCGGTCACCGGCAAAACCGGCCTGCCTCATTCCTTTATCTGCGCGGACGGAGCGTCAGCTGGAAATTCAGGCAGAACGCCTGCTGGATGTACTCAGCAAGAACAAAGATAGCGATCTGGGAAATATAAGTTATACGCTCCTCCTCGGCAGAAAGCATCTGCATCACCGATTTGCCTGTATCGTAAGCAGTGCGGACGAACTGAAGCGGGTATTATCGGAGTGGCTTGTAAAAAGAGAGCTTCCGGGTGTGTTTGTGTCCAATTTGAAGGAGCAGAAGCCGGCAGAAGAAGCCGGAATGAAAACATTCGGAATGGAGTGCATTGAACAGTGCCGCTCGGCGGCTTCGCCCGCACAGTACAGAGAAAGCCTGGCACATATCGCTGACCTTTTTTGCAGAGGATATGATCTTCCTTTTACACGGCTTTTTGACGGAGGGCAATATTATAAAACGCCGCTGCCTGCCTACCCGTTTTTAAAAGAAAGGTATTGGGCGGCTGATGTAAACAGTTCTTTATCAGGTCAAGCCATGAAAAAGTCTGAAACGCAAACCGTTCTCCCGTCTTCGCTACAGCCTGAACATGAAGGGCTGATTTCTCTGAGTCCTTTAACTGAGATCGAAATGACAGCGTTTGAACCGGAGACATTGCAAAAACCGATCGTGTTACAGCCTTTGGATTGTACTGGTTCTGTCCAGCAGCCAGAAAAAGCCGTTTCCGAAGACAATAGAACATTGCTTGAAGAATTGAGGATAAGCCTGGCAGATATTTTATTTTTGTCACCGGAAGATATTGATGCTGATGAGCCTTTCATCGATATGGGGCTTGACTCCATTATCGGGGTTGAATGGATACAAACAGTAAATAAAACGTACCACACTGAGATTACTGCCAATAAGGTGTATGAACACCCGACGCTTGAGGAGCTTGCGGAATATATAGCGGGGCAAATAAAGAAACCCGAGTATGCTGAAGCGGAGGAAACAGCGGTACGTCCGCAAATCCCGGAAGCAGAAACTGCCCTTGCCGGCATCTCTGACGGCACTTTGCGCAAAGAGCTCAAAGAAAGCCTTGCGGACATTCTGTTTCTGAAGCCGGAAGATATTGATGAGCATGAGGCATTCATTGATATGGGGCTGGATTCTATTATCGGTGTGGAATGGGTTCAGTCCATTAATAAAACCTATCAAGCGTCTATTACGGCAAATCTGGTCTATGAATATCCGACAATCGCAAAATTAGCCGGCTATCTGACCGGTTCTGTCCAAAAAGATACTGAGGAAGTACATGGGGAACATACGAAACAAAACGATATATCAGAAGAGACAGATGATCAAGAGCCGCCCGAGCTGATCTGTCTTAACCCGGAAGGAAAGGGAAGACCGATTTTCTGGTTTCATTCCGCACTGGGGGCAGTGGAGCTGTACCAGCCTGTTGCCGAACGGACCGGGCGTCCTTTTTACGGAATTCAGGCAAGAGGATGGATGACAGACCGGGAACCGATCCGCGGCATTAAACACATGGCGGAATATTACGTTAAGCTCATACGTACCGTGCAGCCCCGGGGTCCTTACGATGTAGGCGGCTATTCATTAGGGGGTATGCTCGCTTATGAAGTCACCCGGCAATTGCAGCTGGCTGGAGAAACCGTTGAGTCAATCGTCATGCTAGACTCCTTTGACTCAGCGGGTGCGCGGGAAATAAACATTCCTGATGAATTATTTGATAAAAATATGATGCTGCAGACGGTGAACATGGCTTTATTTGCACCAATTTATCAACATCCGGAACGCATTTCTGAAACCTTGATTCACCGTGATGAACTAGATGCCGATCTTCATGAAGACATATTTTTAGAGCAATTAATAGCAAAAGCCAAACAGCGGGGGTTAACGAAGACGGACGCGTTGGTGAAAAATCTGATCAGGCAGAATATAAACGTTCAGGACGCTTACGAAATCACTGATTACGAACTCCTGCCGCTTCCGGATCCGAACGGGGTGACATGCTATTATTTCCGAAATAAAAACGGTATTTTCTTGGGTGAGCTTGATCCGTATTTTACGATCAGGGCCGATATTTTATCAGCTGATTTCGTCAACTATTGGAGCCAGTGGGAAGAGCATATGACAAATATCGCCATCATGGATGTGGCAGTATCCAACCATATGACGTTATTGGCTGAAGACAGCGCATCCGAAACGATTTCTGAATTTTGCGGCGGTTTATATTCGGCAGACGGAATGACAGAACACAGCTTCCTGCAGCTGCAGGAAAAGATAATGAACGTGCATGGTGAGATGCTGAAGCCCGCCAAAACAAGACTGTAGATTCACATTTCCGCCCGCCGGGTTTACTCGTAAGCTTTGGCGGGTCTTTTCAAATCTTGATCACATCTTGGAGGAATGAAAATGACCAGTTTAACAAAAATCAGACAGCAGCAGCCGTACAAGTGGTACCAAACGATGAGAGAAACCTCTCCCGTTCATTACAATGAAAAGGAAGATTGCTGGGAAATCTTCACCTATGATGAAGTGAAGCGGGTGATTTCTGACTACAGTCATTTTTCTTCCGATCATAAATACTTAAGTGCGGACAAGCAGGAAAAAATGATCCGGCATATTAACAAAGACAGCCTTTTGAAAATGGACCCGCCTGAACACACCGTCTTCAGAAAATTGGTCAATCAGCCGTTCATGCCGAAATCGGTTGAGACTCTTACACCGCGTATAGCCGCTATCGCTGATGACCTGCTTCAGGCCGTCCGTTCAAAAGGCAGGATGGACATTATTGAAGATTACGCATTTCCGCTTCCGATTATCGTGATCGCAGAGCTTTTAGGATTTCCTCCGAAAGACAGGGATATCTTTAAAAGCTGGGTCGACCAAAGCCAGAATGTAAAAGATGAAAAGAAAATGAATGAAGTGCAAAAGCAGATGATCGGATACTTCATGCAGTTTATTTTACAGCGGAGAAAACAGCCGGAAAATGATTTAATCAGCCATTTAATTTCAGCTGATTTAGACGGAGAGCCGCTGTCAGACAAGCAATTAATCGGTTTTTGCGGCTTGTTGATCGTCGCGGGGCACGTAACGACGGAAAATGTGATCGGAAATTCATTTCTCAGTCTCAAGGAGTTTCCGCATATTCTGCCCCGGCTGCTTGAAAATAAGGCGCTTCTCCCTGACTTTATTGAGGAAGTCATCCGCCTCAGACCTTCCATTCAGCGGGTAACCCGCTACACCGCGGTTGAGAGCGAGATTGGCGGAAAAACGATTCCGGCCGGAGAAAAAGTGTATGCGTGGATTGGATCGGCGAACAGAGATGAAAAGAAGTTTGAAAATGCCGATCAAATTGATTTGGGACGAAAGTCGAATCAGCATTTGTCATTCGGCCAGGGCAGCCATTATTGTTTAGGAGCGCCGCTGGCCCGGCTTGAAGCGAAAATCGCGCTTTCCCACTTTTTTGAACAGATGCCCGCATGGCGTTTTACTGAGGATCAAGAACCGAATCTGGTTCCGAGCCCTGTATTTCACGGCGTTGACAGGCTGCTTGTCGAGTTTTGAACGAAAAAATAAAAGAGGCTTCATGGGAAGCCTCTTTACTCTGGGGGCTTGGAGAAATGAATGTAGGAATCGAAGCAATGAACGTGTTTGGCGGAACCGCGTATGTAGACGTCATGGAGCTTGCGGAACATCGGAATCTGGATAAAAAAAGGTTTGAGAACCTGCTGATGAAAGAAAAAGTGGTGGCGCTTCCGTTTGAAGATCCGATTACGTTCGCTGTAAATGCCGCAAAACCGATTATCGACTCTCTGTCAGAAGAGGAACGGAATCAGATTGAAATGGTGATCACCTGTACGGAATCCGGGATTGATTTTGGCAAATCCATCAGTACATACGTCCATGATTATTTGCAGCTGAAGCGGAATTGCCGGTTATTTGAGGTGAAACAGGCTTGCTATTCTTTAACGGCCGGGTTTCAGATGGGCGTGAATTTCATTTTATCGCAAACATCACCGGGAGCGAAAGCGCTCATCATCGGAACGGATATTTCCCGCTTTTTAGTGGCTGAAGGCGGTGACGCGTTGACGGAGGAATGGTCCTATGCCGAACCGAGTGCGGGGGCGGGAGCTGTGGCGCTTTTAGTCAGCAGCACCCCTCATGTCTTTTTGCTTGATCAAGGCGCAAGCGGGTATTACGGGTATGAAGTCATGGATACCTGCCGCCCGATTCCGGATAGTGAAGCGGGGGATGCTGATCTGTCGCTCATGTCTTATTTGGACTGCTGTGAAAAATCATTTCAGGAATACCGAAAGCGTGTGAGCGGGGCGGATTATAAGAGTACATTTCAATACCTTTCTTTTCATACTCCGTTTGGCGGAATGGTAAAAGGAGCGCATCGGACGATGATGAGAAAATTGGCAAAGGCTAAGCCGCAAGACATTGAAGCGGATTTTCAGCAACGCGTGCTGCCTGGGATTCAATACTGTCAGCGCGTCGGCAACATCATGGGAGCCACCGTATTTTTATCTCTTGCCAGCACGATTGATAATGGCTCTTTTGAAACGCCGAAACGCGTCGGCTGTTTTTCATACGGTTCGGGCTGCTGCTCTGAATTTTACAGCGGTGTCGTTATGCCGCAAAGCCGGACGCGGCAGAATCAATTTCAGATCAGCCGGCATTTGGATGAACGCGTCCGTTTATCGATGGCTGATTATGACCGGCTGCTCCAAGACAGCGGCATCGTAAAATTCGGCACAAGAAATGCCGCGCCCGCAGCAGACATCCCGAATGCGCATCAAGGAAAAACGCGATTGGTGCTGACTGAAATAAAAGAGTTTCACAGAAAGTATGAATGGAAGACCTAATATCAGAAACACTCAGAGCCGGAAAGGCTTGAATATTTTTAAAGAAGCGGAGAATAAACATGAATCCAATGATTGATGTACAGGAAACAGAACCGGGCATTGTGCAGGTCACAATGCAGGATACGGCCGGGAAAAACGGGCTGTCAGAAGAGTTTGTAAGAGAGCTGCACCGGGTATTCCAAGACATCAATGCCCATCCGTCCTATAAAACCGTCCTTCTGACGGGTTACGGAAATTATTTCTGCACGGGAGGAACGCAGGAGGGGCTTTTGATCATTCAGAGCGGAAAGCTCCAATTTACAGATTTAAAGCTTCACAGTCTTTTATTGGATTGCAGGATTCCCGTGATTTCCGTCATGCAGGGGCATGCGATCGGAGCCGGCTTTACGATCGGTCTGAGCTCGGATTTCGTGATTTTAAGCAGAGAGAGTTTTTATTCTTGTAATTATATGAAGTACGGATTTACACCGGGAATGGGCGCGACGTATATTGTGCCTGAAAAACTGGGGATTGTCCTCGGGGAAGAAATGCTGTTTACGGCCGCGAATTTCAGCGGCGCCGCTCTGGAAAAAAGGGGAGTTCCGTTTGAAGTACTGCCCAAAAAAGACGTCCTTCAAAGAGGCCGCGAATTGGCCCGGCTGCTGGCGGATAAACCGAGAGCCTCACTGGTTGCGCTGAAAACCAATGTGACCGCACGGATCAAAAGAGAGCTGACAAAAGCGGTTGAGGAAGAGGTGAACATGCACGAAGCCACATTCCATCTTCCTGAAGTAAAAGAGAGAATCAGCCGCTTATACGGCAGTTAAACAGAATGAAAAAAGCATGGGGAGCCCCCATGCTTTATGATTGGTCCGTCTTTTGCAGCACGGAGCCTGCGAATTGTTCTTTAATTTCGGCGCTTCGGGCTGCGGTTTCTGTAATGCAGTGAATGATGGCTTCTTCAAAGCGGCGCTCGTTTAACGCGCGAAGGCCTGCCTCAGTTGTGCCGCCAGGGCTTGTGATTTCCTTGCGCAGGCGCTCAGGTCGTTTGCTGCTTTTTCTGAGCATTTCCGTCGCCCCGGCCATGGTTTGTAAAATCAGCTCTTTTGCCTTTTCTTCCGGCAGACCGACTTGAAGGGCGGCTTTTTCCATCGCTTCGACATACCGGTATACATAGGCGGGCCCGCTCCCGGCGATGGCTGTGACGGCATCAAGGTGTTTTTCTTCAAAGAGCGTCGCTTCTCCGATTGTTTCCAGCAGCTCTTTTGCCGTCCGGATTTCTGCCTCACTCGCCTCAGAGCTTGCGGAAAAACCGGTCGCCGATTGCTGAATGGCCGCGGATGTATTCGGCATCGCCCGGATGATGGTGAGCTTTCTGCCGAAATATTGCTGAATGGTGTGAATCGTCAGCCCTGCGATGACAGAAATCACAAGCTGATCTTTCACGTATTCGCGAATGTTTTCAATGCTTTCTGCCGCATCTTTCGGTTTAAAGGCGAGAACGATAATGTCGGTCTTGCTGAAAAACTCTTCTTTATCCCGGCACGGTTTCACTCCGTACGTTTTATGGAGTTCTTCAAGCCGGCTGTCATTTGACCGGTTTGTCATATATATATGCCCGGGGGCCGTCAGTCCGCTTTGCAGCAGTCCGTTCACCATTGCTTCCGCCATTGATCCGGCTCCGATAAAACCGATTTTCTTCATATAAATCCTCCTTCTTTCCAAAACACAAAAAAACCTTCCCGTCAAAAAGGACGAAAAGGTTTCGCGGTACCACCTTACATTAGCACGAATCAGCCGTGCTCAGCTCAAATCCCGTAACGAGGGGATACGTTTAGGTTTTCCTAACCGCTCTGAGGGCAGGTTCTGTAAACAAGAGGGCCGCAATGTCTTTCAGCCGGGGACATTGCTCTCTGCTGCCGTTGTTTATATACTAGTTCCTCGTCATCGCGTTCCGTTTTTTCTAGTTTGTTGTTCATTATGCTATGCGGCAGAGCGGGATGTCAATCTTTTTTTCTGATATACGGCAATAATGACACAGGGAAGAGAAAAGGCTAAAATATGAGTATTCAGGAATGAAAAGAACGAAGGAGCGTAAATATGGCAGCGAGAAAGATCATTCCGATACGTGTACCGACTCCGTTTGCAGTCGGCGACGTTATCGTTTATTTAGTAAAAGATGAAGCCTTAACCCTCATTGATTGCGGCCCGAATACAAAGGAAGCGGCTGAATCGCTCTTCATGCAGCTTAAAGAACACGGTGTTTCTGCAGCAGATATAGATCAGGTGGTGCTCACTCATCATCACGCAGATCATTCAGGTTTGCTGCACCTTTTTTCCGATGATACGGAAGTAATCGGGCATCCGCTGAATGACAGGTACATTACTCAAAACCAGTCGTATATCGCCCGGCAGGAGGATTTTTTTCTGTCGCTTATGACAGAAATGGGCGTTCCTCTGACATATGAAGACATACATAAAACAGTTAAGCTGTCATACTTATTTTCTGCAAACCGTCCGTTAACGAAAACAGTGGGAGAAGGCGGAAAAATTGACGGGCTGGACGGCTGGACGGTGCTCGAAATCCCGGGGCATGCTGCCTCCCACATTGCGCTTTACCATGAAAAAAACGGTGAAATGTTCAGCGGCGATCTGCTTTTGTCCAACAGCTCCACAAATCCGATTTTGGAAGCTCCGGAAAAGGGGAGCGTGCGCACGTCTCCGATGCTGGACTATTTGAAATCAATGAAGCGGCTGTATGATATCAACCCGTCCCTTTTATATCCTGGACACGGCGAGCTGCTGAAAGACGTAAGGTCTGCTGCTGACAGGCGGCTCGAAAAACAGCGAAACCGGGCGGAATATGTGCTGCACCTGCTGTCAGAGGAAACGCTGACGGCTTTCCAAGTATGCAGGCGGCTGTTTCCGGCTGTGTACGAAAATGAATTATTTTTAACGATGTCAGAAACGATCGGCCATCTTGACGTGCTGGCTGCAAAAGGGAAGGCCGAATCCTTTCAGTCGGGAAATACTCTGATGTTTAAAGCTGTGAAGGGGTGAAGGAAATGGGCAGATTAACGGATAAGCGGATTTGGATCACCGGGGCATCCGGCGGACTCGGAGAACGGCTTGCATATTCCTGCGCGGCGGAAGGGGCTCATGTTTTTTTATCTGCAAGGCGGGAGGACCGCTTGCAGGAAGTGAAAAAAACGATTACTGCGCGGGGCGGACAGTGTGATGTCATTCCGTTTGACGTCCGGCATGCAGAAGAGGCTGAAAACGTAAGGCGTTTGATCGGCCATGTTGATGTATTAATCAATAACGCCGGGTTCGGCATTTTTGAAACTGCCGCTGATGCATCTTTGGATGATATGAAGGCGATGTTTGAAGTCAATGTCTTCGGATTAATTGCCTGTACGAAAGCCTGTCTTCCGGTGATGCTTCACGCCAAAAGCGGCCATATTATCAATATCGCTTCACAGGCCGGCAAACTGGCGACACCGAAATCAAGCCTTTATTCCGCTACGAAACACGCCGTTTTAGGGTATTCCAATGCGCTGCGGCTCGAACTGGCCGGTTCGGGTGTAGCTGTGACAACGGTTAATCCCGGCCCGATCAAAACAGACTTCTTTACAATTGCAGATAAAGAGGGCGGTTATGTGAAAAGCGTCGGCAGATGGATGCTTGATGCCGACCATGTGGCAGAGCGCATTACGTCCGTGATTTTGACGGATAAACGGGAAATGAATCTTCCGCGATGGATGAGTTTCGGGACGAAGCTGTATCAGCTTTTCCCATCGTTTACAGAAAAACTGGCCGGCCGCGCATTAAAGAAAAAGTAACAAGGGGGAGACAGTAAATGTCCGATCGGGATATACGCACGGCATTGATGGAAGAGCCTTTAGTCAGACAAATGGCGGAGGCGCGGGAAGTATTTTGGATCAACCCGCATAAAACCGATGATCCAGTAAAACATGGCGCTGAATGGAAAAAGGAGATTGCCGAAGCGGAAGAAAGGCTGCGCCGGTTTGCGCCTTATATCGCGGCGGCTTTCCCGGAGACGGAAGAGGCGGGGGGCCTCATTGAATCTCCGCTTGTCTTGATTAATGAAATGAAGAAGCGTCTGGAACACAGCGCTGCTCAGGCTTTCCCCGGGCGCCTGCTTTTGAAGTGCGACCATGAACTTCCGATTTCCGGTTCCATTAAAGCGCGCGGCGGGATTTACGAAGTGCTGAAGCATGCCGAAGATCTCGCGGTAAAAGCGGGAATGCTCTCAGCAGACGACGATTACAGCATATTGACTGAGGAACGGTTTACCGCTTTTTTCTCGAAATATTCTATAGCCGTCGGTTCTACGGGTAATTTAGGTTTGAGTATCGGCATAATCGGCGCGAAGCTCGGTTTTTGTGTGACCGTGCATATGTCCAGTGACGCCAAGCAGTGGAAAAAAGAGCTGCTCCGGGAAAAAGGGGTTCGGGTCATCGAATACGAAGCAGACTACAGTCTGGCTGTCAAAGAAGGGCGCATTCAGGCGGAGCAGGACCCTTATTGTTATTTTATTGATGATGAGCATTCCCGGGATCTGTTTTTGGGGTATGCAGTTGCGGGAAGCCGTGTAAAAAAGCAGCTGGATCAAATGAACATTAAGCCTGCTGCAGATGAGCCGCTTTTCGTCTATCTGCCGTGCGGGGTCGGAGGAGGACCGGGCGGCGTCGCGCTCGCGCTAAAGCTGATCTATGGCGAACATGTCCATATTTTTTTCGGTGAGCCGACGCATTCACCGTGTATGCTGTTGGGTCTGTTTTCCGGCTTGCATGACGGAATCAGCGTGCAGGATATCGGTCTTGATAATCAAACGGCCGCCGACGGACTTGCGGTGGGAAGGCCGTCCGGACTGGCCGGCCCCCTGATGGAACCTATACTCAGCGGCTGTTATACCGCCGATGACGGCACGCTTTTTTCGCTGCTCTATCAATTAAGAACGGCTGAGAATAAGAGCCTTGAGCCTTCTGCCCTCGCCGGCATGGCAGGAGCTGTCAAGTTCGTTCAGACTGAAGCGGGAAACCGTTACATAAAAGAGCGGGGGATTGAGATGGAAAATGCCGTGCACCTTGTGTGGAGCACCGGCGGGAGCATGGTTCCGGAGAAGGAAATGGAAGAGTACAGCAAGCTCGGTTCCTCATTTGCGAAAAAAATGGGCAGACAGTGAAGCGGTTTTCCGTTACAATCTTTGTAAGCGTTTGTTTTTTTACCGGAAAGCCATACAGAGAGATTGGTGTGAATTGTGAAAAGTAAAGAATTGAACTTACATACATTGTACACGCAGCACAGCCGCGAGTCTTGGGCCGGATTCGGCGGTCATCTTTCCATTGCCGTTTCAGAAGAAGAAGCCAAGGCCGTAGAGGGGCTGAATGACTACCTATCGGTGGAAGAAGTAGAAACGATTTATATTCCGCTTGTGCGACTGCTCCATCTTCATGTCACGTCTGCCGCAAAACGTAATCAGCATGTCAACGTGTTTTTGAAGCATCCGCATTCAGCGAAAATCCCGTTTATCATTGGAATCGCGGGCAGCGTCGCCGTCGGCAAAAGCACCACCGCAAGAATTTTGCAAAAGCTTCTTTCCCGTCTGCCCGACAGGCCGAAGGTGAGCCTGGTGACAACTGACGGGTTCTTGTATCCGACGGCGGAATTAAAAAGGAAAAACCTTCTGTCCAGAAAGGGATTCCCGGAAAGTTACGACGTGAAAGCGCTGCTTGAGTTTCTGAATGATATAAAATCAGGGAAAGAGAGAGTGGAGGCGCCCGTATATTCCCATCTTACTTATGACAGGGAAGAGGGCGCCGTCGAAGTGGTCGAAGGTGCGGATATCGTTATTATCGAAGGAATCAACGTCCTGCAGTCGCCGACCTTAGAGGACGACAGGGAAAATCCGCGGATTTTTGTATCGGATTTCTTTGATTTTTCGATTTATGTGGATGCTGAAGAAAGCCGGATTTTCACGTGGTATTTGGAGCGTTTCCGTCTTTTGAGGGAAACCGCTTTTCAGGATCCGGCCTCTTATTTTCATAAATTTAAGGATTTATCTGATGCAGAAGCGGATACCATGGCCGCCTCCATTTGGGAGAGCGTCAACCGTCCGAATCTGTATGAAAATATTCTGCCGACAAAATTCAGGTCGGATTTGATTTTGAGAAAAGGTGACGGCCATAAAGTTGAAGAGGTGCTGGTAAGGCGTGTGTGATGTAAGGAGGAAGCCAATATTATGATGCATCATATTGAATTGTATGTATCTGACTTGAAAGCCTCCGCCCGGTTTTGGGGATGGTTTTTAGGTGAGCTCGGTTATAGGGAATTTCAAAATTGGGACTCCGGCATCAGCTGGAAAAACGCAGGATTTTATGTTGTGCTTGTCCAGACAAAGGAGCGTTTTTTAACACCGGAGTACCACAGATGCCGGGTCGGGCTGAACCATCTGGCTTTTCATGCTTCATCAAGAGAGCAGGTTGACGAGATGACAGAAAAGCTGCTTGCCAGAGGATGCCCCGTGCTTTACAGGGACCGCCATCCATATGCAGGCGGAAGCACGCATTACGCCGTATACACGGAGGACCCGGATCGGATAAAGGTGGAGCTGGCTGCTCCTGCCTCTGATTCTGAATGAACTATACCTTTTCGTTTTTTTCTTCGCGCAGCGCGTCGAGTTTCTTTTCGATTCTGTCCAATTGTATGCGGCGCTTGTTCAAGCTTCTGAATACATATATCACGGCAAACAGGAAAACCGCGGCTGCGGCGAATGAAATCAATTGAAAAATGACATCACCGATGTTCATCTTTTTACCTCCGTGTGCGGCGGGCGCTTCTCTGAGCCCGCCATTTTTCATTTTAGTGTCTCTCTAGCCTTGTTTTTTTCTGAGTATGAACAGTTTCTGCATGTGGCTTATGATCACCTTTGCGGCCGCATATCCCGGAATGGCCAGCAGCATCCCGGCAATACCCGAGAATTTGCCGGCGGCCAGCAGAAGAAAAATGATGGTCAGCGGGTGAATGTCCAGCTTCCGGCCCATAATTTGCGGGGAAATCAGTTGGCTTTCAAGCTGCTGGACAATGACGACAACCGTAATCACAAGCACCGCCTCGGTCGGTGAATCCAACAATCCGACAATGACTCCGGGAAATGTGCCGATCCAAGGTCCGATAAACGGAATCAGGTTTGTCACCATGGCGAACGCGCCCAGAACGAGCGGATAATCGAGCCCGATGATGAAATAGCCGATCGTGACGAGCACGCCGACACAGAAACTGACGAGCAGCTGTCCTTGTATGTATGAACTGAGAGCCTCATCCATGTCCCGGAGGATTTGTTTTCCTTCCTTTTGATGTTTTTCCGGAAGAAGCCGGAGCAGCCGCCGGGGCGCTTTATTTCCTTCTTTTAACATGTAATACAGCGCAAACGGAATAATGGCGGCGGTGATGGCGGCATTGGCAGCCGCACCGGCCAGGCTGCTGAGAGAATCAGCGATTGAACCGGAATAATTTGCAGCTTTGTCTGCTAATTTTTTGAAGGAATCCTCATGCTGAAGCCGGGAAAACCATTTACTGTCCTGGAGATGCCCGATCCAATTTTCAGCTTTTGCGGAAAGCTCGGGAATGTGATCTGTGAAGGCTGTAAACTGTTTTTGAACGGCAGGGCCCGCCGTGTAAAGGAAGAGGACAAAAAGGCCGGCTGTTCCCGCATAAATCGCTAAAATTGCGATTCCTTCAGGCAGCTTTAATTTCGCATGCAGCACTGTGACGAGCGGGCGGCACAAATAGTAAAGGACGCCCGATAACACAATGGGCGGAAACAAGGTTTTAACCGTAATCACAACAGGCTGGAACAAAAAGTCTATTAATGTTCCGAGATAAATGATGAGAAATAACAGAAGAACGGCATAGCCGATCTTGAAATAAGGCCCGACAGGCATATTCTGCACCACGCAATCTTTAAGGGTTTACTCTCGGACGTTTCCCTTATCGCCCGGCGCATAAACGTCTGTGTCAGGAGAACTGCCCCTGATTGGTGACATAATCGTAGATAATATCTTCTACATGGGCATGGAGGTCCTCATCGGGTTCTTCGTTCCTTCTTTCTTCTAAAGCTTTTTTCAAACTCTGTTTTTCATAGGGGCTCAGCGGATCTGTCGATACATTCCGTCCATACTGGCGGAGGGCCTGTCCCAGCATTTTTTCTACAAATTGATCCATCGTATATTCTCCTATTCTTATCATTCATCCTTATTCTACTAAATATCATGTGATCCTCCCACTCTTCTATCATATTTTCTGTCAGGCCGCTTTAGGTTCTTTTATTCCAGTTCAGCTGAGAGAATAAGATGAAACGGCAGGGTTAACGCATCTTCATCGTTTATGATTTTTAAACGTTTTTCGTCATGCTTCACTTGTTTTACCCATCCCCAAAACCGGCGGGGGCCGTGTGCGGAAGCGTAGGTGACTGAGATGGCCCTGTCTTCTTCAATCGCCGCCGCAATGATGCGGTTCATGTCGTTCATTTGCTCTTCGCTCAGTTCCGGCGGCCGGAATTCCCGTTCTTTTCGTTTCTTTGCAAGCAGCTGCTCCCGGTGTTCGGGGAGCATCATCCGGCTTGACTCCCACATGACATTATATCCGGGTGTTAATTTGTTCGGATTCATGTATATCACCTCAATTATTTGTAATGCCCGCCGATTTTTTCAGCCCGGTGAAAGGCTTGGCCGGCCTCTGTCAGCGACACGGCATGGAGCAGCGACGCAGGGCCGTACCGCTCATGGATATCATCCAATACTTTGCCGAGACTGATCTTTTTTTCCTGGGCATCGAACAGGCTCAGCTGAACATAATCACAGGGCTCCAGCTGGGAAAGGGCGACGCCGGCGCTGCGGACGGGCTCCCCGTTCCAGTGCTCTTTGAAGAGCTTGACCGCCGTTTTAAAAATATCCATTCCGAAATTGGTCGGAGAGACGAGCTTTTTCTGTCTGTGAAAACCTGAAGGGAAATCAAAATCGGCGCCCCTGATGCTGACTGAAACCGTATGGCCGATGTATTGTTTAAAACGGGCGCGGCGGGCCACTTCTTCGCTTAACTCCAGCAATACGACTTTGATATCCTCAAAGCGGCTGTAGTCTCTCGGAAGAGTCATGTTATGGCCGATCGCTTTTTGCCGGCTGTGCGTGTTGACGGTGACCGGAGAGGGATCGATGCCCCGGGCTGTCCGCTGAAGCAATTCGCCGTTAATGCCCCAGCGCTTTTTCAGCAGTTCGGGAGGATGCGCGGCAAGCCCGCCGATCGTGCTGATGCCCATCCGCCTTAAATGATGCTCCATCCGTTTTCCGATGCCGAATAATTTTCCGACCGGCAGCGGCCACAGATCCTGCCTGATATTTGACATATCCAATCTGTGGATGCCGGATGCGTTTTTTTTGGCAAAATGGTCGCAAGCCATTTTCGCGAGCGCCTTATTCGGCCCGATGCCGACACGGGCATAAATTCCGAATTCACGCATAATCGCTTGTTGAATGTTTTTGGCGATTGTAAAAGGATCACCGAACAGCCGCCTGCTCCCGGTCACGTCGAGAAACTGCTCATCGATGGAGTAGGGTTCTACAAGATCGGTATACCGCTCGAACAGCTCGGTAATCATAACGGAGACATCAATATACCGCTGCATCCGCGGCCGGACGATAACGGCGTCTGGACATTTGGCCTGCGCTTCCCCCAGCCGTTCAGCATTTTTTACGCCGTATCGTTTGGCGAGCGGACAAGCCGCAAGCACGACGCCGCTGCGTCTTTCGGGATCTCCCGAGACAATGACGGGCCGGTTTTTAAGATGAGGCGCTTCCGCTTTTTCCACAGACGCATAAAACGATTGCATATCAACAAGAAGAATATCAGCCATAAAAAAACCTCCGGGAACGTTTGTTCTGTTTTTCATTTTACCCGAACAATGACCGCGTTCATACTGGTAAATCATTCCCCGGTTGGAAGACGGGCTGATTCGTCCGCTTGAAAAGAAATCATTTACAATTGCAAACAACCCACATATAATTTTTTATATTCCAATGAGAAGAGCTGACATTCATTTTGCCGGACGAAAAGGAGAGTCAATCGATAATGGATATTCGAACAATTACCTCTGAAGACTATGAAATGGTTACGTCTGTTTTGAATGAATGGTGGGGCGGCAGGCAGATGAAAGACAAACTGCCGCGCTTGTTTTTTGAACATTTTCAGGACACAAGCTTTATTACGTTCGGGCCGGAGGGAATGACCGGTTTTTTAATCGGGTTTCAGTCACAATCAGACCCTGAGACGGCATACATTCATTTTTCCGGAGTGCATCCGGATTTCAGAAAAATGCAAATTGGAAAACAGCTCTACGATCGATTTATGGAGACGGTGAAAGAAAGAGGCTGCACAAAAGTCAATTGCGTGACGGCGCCTGTCAATAAAGTATCAATCGCTTATCATACAAAATTAGGCTTTGAAGTTGAAAAAGGAACCAAAACCGTAAACGGAATCCCTGTTTTTGCGAATTATGACGGTCCGGGAGAAGACCGGATTCTGTTTGTGAAATACATATAGAGGAGGCTGAAAATGGGCTTTTTAGCTGACACGCCCAAACCGCCTTATGATGCGGTCATTTTTTCATCAATCAAGAGAGAATATGATGAGGAATATGAACAAACGGCAGAGCGCATCACGGTTCCCTGCTGGGACAGCCTGGAGGCGATTAAAAGGTGGAAAGACCATACTGACCACCGGGCGGCAAAACAAAAAGGAAAAAGCGCCTGGTATGAAGCGTACGCGTTCCGCATGACGAGGACGGAGCCGCAGCGGATGTTTGCGTCAAAAGGAGCGGAAGATTGATTGCATTTTTACAGCATACACAAGAACAGACGGCGCGGGAAATTGCGGCGGTTCAGCGCTGCTCTTATCAAAAAGAAGCCGAGCTGATCGGCTTTTTCGGCATTCCCGGGCTGCATGAAACAGCCGAAGACATACAGCGGTCACGGGAGACGTTTGCCGGTTTCAAGGAAAAAGATCGGCTTGCAGGCGTCATTTCGTATGAAAAAAAGGGATATAACCTTGTCATATGCAGGCTGACGGTGCACCCGTCCGGCTTTCGGAAAGGAATCGGACGGGCGCTTATTCAATTTGTGATAGACCAAAACCGGGATGCCCAAAAAATAGAGGCGGCTACCGCCAGTCAAAACGTTCCGGCAGTCTCTCTCTATTTAAAAGCAGGGTTCACGGAAGCCGGACAGACTGAGACGCCGGAAGGGCTGACCCTCTCATTTTTTCATCTTTATCCGAAGAGAAAAGCGGAAGTTATACCGCACCAGCCGGAATGGAAAGAGATGTTTGAAAGAGAGAAAGCGAATTTGCTCCGAATCTTCGGCCGCGCACTCCATTCGGTCAGCCACATCGGCAGCACCTCCATCCCCGGGATGGCCGCAAAACCCGTCATTGATATACTGGCGGAGGTTAAAGAGATTTCGGACGCTGACCGATTCAGTCCTCAGCTGGAAGCACTCGGCTATGAGGCGAAAGGAGAAAACGGGATAGAGGGCCGGCGTTTCTTTCAAAAAGGCGGCAACAAGCGCACACACCACGTCCACATATATGAAACAGGCCATCCGGACGTGGGGCGTCATCTGCTGTTCCGGGATTACCTCACCGCAAAGCCTGAAAAAGCGGCTCAATACATGAAGCTGAAAAATGGGCTCGCTGAGACATACCCGTACGATATGGCAAAGTATATTGAAGGGAAAAAGGACTGGATCAAGGCGGCTGAACAAGAGGCAAAGGACTGGGAGAGCCGGCTGCTGTAAAGAAAGCAGAAACAATGCATACAGCGGTCCGGTATGCTACAATGGCGAAAAATGAAACACGGAGGATCACCTATGCAAATACATGTGACAGATGCCGCGAAACACACGCTTTTGCAGGCAATGGACGCCAACCCGGAGAAAAAAGCGCAGCTCCGCTATGACGCAGAAGGCTGCGGGTGCGCGGTCAGCGGCGTGCCGGCCATCTGGCTGGCGGACGAATTAACGGGACAATGCGAACGCATTGAAACCAACGGACTTCCGCTTTACATCCAGACTTCTCAAAAAGTGTTTTTTGACGAGGAAATGACAATCGATTACAATGAAAAGGCAAAAACGCTCGTCTTAAAAAGCCCGGCAGAAATGCTGAGCCCGAGAATGAGCATATTAGTAAAGCAGGGAGAAACTGAAAGTGAATCAAAAGCTGAAAGCCATTAAACAGACGGCACAGCATAAAACGTGGGTATCCTTTTTGAACAACAACCATCCGTACAGTCTGCTGCACTGGTCCATCGGAGGCGCTGAATCCGTACAAAAGGATGTCTGGCTGCTTCAGGATGAGATGACCTTCAAAGCGCAGGAGTTTACGACAATTGACCTCGCCATTGACTGGATCGGAGAAAATATGGACGGGATTACCGACGTTTTATGACGGGAAAGCGAAAGAACAAGTATACGTTCTTTCGCTTTTTTACGTTTGCGTTATGGCATCTAAAAAGGTTTGCACGGCTTGGCGGTAGCTCTCCGGATTTTTGGTGTACGACATGGCATGACCGCCCGATTCGGCCAGATACAGCATCTTCGGGCCGCGTTTTCTGCGGTGCAGCATTTCGGAGGAAGCGGGAGGTATATAATCATCCTCCTTACTGTGAATAAACAGAACGGGCTGCCGGATGCGGCTGATAACCGATAAAGGCGAGACGTCACGGATGCGGTATCCTTCTCTCACCAGCAAAAAGAAATCAGCCAAAGGCAGCAGCGGCCACCGAGGCAGCCGGAATTCCCGCTTCAGCCTGTAGGCTAACTGATCGTGAAAACTTGCGAACGGACAGTCCGCAATATAAAAATCAGCGCCGTCTCCATCCGGATGATCTCCCGCGTATAATAAGGCCGTCACCGCTCCCATTGATTCGCCGTGGATACCGATTTGACCGCCGTCCCCGATTTTGTTTCTCACCCAATTCACGGCTTCTTCCAAATCATCTTTTTCAAAATAACCGTAGCTCGTTGTTCGGCCGCCGCTTTTTCCGTGCCGGCGGTGGTCATATACGAGCACATTCCAGCCTAAATCCAGAAACAGATCCATGTATTTCAGTGAATTAAACAAATTGACGGTAACACCGTGACAAATAATCATCGTGTTTGCCGTACGATGCGGGGCGATGTAAAAGCCTTTGATCTCATACCCGTGGCGTGACAAGATGACGGCCTCTTCTTTTTCCATGGCCTGAAAGGAATCAAAGACCCCATTCCAGTCTGCCCTTTCTCTTTTCATAATGTCTTCATCCGTCTTTTTCTTCATAAACATGATCAGATTCGTAAAAGCAAATCCGGCGGCCAAAAAGACCGCACAAGCCGAACCGAACACCGCCAGCCATTTTTTCACGCAGACACCCTCCTTTAATATGAAAAATCCTTCCCTATGAACGTTGCCGGCCTCCGGCGCTCCATGGTACACTTACTTCACCATTATTCAGATACGGGGGTATAATGATGAAAAAGCAGCTGCCTAAAGAAAAACACAGCTTAAAAGATAATCTGGAGGAAGATCTGAAGGCCAGGCTTTTGCAAATGAAAAGTGAGCTGAAGGAAGAAGACGAGAAAAAACAAGCGCAGCAAAAGGCGGAACAAATCAGAAAACGAAAAGAAAAAGAAAAAAATAAAAGCTTTGAAGAGCTGCTGAATGAAAGCAGTCTCGATTGGCACAAATATAAATAAACCGGCATCTGACAAGGTGCCGGTTTTATTGTTTAAGAACGATGGGCTTCGTATACGTCCTGTTTTGTATGGTATTGCAGGGCTTTGATTTCCTGACTGCTTAAACGCCGGGCTTCTGCAGCCGAACAGTTTTCTCTCAGCTGTTCAGGCGAGCTTGCTCCGGTGATGACAGAAGCGACGGCCGGCTGTGAAAGCAAGTATTGAAGAGAAAGCTCCGTCATGCTCAGATCAGGCACGGCAGCGTTAATCGCTTTTTTAGTTTCTGCCAGTTCTTCAAAAGAATATGTTAAATAGCCGTTCTCTTTTACGCTTGCGGCCGCTTGATCGAGCGGTTTTTCCGTAAGAAGCCCTTTAGCGACAGGCCCTCGGGCGACGACGCTGATTCCGTTCTCCTCTAAAAGGGGAAGCCACTCCTCTGGACGCCGGTCCAGCAGGCTGTATTGCATCATAATACTTGTGATATTTGATTTTTTCACATATTCTTTAATGACATTCGGACGAATCGAGGAAATGCCGTAATACCGGATGACACCTTCCTGTTTTAAGTCCTCGAACGCTTCGATCGTTTCATCAATCTGATCCTCCATCGTGCCGCCATGCAGCTGATAAAGGTCGATATAGTCCGTTTTCAGCCGGCGCAGACTGTTTTTGACCGCTTCTTTTATGTATCCTTTGGAAGCGTCCCAATGCCAGCCGTCTTTCTCATCATTCCAGCGGTTTCCGGCTTTCGTGGCTAAAATGATGTCGTGTCTGCGGTTTTTGACGGCCTCCCCGACGATTTCCTCATTTCTGCCGAAATCATAAAGATCAGCGGTATCTAAATAATTGATACCAAGCTCGATCGCTTCATCCAAAATAGACAGCGCCTTAGCTTTATCCGTGCCGAGCGACATACAGCCGAGCCCGATTTCGCTTATTTCTAAATCAGAACGTCCCAATTTGCGTTTTCTCATCATTTTGCTCCTTTTTATGGTCTTTTATTGACCGTAATATAAAGGCGCGAAGTTTTCAACTGTTAAGGCCCGGTGATCCAATCTCCGACATAGCGGAATGTCCGTCCGTACTCTTTCAATTTAGCCCGCACTTCCCAAGCCTTTCCGACCAATACGATGCTCTTATCCTTCCGGTACACCTTCAATCGAAAAGCACCTCCCTCTTATGCATGTATGATAAAATATATGAGGCATAATAGAGAGACAGAACGGGAGATGACATGATGAAACATTTAGAAGAAAAAACACTTGCGAAAAAAAAGCTGTATGACGGGAAAGTCATAGATCTTTACTTAGAGGATGTAGAGCTCCCGAACGGAAAAACAAGCAAGCGGGAAATCGTCAAACATCCGGGAGCGGTGGCCGTACTTGCGATAACCGAAGAAGGAAAAATCATTTTGGTGAACCAGTTCAGAAAGCCGCTGGAACGGACAATCGTTGAAATTCCGGCCGGCAAGCTGGAAAAAGGAGAAGAGCCCGAACATACCGCATTAAGAGAGCTCGAAGAAGAAACGGGATATACGGCGGAAACCTTGACGAAAATCACCGCTTTTTATACATCACCCGGATTTGCTGATGAAATCGTGCACCTCTTTCTTGCTGAAGGGCTTTCATTGCTTGAAGAAAAGCGCGAACTGGATGAGGATGAATTTGTCGAAGTGATGCAGGTCACGCTTGAAGAGGCCGTGAAGCTGGTTGAATCCCGCCGGGTGTATGACGCTAAAACGGCATACGCGATTCAGTATCTCCAGCTGAAAGAAGCGCTGAAGGAAAAATGATGAAAACCGTTTATGCGGATCTGCATATTCATATCGGGCGCACCTATACGGGAAGACCGGTCAAAATCACCGGGGCTAAAACGTTGACGCTGCAGCGGATTTTGGAAGAAGCAAGCGAGGGGAAGGGAATTGAACTATTGGGCATCATCGACTGCCATTCCCCGGAAGTCTTGGAAGAAATCGAGCTCGGAATTGATGAAGGCAGATACCGTGAGCTGAAAGAAGGCGGCATCCGCTATCGGAATACGACGCTTCTGTTGGGCAGTGAGCTTGAAATTTATGATCACACATGCCGCGGACCGATTCACGTTCTCGTCTTTATGCCGGCTCTTGCCGAAATGAAGATGTTTTCTGAGTGGCTCGCAAAAAGGCTTAAAAATATCCATCTCAGTTCCCAGCGTATTTACGAGACCGGTTTGAATCTTCAAAAGAAAACAAAGGAATTGGGCGGGCTGTTTATTCCCGCCCATATGTTCACCCCGCATAAAAGCCTGTACGGAAAAGGGGTCAGATCTTCTTTGACAGAAGTTTTCGACCCGGCGCTTATTGACGCGGCGGAACTCGGATTAAGCTGCGACACTGACATGGCTTCACGATTAACGGAACTTGATCCGTATACATTTTTAACAAATTCTGATGCGCATTCCTTAGGAAAAATCGGCAGAGAATATAATGAAATGCTTCTGAAGAAAGCGAACTTTACGGAATTTTCGCTGGCTCTGAAAGGGAAGGGCGGAAGAAGAATCACGGCGAATTACGGACTGAACCCGAAGCTCGGGAAGTATTACAGGACGGCTTGCGACCGCTGCGGCAGCCCGGCTGAAAAAGGAGCTTTAAAATGTACGGAATGCGGCGGGAAAACAATGACAAAAGGGGTCAGTGAACGGCTGGAGGAACTGAGCGGACCGAAAAAAAGCCGCGTGCCGCGGCCTCCGTATATTCATCAAATCCCTCTGCAGTTCATTCCCGGGGTCGGACCGAAAACATTGGAAAAACTAAAGCGGACTTTCGGGACGGAAATGGCGATTCTTCATCAGACAGAAGAAGAGGACTTGGCACGCATCGTGCAGCCCAAAATAGCGGCTGTCATTCATAAAGCTCGCACCGGGCAGCTCGCCCTTGAGGCGGGAGGCGGAGGAACATACGGCCGGATCAAGCCGTAAAGCCGGTTTTTAGCGGAGCTCCTCCTGTACCTTTTTTTTCGTACGGACAAACGCAATCAATTCGATGATTTCATCCTGATTAAGCGGTTCCCCGTCAACGGTCAGTGTGCCGCGGCCTTGTGCGGCTTTTGTTAATTCGATGGTCTGGGCAAACGGCTCCGCCTTTTTTTCAGTGCGCCCCAGTAAATCGTCGCACGTCGTGTCAAACAGATCGGCAAGCGTGCCCAGCGCTTCGAATGACGGGCGCCGGTAGCCTGATTCATACCCGGCGTACGTGCTTTTTGCGATGCCGAGCCGGTCAGCCGTATATTGAAGAGACCAATTTTTCTTTTTTCTCAGTTCAGTTAAACGATCTAAATTCATATTCAAAACCGCTCCTTTTCACTTGAGCAAAATTATATCATATCGATGTGTAAAAGTGTACGCGAATTGAATAATAATCACTTGATTAATTTCATTCGTCTGTCTATAATTTGATTAAAAGTATGCGAAAAGCGAATGCTTAAACATCTTGAGAAATGATGAAGAGGTGCAGGGTATGAAAAAATTATTGCTGTTAACAACCGGAGGAACAATCGCCTCAGTCGAAGGAGAAAACGGGCTTGCACCCGGGGTAAAAGCAGACGAATTGTTAACCTACGTATCAAAACTTGATAACGATTACACGATGGAAACCCATTCGTTAATGAACATCGACAGCACCAATATGCAGCCTGAATATTGGGTCCAAATAGCTGATGCTGTCAAAGAAAAATATGACGCGTACGACGGGTTCGTCATCACGCACGGCACAGATACAATGGCATATACATCAGCGGCGCTGTCTTATATGCTTCAGCATGCCGATAAACCGATCGTCATTACGGGTTCGCAAATCCCGATTACATTTCAGAAAACCGATGCCAAAAAAAATATCACGGACGCGATCCGCTTCGCATGTGAAGGGGTGGGCGGCGTATACGTCGTATTTGACGGCAGAGTCATTCAAGGCACCCGCGCCATTAAATTAAGAACGAAAAGCTATGATGCATTTGAGAGTATTAACTACCCGTATATCGCGTTTATTACCGAAAACGGAATTGAATACAACAAACACGTGCACATGCCAAAAGACGACGCCTTTACGGTCAATACGTCACTTTGCACGGACGTGTGCCTGCTCAAGCTCCATCCGGGTCTTAAACCGGAAATGTTTGACGCGTTAAAGGGTATGTACAAAGGAATCGTCATTGAAAGCTACGGCAGCGGCGGCGTGCCGTTTGAAGGAAGAGACATTCTCGCCAAAGTCAATGAAATGATTGAAAGCGGCATTGTCGTTGTCATTACGACACAATGTCTTGAAGAAGGAGAAGACATGAGTGTCTATGAAGTCGGACGGAGAGTCAATCAAGATCTCATCATCCGTTCAAGAAATATGAACACAGAAGCCATCGTGCCGAAATTAATGTGGGCGCTCGGCCAGTCTTACAATTTGGCTGAAGTCAAAAACATTATGGAGACACCGATCGCAGACGACGTTGTACTGTAAAAAAGACCACCATCAAAGAGAAAGTAGGGTTTTAGCATGACAAACGCGCAAAAAGAATATCGTCAGGAAAAAGATTTCCTCGGAGAAAAACAAATTGAAGCTGATGTGTATTACGGAATCCAAACGCTGCGCGCGAAAGAAAACTTTCCGATTACCGGCTACCGCATCCATGAAGAAATGATTAATGCGCTCGCCATCGTCAAAAAAGCGGCGGCGCTTGCCAATATGGATGTAAAGCGCCTCTATGAAGGAATCGGCAACGCGATTGTCCAGGCCGCAGACGAGATTCTTGAGGGTAAATGGCATGACCAATTCATCGTCGATCCGATCCAAGGGGGAGCCGGAACGTCCATGAACATGAATGCCAACGAAGTAATCGGCAACAGAGCGCTTGAAATCATGGGACATAAAAAAGGTGAATACATTCATCTCAGCCCGAACACACACGTCAATATGTCACAATCGACAAACGACGTGTTCCCGACGGCGATTCATATTTCTACCTTAAAACTTCTGGATAAGCTCCTTGATACAATGGCGCATATGCTGAGTGTCTTTAAAGATAAAGCGAAACAATTTGATTCTGTCATTAAAATGGGACGCACACACCTTCAGGACGCTGTGCCGATCCGTCTCGGACAGGAATTTGAAGCGTACAGCCGCGTGCTTGAGCGTGATATAAAGCGAATTAAACAATCCCGCCAGCATCTGTATGAAGTAAACATGGGGGCAACGGCTGTAGGTACGGGACTTAACGCTGATCCGCGCTACATAGAACAGGTTGTAAAGCACCTGGCTGACATCAGCGGACTGCCTCTTGTCGGCGCCGGCCATTTGGTTGATGCCACACAAAACACTGATGCTTATACGGAAGTTTCAGCCGCGTTGAAGGTATGCATGATGAATATGTCTAAAATCGCCAACGATCTGCGCTTAATGGCCTCAGGTCCGCGCGCGGGACTAGCGGAAATTTCACTGCCCGCCCGTCAGCCGGGATCATCCATTATGCCGGGGAAAGTCAACCCTGTCATGGCAGAGCTGATCAACCAAATCGCCTTCCAGGTCATCGGGAATGACAATACGATCTGCCTCGCTTCAGAAGCGGGCCAGCTGGAGCTTAACGTGATGGAGCCGGTGCTCGTATTTAACCTGCTTCAATCCATCAGTATTATGAACAACGGTTTCCGATCATTTACCGATCATTGTCTGGCGGGGATTGAAGCCAACGAAAAACGCCTGAAGCAATACGTGGAAAAAAGCGTCGGCGTCATTACAGCGGTCAACCCGCACCTTGGATATGAGGCGGCTGCGCGAATTGCCCGTGAAGCAATCATGACGGGGCAATCTGTGAGAGATCTCTGTCTCCAAAACGATGTACTGACAGAAGAAGAATTGGATATCATTTTGAATCCGTATGAAATGACAAAACCGGGGATTGCCGGAAAAGACCTTTTAGAAAAATAAATTTTGAAGCAACAACAGCCGCCTTTTCACGTTTTTCAGTGAATAGGCGGTTGCCATACAAAGGGATGAGGAAGTATAGTATAATTTGTTATATCATTTGATGAAAGCGTTTTAGCTTTTTCTTCTAGGGGGATTTTTTTGTGAAAGAGGTCAGATTGCCAAATTTATTGGAAATTATTATCTTATTATTCGGGTTTTTAGCGCTTGTTTTGTCATTCACAGTGTTTTTAGACCTGCCGATCCAGCTTGCTCTCTTTATATCCTGGTTTATCGCTATTATTCTCGGAATCAGGCTGGGACATTCATATAAAGACTTGCAGTCATCCATTGTCACCGGGATATCAAACGGTCTTGAAGCCGTTCTGATCCTAGTTTCAGTCGGTGCCCTTATCGGGACATGGATTGCCGGCGGCGTTGTGCCGACTTTAATTTATTATGGTTTAGAGTTTATTAATCCTCATGTGTTCCTGCTTGCTACATTGGTTATTTGTTCGGTTATGTCCGTTGCGACCGGGACGTCCTGGGGAACCGTGGGGACTGCGGGAATCGCCATGATTGCCATCGGAGAGGGAATGGGCATACCGCTTCCGATCGTAGCGGGGGCCGTTTTGTCCGGCGCTTACTTCGGGGACAAGCTTTCACCGCTGTCTGACAGTACGGTGCTTGCTTCCACGCTTTCTAAGGTGGATGTGCTGTCACACGTCAGAGCGATGATGTATCTGTCCATTCCGTCCTATATCATTACGGCCATTCTTTTTACCGTAACGGGATTTATATACGGCGGAAAAAATATTGATCTTGATAAAGTGGAATTTTTAAAGTCTGCATTGCAGAAAACGTTTGATATTCATATATGGATGCTTATCCCGGCGGTTGTCGTCGTCGTCCTGCTGATTTTGAAAAAGCCGTCTATGCCCGTTATCGTCATCGGCGCCTTGCTTGGCGCCATCTGGGCTTCTGTTTTTCAGGGAATGAATTTTGCCAGTGCCATCGCGACTGCTTACAATGGTTTTTCCATTAAAACGGATGTCGAATTTTTAAATGGCCTGTTAAACCGCGGAGGCATCACCGGCATGCTGGATACGTTGGTCGTTATCCTTTTCGGTCTCGGGTTTGGAGGAATTCTGGAGAAGCTCGGCGTATTAAAAGTGATTGTCTCAACTTTTGAGAAAAAACTGACCACACCGGGAAATGTAACGCTTTCGACGCTGATCGTCGCCCTTTTAGCCAACATTTTCGGCTGTGCGATGTATGTGTCATTGATACTGACGCCGAAAATTATGGAGAACAGTTATGATAAACTGAAACTTGACAGAAGAATTTTATCCCGGAATGCCGAGGTGGGCGGCACGCTTACTTCAGGGATGGTGCCATGGTCTGACAACGGCATCTATATGGCCGGCATTCTCGGCGTGTCCACGTTTTCTTATCTGCCGTTCATGTGGCTCAGTTTTGTATCTATCGGACTGGCCATATTGTACGGATACACGGGTAAATTCATTTGGTACACGAAAGAAAAATCCTTGCAATCTCAAAAACTGGGTTAGGGAGGTATTTTATGATTACAAAGCATATGATTCGGACGTTAATGATAGAAACGCCGACTGTTCCCGGAAATCTGGGAAAAGTGGCAACAGCCATCGGAGTGATGGGGGGAGATATCGGGGAAGTTGAAACCGTTAAAGTCGGCCCAAACTACACCATGCGCAACATTACGGTGCAGGCCGAAAATGAGGAGCAGCTGCAGGAAATCATTCAAGCCATTGAAGCTCTCGGTGAAGGCATCCGGCTTCATACCGTCTCAGATGAAGTGCTCTCTGCTCATGAAGGCGGAAAAATTCAGATGAAAAGCAAAATGCCGATCCGGACACTGGCTGAGCTTGGCCGTGTTTATACGCCGGGCGTGGCCGATGTGTGCAGACTGATCGAAAGCGAGCCTGAAAAAGCATCCATCTATACGACCATCAGCAATTCTGTCGCCATTGTCACCGACGGAACGGCGATTCTCGGTCTCGGCAACATCGGCTCTGTCGCCGGAATGCCCGTAATGGAAGGGAAGGCAGCGCTTTTTGACCAGCTGGCGGGCATCAGCGGAATTCCGATTTTGCTCGACACTTCTGATCCGGAAGAAATCATCCGCACGGTAAAACATATTTCTCCGGGATTCAGCGGAATTCTGCTTGAAGATATCGGTTCGCCTCACTGCTTTGACATTGAAGACCGCCTGAAGGAAGAATTGGACATTCCGGTTATGCACGACGACCAGCACGGCACGGCGGTCGTCACTCTCGCCGCCGCCATTTCCGCTTGTAAAAGCGCAGGTCTTGATTTAAAAGAAGCGAAAGTCGGACAGATCGGTCTCGGCGCGGCGGGCGTCGCCATCTGCCGCATGTTTATGGCATACGGAGTCAAAGCGGTCTGCGGAACGGACAAGTCAGAAGAAGCAATGAACCGCCTCGCTCAATACGGAGGTCAGCCGCTTGAAAGCATTAAAGATTTAATGGACACGTGTGACATTGTGATCAGCACGACAGGAGTTCCGGGGCTCATTAAAAAAGAGGATGTCAGAAAAGGACAAGTCATTCTGGCCTTATCTAATCCGAAGCCGGAGATTGAACCGGAAGAGGCGCTGCAGGCCGGAGCCGCTTATGCAGCCGACGGCCGTTCAGTCAATAATGTTCTCGGCTTCCCGGGTATTTTCCGCGGCGCGCTGAACGCGAAAAGCAAGAAAATTGACCATGAAATGCTTGTGGCGGCCGCTGAAGCCATCGCTTCTTGTACGAAACACGGTGATCTCGTGCCTCAGCCTTTGGACGCGGACGTGCATCAGGCCGTATCGGCAGCTGTAGAGCGGGCCGCGGCGGGAAAATAAATAACGCTCACAGCACCGGATATGTATCCGGTGCTTTTTTTATCATGAATAGGAAGCGGAATTCTTTGGCAGGCTAACATATAGAAAAAGACGGAATAAAGAGGTGTCAATGTGGATTATTTTCCGCTGATCCATACAAATATTTGGGATGCTGTGATCGGCGTGCCGGTCGTCTTATGCGTTACACAGCTGATCAAAGTGTTCTGCAGGGTTCCCGGCATATTCGTTCCCACGATTGCCCTTGTTGTCGGAAATATTGTGTCTATCGTTTTCGGTCACCACGAACACGTGTATGAGGGGAGTTTTATGGGATTCTTTTACGGATACGCCGCAATGGGGAGTTTTTCATCTGCCAAAACATCTCTGCGCGCCTACCGGAAGAAACATGAGCCCTATTCATGAACACACCTGGATTTTTTTGTTATGATAGAGAAAAGACAAAAAGGAACGATCTGCACATGGCGAAAAGCAAAGCGAAAAAAATGCGGGAGCATCTCAGAAGAAACGGGATGCGTGATGCAGTCTTATCAAGAGGGGCGGCGCCGTTCTTCAGCACGCATGAAAGAGTGACAAAAACCAAAAAAGACAGGCTGGAGAGAATAAAGCATAAAAAAAGGAATCCCCATGATCACCGGAGTGATGGAGGGGATTCTTTTTTTTGCCGGAATCTCGGTGCCTTTCTATGATTTCTCTGTCATGTTTTCTCTTTTCTTTCATACAATCTACTAAATCAAGTCAATAGATTAGCGGGAGGAAAGCGGTATGAGGAAACAATCGTACAAAGAACTGTTTTTTCGCCATATGAAGGATCATCTGTCACTTTATATATTTGTGTTTGTCTTGTTTTTAATGGGTGTCATTTTCGGCGCGATCATTGTCAACAGCATGACAATCACGCAGAAAGAAGATTTGTATTACTATTTAAGCAAATTCTTCGGACAGCTGTCTGACGGAAAACATGCCGGCGCCTCAGACATGTTTTGGCAGGCCGTCTTTCATGATGTAAAATATTTGGGGCTGATGTGGATTCTGGGTATTTCCGTAATCGGTCTCCCGGTGATTTTCATCATGGTGTTCTTGAAAGGAATCGTCGTCGGTTTTACGGTCGGATTTCTAGTGAATCAAATGGGGATGAACGGATTTTTCCTGTCTTTCATCTCGGTGCTGCCGCAAAACATCGTTCTCATTCCGGCATACCTTATCATGGGGACATGCTCTATCGCTTTTTCGCTGAAACTGATCCGGCAGCTGTTTGTCAAACGCAGCCTCCACGACACGCCGATCCAATGGTTCGGACGCTACGCCTTCGTGCTGATTCTCATCATTTTCTTCTCGGTCATCGCTTCACTGCTGGAAGCGTATGTGTCTCCGTTGTTTATGGAAAAGCTTTCATCACGGATCTTTTAGAATAATTATCACAAAATAATACTTTTATTTATCAGTTTATAATAATTATAGTTGGAACTCTGCGCGTATTTTGTTATAATGAGTCATGGAATGCGGCGTAGGAGGGAAAGACATGGAAAACCGTATTGATCGAATTAAAAAGCAGCTGCACTCATCAAGCTACAAGCTTACGCCACAGCGTGAAGCAACGGTAAGGGTGCTGCTTGAAAATGAAGAAGACCATTTAAGCGCAGAAGATGTATACCTCCTCGTAAAAGAGAAATCTCCTGAAATTGGTCTCGCTACAGTATACCGTACATTAGAATTATTAACAGAATTAAAAGTCGTTGATAAAATTAACTTCGGGGACGGCGTATCCCGCTACGACCTTCGCAAAGAGGGCGCGGCCCACTTCCATCATCATCTGGTGTGCATGGAGTGCGGAGCCGTCGATGAAATTGAAGAAGATCTGCTTGAAGACGTTGAAGAAGTGATTGAACGTGATTGGAAATTTAAAATTAAAGATCATAGATTGACTTTTCACGGAATCTGCCACCGCTGCGGCGGGAATGAAACAGAATAAAAGCCTATGAACCTTTTCTGCCAGGAAAGGGTTTTTTGCTGTTTTTATGTATAAAAGCCTTTGAAATTGGCATAAGGTGTACTAACAGCCGCCAAAGAAAGGATCGATCGAAAGATGGGCAGATTCCTAAAAACAGCAGCGGATACGATCAAAGTGTTTATTCTGTTCACAGGTTTTACCGCGCTGTTCTATTATGCTATGATATGGGTGAATTCAGAGTATGAAAACTATCATCGGTACGATAAACCGGAAGGCTCCGCCGTCAAAGTGGCCAAAACGGAACATGAGGAGAAGGACGGCTGGTTCGGCCGGTTGATCTTTTTTTACCAAAACGGGGAGTAGATCAAGAGTGAAGGATCAAATTAAGGATTTCATCCATTATGTGAGGGTTGAAAGAGGGCTGTCCCAAAATACGATGATGTCCTATGAGCGTGATCTGAAAAGTTATTCTCTCTTCTTAACTGAAACCCTTCAGATCACTTCTTGGAATGATGTGACCCGTCTTCATATTATTCAATATTTAAAGCATTTGAAGGATTCGGGGAAATCAGGGAAGACGTCTGCCAGGCATTTGGCGTCAATCCGGTCTTTTCATCAATTTCTGTTAAGGGAGAAAGCCGCGGATAAAGATCCTTCGGTACATATTGAAACACAAAAAACAGAGCGGGCCCTCCCAAAAGTGCTGGCGCTGAACGAAGTAGAGCGGTTATTGGACACGCCTAAGCTTGACAGCCCGTTCGGTCTCAGGGATAAAGCCATGCTCGAATTGCTGTATGCAACCGGCATCAGGGTCAGCGAGATGATTGAGCTGAAATTATCCGACGTTCATTTGACGATGGGATTTGTCCGCTGCTTCGGAAAAGGCCGGAAAGAGCGGATTGTGCCGATCGGTGAAGCCGCCTCCCATGCGATCGAAGCATACATCGAAAAAGCCAGAGGGAAATTATTAAAGAAAAATGTGACCGAAGCGCTTTTTCTGAATCATCACGGCAGGCAGATCAGCCGTCAGGGATTTTGGAAAAACCTGAAGAAAATCGCCCTTGAGGCTGGCATTAAAAAAGAACTGACACCGCACACGCTCCGGCACTCTTTTGCAACGCACCTGCTTGAAAACGGGGCGGACCTGCGCGCCGTGCAGGAGATGCTCGGACATGCTGATATTTCCACGACGCAAATTTACACGCATGTGACGAAAACAAGGCTGAAGGACGTGTACAAGCAGTATCATCCGCGCGCCTAGGAGCCGCTGGCAAAGGTGCCGCGGCTTTTTTCTGTCGGATTGGCGGAATACAGAGAAGGTTCTTATTATTTGAATAGGCATTGTCAACAAGAATGTAAACGGTTTATACTTGAGTTGTCTGACCTCTGTAAGCTAAAATGGACAGATGGAAGAAAAGGAGGCTTTTATGATGTCTGAATACAAATATAAACGTGTGTTTTTGATCGTAATGGATTCGGTCGGAATCGGTGAAGCGCCGGACGCCGCCGATTTTAATGATATAGGCGCAAATACGCTCGGACATATCGCAGAGCACATGAACGGTTTACATATGCCCCATATGGCACAGCTCGGTCTCGGACTGATCGGGGATATTAAGGGTGTGGAAAAAACGGAGCAGCCTCTGGCGTACTACGGTAAAATGCAGGAGGCGTCAAACGGAAAAGATACGATGACGGGGCACTGGGAGATTATGGGCCTCTACATTGAAAAACCGTTTAAAGTGTTCCCGGAAGGATTTCCGGATGAGCTTCTTCAGGAGCTTGAAAAGCGTTCCGGACGCAAAATCATCGGGAATAAGCCGGCTTCAGGGACGGCGATTCTGGACGAGCTCGGAAAAGAACATATGGAAACGGGTGCGCTGATCGTTTATACATCAGCCGATTCCGTTTTGCAGATTGCGGCTCACGAAGATGTCGTTCCGCTTGACGAGCTGTACAGCATCTGTGAAACAGCCAGAGAACTGACGCTTGATCCGAAGTACATGGTCGGCCGGATTATCGCAAGACCATTTATTGGAGAACCGGGCAGCTTCAAACGCACACCGAACCGCCATGATTATGCGCTCAAACCGTTCGGCCGCACGGTAATGAACGGAATGAAAGACAGCGGATTAGACGTCATTTCCATCGGAAAAATTTCTGATATTTACGACGGAGAAGGCATCACATCATCCCGCCGCACGGTATCTAACATGGACGGCATGGACAAAGTGATTGAAACACTCGGTGAAGATTTTACGGGCCTGAGCTTTGCCAACCTCGTTGATTTTGATGCGCTGTACGGACACCGCCGTGATCCGGAAGGGTACGGAAAAGCGCTTGAGGAATTCGACGCAAGGCTTCCGGAAGTGTTTGAAAAAATGAAAGAGGACGATCTGCTCATCATCACGGCGGATCACGGCAATGATCCTGTCCATCACGGGACGGACCACACGCGGGAGTATGTGCCGCTTCTTGTCTACAGCAAAAAGCATAAACACACTGAACAGCTGCCGCTTGCGGATACATTTGCCGATATCGGCGCAACCATTGCGGATAATTTCAAAACGGAAAAGCCGGAATACGGAAAAAGCTTTTTATCAAGATTACAGTAGGGGGACTTTTTTTGAAACAAAAGATCGAACGTGCTGCTGCATTTATTAAAGAACACGTGAAAGAAACACCGAAGATCGGTCTGATTTTAGGTTCAGGGCTCGGCGTATTGGCCGATGAAATTGAAGGAGCCGTCAAGCTTACATATGAAACGATCCCTGATTTTCCGGTCTCAACGGTAGAAGGCCATGCCGGCCAGCTTGTGATGGGAACGCTTGAAGGTGTGCAGGTCATCGCGATGCAGGGCCGCTTTCATTATTATGAAGGCTACTCAATGGATCAGGTAACGTTTCCGGTCCGCGTGATGAAGGCGCTCGGCGTTGAATCTCTCATCGTGACGAACGCAGCGGGCGGTATCAACACTGACTTCCGCGCCGGTGATCTGATGATTATTACCGACCATATCAACTTTACGGGTACCAACCCGTTAATCGGGCCGAACGAAGCGGAATTCGGAGCCAGATTCCCGGACATGTCAGAAGCCTATGACAAAGAGCTGTCAGGCTTGGCTGAAAAAACGGCGGCTGAGCTTGGCATCCCTGTTCAAAAAGGTGTATACACGGCTGTTACGGGGCCATCTTACGAAACGCCGGCTGAAGTCCGGTTTTTAAGAACGATGGGGTCTGACGCTGTCGGAATGTCGACTGTGCCGGAAGTCATCGTCGCCAACCACGCGGGAATGCGTGTGCTTGGCATCTCGTGCATTTCCAATGCGGCAGCCGGCATTCTTGACCAGCCGTTATCCCATGATGAAGTAATGGAAATGACGGAAAAAGTAAAAGGCGGCTTTTTGAAGCTTGTAAAAGCCGTAGTTGCACGATCTCAAAACTAAATCAGCATAGATCAGCTGTTTCTTCGGAAGCAGCTGTTTTTTTATGTCCTCAAAACGAAACATTTTCCAGATGAGGCGTATAAAACCACCGGGCTTGGAAAAAATAAAAAGGATTATGAAATGGAGGGCTTTGGAGATGAAACGTCTTATATCCACTTTGTTGATTGGCATTTTAATAACCGCATCAGCACCGTCCGCTTTTGCAAAGCCGGACGGAAAACATACATCGGAGCTCGCTCATGAAGCCAAAAGCGCCGTGCTGATTGAACGCGATACGGGAAACATTCTTTACAACAAGAACAGCCGGGAGCGTCTGGCGCCGGCGAGCATGACAAAAATCATGACCATGCTTTTAATCATGGAAGCGCTTGACAAAGGTAACATTAAGATGAGCGATAAAGTCAGGACGAGTGAGCATGCCGCGTCCATGGGCGGATCGCAGATTTTCCTCGAACCCGGTGAGGAAATGACGGTAAAAGAAATGCTCAAAGGAATTGCGATAGCTTCCGGAAATGACGCATCCGTCGCGATGGCAGAGTATATCGCCGGTTCGGAAGAGGATTTCGTCAATCAGATGAACAAAAAAGCAAAAGAATTGGGATTGAAAGATACCTCCTTCAAAAACCCGACGGGATTGCCTGAAAAAGGCCACTACAGCTCTGCTTATGACATGGCGAAAATGGCGAAGGAATTATTGAAGTATGATAAAATCACTCAATTTACGGGAACGTATGAAGACTATTTAAGAGAAAACACAGACAAAAAGTTCTGGCTCGTCAATACAAACCGGCTGATCAAATTTTATCCGGGTGTTGACGGTGTGAAAACGGGTTTTACAGGTGAAGCAAAGTATTGTTTAACCGCCACCGCTAAAAAAGGAAATATGAGGGTCATCGCAGTTGTTTTCGGAGCCAGCACTCCGAAAGAAAGAAATGCCCAAGTGACAAAAATGCTTGATTATGCCTTCAGCCAGTTCAAAACACACCCGCTGTATAAACGGAATCAAATCATCGGAACGGTAAAAGTGAAAAAAGGAAAACAGAAACTGATCAAGCTGACCACATCTGAACCGATTTCCCTCCTGGCCAAAAAGGGAGAGAACATGGACAAAGTAAAAAAAGAAGTGAAAATCAACAGCAATATAACGGCCCCGGTTAAAAAAGGGGAGGTGCTCGGCAGCCTCGTGCTGAAAAAAGACGGAAAAGTGCTCGTTGAAAGCCCGGTCACGGCAAAAGACGACATGGAAAAAGCGGGTTTTCTCACTTTTCTGAAGCGGACGATGGGAGATTGGACAAAATTTAAATAATCGTGGCGAACGGGCACTAGTTTTGTCATAGTGAAGGAATTGCATTCCCGAAAATCGAAACACTCATTATCCGATCATATCAAGGAGGAATGAGCATGAGCCTTGGAATTGACTTACATGTCAAAGAATCCGTGCTTTGTATTCGATTAACTGGTGAACTCGACCACCATACGGCAGAATCATTAAAACAAAAGGTTGCTGAATCGCTGGAGGCTGACGGCATCCGTCACATCGTGCTGAACCTTGAAGATCTTTCCTTCATGGACAGCTCCGGCCTCGGCGTGATTTTAGGGCGTTATAAACAAATTAAACAGCTCGGCGGAGAGATGGTCGTGTGCGCGATTTCTCCTGCGGTGAGACGTCTGTTTGACATGTCGGGCCTGTTTAAAATCATCAGGTTCGAACAATCAGAACAAAAAGCGCTTTTAACGCTGGGGGTGGCATCATGAAAAACGAGATGCATCTTGAATTTTCAGCCCTCAGTCAGAATGAATCGTTTGCGCGTGTAACGGTTGCTTCTTTTATCGCGCAGCTCGACCCGACGATGGACGAGCTGACAGAAATCAAAACCGTCGTATCAGAAGCGGTAACAAACGCAATCATCCACGGCTATGAAGAAAACTGCGACGGAAAGGTGTACATCTCCGTTACCCTGGAGGATCATGTCGTCTATCTGACCATACGTGACGAAGGCCTCGGGATCACGGATCTTGAGGAAGCGCGCCAGCCGCTCTTTACGACAAAACCCGAGCTTGAGCGCTCCGGAATGGGCTTTACCATTATGGAAAACTTCATGGATGATGTCTCGATTGATTCCTCGCCGGAGATGGGGACGACGATACGCTTAACAAAACACCTATCAAAAAGCAAAGCGCTTTGTAATTAAGGAGATTTGTTATGGATGTGGAGGTTAAGAAAAACAGCAAAAACGCGCAGCTCAAGGACCATGAAGTCAAAGAATTGATCAAAAAGAGCCAAGAGGGCGACCAGCAGGCAAGAGACCTCCTCATAGAAAAAAACATGCGTCTTGTATGGTCCGTCGTGCAAAGGTTCTTAAACAGAGGCTATGAGCCGGACGATCTGTTTCAGATCGGCTGTATCGGGTTGTTAAAATCCGTTGATAAATTCGATTTGTCCTATGATGTCCGTTTTTCAACTTATGCCGTGCCGATGATTATCGGAGAAATCCAGCGCTTCATCCGGGATGACGGAACCGTCAAAGTATCAAGATCTTTGAAAGAGCTCGGCAATAAAATCCGCCGGGCGAAAGATGAACTGTCAAAAACATACGGAAGAGTGCCGACCGTCCAGGAAATCGCTGACCACCTGGAAATTGACGCGGAGGACGTGGTGCTTGCGCAGGAAGCGGTGCGGGCGCCTTCGTCCATTCATGAAACGGTGTATGAAAATGACGGAGACCCGATCACCCTGCTCGATCAGATCGCCGATCATTCAGAAGAGAAATGGTTTGACAAAATCGCTCTCAAGGAAGCGATCAGTGATTTGGAAGAACGGGAAAAGCTCATTGTCTATCTGAGGTATTACAAGGATCAGACGCAGTCGGAAGTAGCCGAACGGCTTGGGATTTCACAAGTGCAGGTATCGAGGCTGGAGAAAAAAATATTAAAGCAGATTAAAGTGCAGATGGATCATACGGAAAGCTGACCTTTTACAGGCCGGCTTTTTTTATTTGCGCCCGAATGGTAATTTATGGTCTTTTGCTGCTGATGAATGAGAACAAAAGTGAACCACATACTACATATATAACCACCCGAAAGATGGTGATGCAAGATGGAAAGACGAATATTTCTCAGACTTCGCCACCGCGTGAAGGCTCATACCGGAGATATCATCACAGTCGGTGACGCCGCCCAGATCGCAGGACAGCAAAAGCTGAAAAAAAAACTGTCGGCACTGCCGCTGTATCAGATCACGAAAAAAGACAAAAATATCGTCGTGCTGGACATCATAAAAGTGCTGAAGGCCATTCATACCGCTTTTCCCGCTCTTGATGTGCAGACCGTCGGCGGCGCTGAGACGATAGTGGAAATCCATTACCAGAAAAAGCAGCTGTCAGCCGTTTTGTTTGTCGGTGTCTGGCTGCTGCTTTTTATCGGTTCATGTCTCGCCATTATGAATTTTCATGAAGATGTCAGCATGAGAGAAGTTCATATTGCCTTATATGAAATCATAACGGGCAGGCGCAATGAGTATCCGTACCTGCTTCAGATTCCGTACAGCATCGGCCTCGGTCTCGGGATGATCGTCTTTTTTAATCACATCTTTAAAAAACGCCTGAATGAAGAGCCAAGCCCGCTGGAGGTCGAGATGTTTAATTATCAGCTTGATCTCGATCATTATGTCGCAATACACGAAAACGAAGAGACGATGAAAGATCTGCATGATCGTTAGCATTCTTTTCGTTATGTTTGTCGGGCTTGGCGGCGGGCTGACCGTGGGAGCGGGCTTTGTGGCTTTTTTAACCGTTATGGGAATCATCCCCCGCCTTATGCAGCTGACAAAAACCATGCGCTTTGTACAGGCCTACGAAGGGGCTGTTATTTCCGGGGCGGTGTTCGGCGGCTGGGAAACCTTAAATATGAATCATTTTTTTTTATCTGAATGGCTTGCCGTTCCGGTCGGGCTTCTGGCCGGCATGTTTGTCGGCATGCTGGCCGCGGCGCTTACAGAAGTGCTGAACGTGCTTCCCATTCTTGCCAAACGGATCGGTTTCGGGAGCAAAATCATCATTTTGCTGATGGCCATCGTGTTCGGCAAAATAGCCGGCTCATTATTTCATTGGCTGTATTTTATCCATCATTCATAAGGAGGAACAGACGTGACAAACTTAAAAGAAAATTACAAAACAAAAGTGAAAGACTATCAGCCGAAACCGCCATACGTCTGGAATTGTGTCAAAGCCTTTCTGATCGGCGGTTTGATTTGTCTGATCGGGCAGGCTCTTCAAGACTTTTACATCCATTTTTTTAATTTTAATGAGAAAACAGCGGGAAACCCGACGTCCGCCACTCTTATTTTAATTTCCGCCCTCTTGACCGGATTCGGCATTTATGACAGGCTCGGTCAGTTTGCCGGAGCGGGTTCAGCCGTGCCGGTGACGGGGTTTGCAAACAGTATGACAAGCGCGGCTCTGGAACACAGAAGTGAAGGGCTTGTGCTCGGTGTAGCGACAAACATGTTTAAACTGGCGGGAAACGTCATTGTATTCGGCGTCGTGGCAGCCTATATCGTAGGCCTGATACGGTTTGCTTGTGAAAAACTGTTTTCATAGGAGGAGAAAAAATGAAATTGACCGGAAAGCAAACCTGGGTGTTTGAAAACCCGTTATTTATAAATGCGGCGGGAACGGCAGCCGGACCGAAAGAAAAAGACGGCCCGCTCGGCTCGCTGTTTGATAAAACATACGATGAAATGCATTGCAATCAGAAAAACTGGGAAATGGCGGAACGTCAATTAATGGAAGATGCCATCAACTCCGCTTTGCAAAAACAGAATTTGAAAAAGAGCGACATCGATTTGCTACTCGCTGGCGATCTTTTAAATCAAAATGTGACGGCCAATTACGTCGCAAGACATCTGAAAATTCCGTTCCTCTGCCTGTTCGGCGCCTGCTCGACGTCAATGGAAACGGTCGCCGTCGCATCCGCGCTTATTGACGGCGGTTTTGCGAACCGGGCGATTGCAGCGACGAGCAGCCATAATGCGACGGCTGAAAGACAATTCCGTAATCCGACGGAGTATGGCGGGCAAAAGCCGGATACTGCCACTTCGACGGTCACGGGGGGCGGGGCGGTCATCATCAGCCAAAACCCTTCTGATATCCGGATTACAAGCGCGACAGTGGGAAAAGTAAGCGACCTCGGAATTACAGACCCGTTTGATATGGGCTCAGCCATGGCGCCCGCTGCCGCCGATACAATCAAACAGCACCTGAAGGATTTGAACCGCACGGCGGATGATTACGATCTGATTTTAACGGGAGACCTTTCAGGCGTAGGCTCGCCGATCTTAAAAGATTTGCTTAAGGAAGAAGGCTATCCCGCGGGAACGAAACACGATGACTGCGGTCTTCTCATCTATACGCCGGATCAGCAGGTGTTTGCGGGCGGAAGCGGCTGCGCCTGCTCCGCGCTCGTTACGTACACACATATCTTTAATCAACTGAAATCGGGCTCTCTTAACAGGGTTCTCGTTGTCGCGACAGGAGCGCTTTTAAGTCCGACAATGATTCAGCAGAAGGAAACCATTCCGACCATCGCCCACGGTGTGGTATTTGAGCGAGCGGGAGGTGCATCATAAATGGAATATCTGTGGGCTTTTGTTTGCGGAGGAATCATATGCATTATCGGTCAGCTGCTGCTTGACATTTTTAAACTGACACCCGCCCATGTGATGACAACTTTTGTCGTCATCGGCGCCTTGTTGGATGGGTTCGGAATATATGACAAATTTATCGAATTCGCAGGTGCGGGCGCGACGGTTCCCATCGTCAGCTTCGGTCACAGCTTATTGCACGGCGCCATGCATCAGGCTCACGAGCATGGATTTATCGGGATCGCCATGGGGATTTTTGAACTGACCTCCGCCGGTATATCTTCAGCGATTTTATTTGCATTTCTTGTTGCCGTTATTTTTAAACCGAAAGGATAATGTCTGATGACGAAACGGAAGGTCATCCTTGTGACAGACGGAGACGTATACGCCGCTAAAACGATTGAATATGCCGCGGAAAAAGCAGGCGGACGATGTATTTCCCAATCAAAAGGCAATCCGTCAACCAGAACCGGTCCGGAACTCGTTCAGCTGATTAAAGCCGCGCCGCATGACCCGGTGTTTGTCATGTTTGACGATTCCGGCCTGCAAGGGGAAGGGCCGGGCGAAACGGCGCTGAAATATGTCGCCTCACATCAAGACATTGAAGTGCTTGGGGTGATTGCCGTCGCTTCTAAAACCCATCAGGCTGAATGGACAAAAGTCGATGTCTCCATTGACCGTGATGGAGAAGTGACGGAGTTTGGCGTCGATAAAACCGGAATGAGAGAAATGGACGAGCACAGAATGAACGGAGATACGGTGTATTGTCTTGACAAACTGGACGTTCCCCTCGTTGTGGGCATCGGCGATATAGGAAAAATGGGAAGAAAAGATGACATATCCAAAGGCTCGCCGATCACGATGAAGGCTGTCGAATTCATTTTAGAAAGGAGCGAATATCATGCCGGAAAAACCGGAAAACATGATAAAAGTATACCGGGATCCTAGAAAAAATGAACAATTTTTTAAAGACCGCGTCGGTATGGGGACGAGCTACGATATCGGAGTCCGCAAAGTTCAAGTATTAGACCGGGAAGTCCAGATTTACTTTGTCAATGGGTTAACCGATACATTGTTTATCATTCATTTAATAGAACAGCTCGTCGATGTCAATAATTATGACGAGAACGCGGATGATGCGCTTGATGTTGTTGAAAACAGGCTTGTGAACCAGCAGGTCCAAAAAGTCAAAACGCTCGACGAAGCGACGGATCAAGTGCTTTCCGGACTTGTGGCCGTTATCGTAGAAGACGCCGGTTTCGCCTTCGTCGTTGATGTCAGAAATTACCCCGGACGCACACCCGAAGAACCGGATACAGAGAAAGTCGTTCGCGGGGCAAGAGACGGATTTATCGAAAGTATCGTCATTAATACAGCGTTAATCAGAAGAAGGATCAGAGACGAAAGGCTCCGCGTCAAAATTACGAAAGTCGGCGAGCGTTCTAAAACGGATCTTGCCATTGTGTATATAGAGGACATCGCAGATCCGGACCTTGTCAGCATCGTTGAAAACGAAGTGAATGCGATTGACATTGACGGACTGACGATGGCTGATAAAACGGTGGAAGAATTTATCGTCAAACAAGGCTACAACCCGTTTCCGATGGTCAGATACACGGAGCGTCCTGATGTGGCCGCCAATCATATATTAGAAGGGCACGTCATTATCGTCGTTGATACGTCACCGAGCGTGATCATAACGCCCACAACGATTTTTCACCACGTTCAGCATGCGGAAGAATACAGACAGGCGCCTTCTGTCGGAACATTTTTAAGATGGATCAGGTTTTTCGGTATTATCGCTTCAACTGTTCTGCTTCCGATCTGGTTCCTCTTTGTTCTCGACCCGTCACTTTTGCCTGAAAGATTGGATTTTATCGGTTTAAATAAAAATACGCACATTCCGATCATTCTGCAGATCTTTCTGGCTGATTTGGGGATTGAGTTTCTCAGGATGGCCGCGATCCATACGCCGACCGCCTTATCGACTGCCATGGGCCTGATAGCGGCGGTGCTGATCGGACAAATTGCCATAGCGGTGGGGCTGTTTTCTGCCGAAGTGATTCTGTACGTATCGATCGCCGCAATCGGATCATTTACCACGCCGAGCTATGAACTCAGCCTCGCTAATAAAATGATACGTCTCATATTAATGGTGCTCGTGGCCATTTTTAAAGTAAAAGGTTTTGTTATCGGCTTTACATTGCTGCTGATTTTAATGGCGGGTATCCGCTCGTTTCATACACCGTATTTATGGCCGTTTTTACCGTTTAACGGAAAGGCGCTGTGGCAGGTGCTCGTCAGGACGACAGTGCCGGGAGCGAAAGTCAGACCGAGCATTGTTCACCCGAAAGACCGTCAAAGACAGCCAAGCGGTTCATAATCGCATTGAAACCGACAGAAGATTATGATATTGTATGTCTTAACTTATGCGGGACTTGTATAAGGACAGCTCAAAAAAAGCTGTCCTTTTCACCCATATGCGGATCAGAAAGAGGGAATGAGCATTGTTCTTACATGGCACAAGCAGACAAAACAAACTAGGTCATCTGGAAATCGGAGGTGTGGATGCCCTGTATTTAGCTGAGCATTATGGCACGCCTCTTTATGTTTATGACGTGGCTTTAATACGTGAGCGCGCTAAAAGCTTTAAACAGGCATTCATTGACGCGGATTTAAAAGCGCAGGTCGCATACGCGAGCAAGGCGTTTTCCTCCGTTGCAATGATACAGCTTGCTGAGCAGGAGGGGCTCTCACTGGACGTTGTATCCGGCGGAGAGCTGTTTACGGCGGTTTCGGCTGGTTTTCCGGCTGACCGGATTCATTTTCACGGCAATAACAAAAGCAGAGAAGAATTGAAAATGGCGCTCGATCATCAAATCGGCTGCATCGTCGTTGATAATTTTTATGAAATATCCTTACTCGCGGAACTGTGCAGCAAATCAGGTCGCACCATGGATGTGCTTCTGCGCATCACCCCGGGGGTAGAGGCGCATACGCATGATTATATTACGACCGGACAGGAAGATTCCAAATTTGGCTTTGATCTGCATAACGGGCAAATAGAAAAGGCGATTGAGCAAGTGCTGCAGTCAGACCATATCCATCTTCTCGGTGTTCACTGCCACATCGGATCACAAATTTTTGATACGGCGGGCTTTGTGCTGGCCGCAGAAAAAATCTTCGCAAAACTGAGTGAATGGAGAGAATCTTTCGGTTTCGTCTCTGAAGTGCTGAATTTAGGGGGCGGCTTCGGCATCCGTTACACGGAAGAGGATGAACCTCTTCATCCTGCCGTCTACGTAGAAAAAATAATCGAAGCTGTAAAAGAAAACGCAGCGCTGCATGCTTTTGACATTCCGGAAATTTGGATTGAACCGGGGCGCTCGCTCGTCGGCGACGCCGGAACGACGCTTTATACCATCGGCTCGCAAAAAGAAGTTCCCGGCACCCGTAAATATGCAGCGGTTGACGGAGGCATGAGCGACAATATCCGTCCTGCGCTTTATCAGGCCAAATATGAAGCCGTTTCGGCAAACAGAATCGGAGAACACCACGACACGACGGTGTCCATTGCGGGTAAGTGCTGTGAAAGCGGAGATATGCTCATCTGGGATATAGATCTTCCGGAAGTGAAAGAAGGCGATCTTCTCGCCGTCTTCTGCACGGGAGCATACGGGTACAGCATGGCTAACAACTACAACCGCATTCCGCGGCCTGCCGTCGTATTTGTGGAAGACGGCGAAGCGCATCTTGTCATTAAAAGGGAAACTTATGAAGACATCGTAAAGCTGGATCTGCCGTTTAAGACGGGGGTCAAACAATAAATAAAAAAAAGAGACCGGGACAATGGAGTCCGGTCTCTTTTTTGTCTCAGCTGTTTGAAGAAGTTGATCCGCTGTCTCCTGTAAATACAGACACGATCGCATTCCAAATTGAAGCGAAGAAATCAATGACTTTTTGAATAAAGCTTTTGCCTTCATCGGATTGAATGAATTTTGTGATTTTGTCTTTTGCCTTATCGAGCTGATTGCCGACTTGGCCCCAATCAATCTTGGCATTTTTCATTTTATTAAACAATGAAACTAACTGGTCTTTTTGAGCGTCAGTCAGTGTAATGTTAAGGTTTGATGCCGCATCATCGACTTTTTTCTCGATTCCTTCTTTTGTATCGGGCACACCGTTTTTCGCGAAATCGTCTTTAATGTTTGCGATAAGCGCGGAGGCGTTTTTATCTCCGATTTTTTCCCCGAGATTTGAAGTTGTGACAAGCTCTTGGTTGGCGACCTGTTTTACGTCTTCTGAAATCGCTTTGTCTGATGACACTTCATACGCCTTAATGATTCCTGTCAATGCGGCGGTTCCTGATACCTCAAACGGCGCCGTCACGTATACTTTTGCATCTTTCACGCCTGCTGTCATCAGGGCGTTTAAGTACATCTCATCCGTAATGGAATCAATATTATGGGTTTGGACGTCAAGTCCGGACCCTTTCTTTTCCACCGTGATGGATGATGAAGAAATGGCTCTTGTGCCGATTTGGGCATTCGATATATATTTTCCCAGATATTCATGTTCTTCTTTATTCGTGACTGTCACCTTTGTCGCGTTATCAGGGACATTTAATTCGTCAAGCACTTTCTGACGGTCTGCGTTTGACAGATCTGCCCCCAGTGTGACGATAACATCTCCGACTGCGGCATCGGCCAGGCTGATTTTCGGTATTGTGCACAATACTGCGGCCGCCGCCAGCAATCCAATCCACATTTTTTTCAAAGCGGTTAACCTCCTTCTTTTCACAAATGCCGTTTTGAAGCGGTTTGTGAGGGACTGCGTGAAGCAGTTCCGTTACATAGACGGCTGTGATGCTGTTCTGGTTTCATTTTCTTTCTTTGGAAGCGGGGAGATTCGTTTTCCGGCTGAAGGTGTGGTATAATAGCCGCGAAAAGAAGAGCAGACGCATCTTCCTTCAAAAGAATATCAAAAAGAAAGCCGGCTTACAATTGAAATTCATATTGAAGAAGGCTTTGACAAAAAACATATGGAAGTAGGAATGAGAATGAAAACTGGTTACATCGAAATGGAGAACGGCAGCAGAATCGAATTTGAACTTTATCCGAATGAAGCGCCTAATACAGTCGCTAACTTTGAAAACCTGGCGAATACAGGCTTCTACGACGGCGTTATTTTCCACCGTGTGATTCCGGGCTTTGTCAGCCAAGGCGGAGATCCGACTGGGACAGGCATGGGCGGAAGCGGAAAAACGATCAAATGTGAAACAGAAGGCAATCCGCATAAGCACGAAGCCGGTTCTTTATCAATGGCGCATGCCGGTAAAGACACGGGTTCAAGCCAATTCTTCATCGTACATGACCCGCAGCCGCACTTAAACGGCGTTCATACTGTATTCGGAAAAGTGACAAGCGGTTTAGAGCACGCGAAAAACATGTCTAACGGAGACAAAATGAAAGAAGTCCGTGTAGAAGGTTAATGACGGAAAAACCCGCCTTTTGGAGGCGGGTTTTTTTATGTATATGAAAATTCTCATGTGTAAATCATGAAAAAATACATATATGAACTTCGGCAGTCACTCTGGTATAGTGTAAAAGACCGATTACAAGAATGAAAAGAGGTAAAAACGTTGGTTCAATTGGCAACCGTTTTATTTGTCATTATCATTATCGCACTTATTTTTTGGTTCAGGCTGAAAAAAGGAAACAGGCCGATTAAAGGCGGCGGCTTCGGCATCATTCTCCCGCTTTTGATTATCGCCGTCATTTTTTCATTGAGCATCAGCCAGCTCATGAATATCCCCGGAAAGCCGTTTCATCTTCCCGCTGTTTGGGAGCTCGCCATCGCCGGGCTGTTAGGCGCAGTATTTGGCTTCATCATGCTGTCGCAAACCGCATATGAAATCCGGGAAGACGGCTTTGTGTACTCTAAGCGGAATAAAAACTTTAAATATGTCATTATCGCGATTATTGCGATCCGTATCGTACTCAGTCAATATTTCAAAAACATTGACGCGACGGAATTTGCCGTTTTAACAATGGAGCTTGCTTTTGTGTATTTGTGCATTTGGCGGATCGGAAGCTTCGTAAAATACCGTAAAATCAGCAGATCCGGCTTATAAAATGAAAAAAATGGATGAGGTGCGGGGCTTATTTGCCCTCTGTGCAGGGATTCATGGTAAAATAAAAACGACCATGGCTATTGGGAGGAAATCACTTGAAATCAGAAAAAGAAAAAACTTCTAAAAAAAGCGCCGTACTTGATTGGGCGAAAGCCATTATCATCGCTGTCGTTCTCGCATTGCTCATCCGCAACTTTTTATTTGCTCCTTATCTCGTTGACGGAAGATCAATGGAACCGACGCTGCATGACCGCGAGAGGATCTTTGTCAATATGACGGTCAAATACATAAGCGACTTCAAACGCGGCCAGATCGTCGTTCTGAACGGAGAAAATGAACACTATGTCAAACGGATTATCGGACTTCCCGGCGACACGGTGCAAATGAAAAACGACCAGCTGTACATCAACGGCAAAAAAGTGTCCGAACCGTATTTAGCGGCAAACAAGAAAAAAGCGAAGCAAGACGGCTATGACCGGCTGACGGAAGACTTCGGCCCGGTGAAAGTGCCGGACGACAAATATTTCGTCATGGGTGATAACCGCAGAGAATCTATGGACAGCCGCAACGGCCTCGGTCTTTTTACGAAAAAACAAATCGCGGGCACATCAAAATTCGTCTTCTTCCCGTTTAACGAAATCCGCAAGACGAAATAAACCGTACGGCAGTTTTCTTTATGAGAAAACTGCTTTTTTTTATATAAATTAATCTCCCTACCCACAAAAACAGAACATAAATTCGTATATCTATTTAATAGATAGAAAGTTTTACAGATACATGAAACATCTTCCCTTGACGAAACGTTATATGAATAACTCACGCAGGGAAGAACGGTTTTCTATTCATGAAAAAAAGGAATATGACATAGTAATGAATAGATTGATACGGCTGGAGGTAGAAAAATGGGAAGAATTAAAACAAAAGCAGCCATTTTACTTGTACTGCTGCTGTTATTGGCGGGCGGTTTTATGGTCATAAACGATATTGAGCTGAAAGACGTGCCGACGGCTATCGGACAAACCCTGTCTCAGGAAAAAGAAGAATATACAGTGAAAACATATAAAATTACGAAAATAGAAGGAACCGAATACCACGGCACGGCAGCAAACGGCACAAAAATCATTTTTAACGGCGACAAGCTGAAGCAGGATCTCTCCGATGTGAAAAAAGGAGATAAGATTAAAGCGTATTTCAGCAAATCAAACCGGATTGACGGCTTATTGAAGGTTGTTAAAGTAAACGAATAAGTAAAGGCGCCTTTTTTGGGAAAGGGGCGCTTTTTATTTTTCTGAAAAAGCAGGTGCAAATTCATTGCGCCTGCCGCAAAGGATGTTATAATAGCGGATAAGGACAAAAAAATATTGATTGTATCCTTCGGGGCTGGGTGAAAATCCCGACCGGCGGTAATAAGGCGTTTTGCGCTTTACAGCCCGTGACCCGTATGCATCTGTATACGGTGGATTCAGTGAAAAGCTGAAGCCGACAGTGAAAGTCTGGATGGGAGAAGGATGAGAGAAGCTATGCAAAAAATAATCATACTGTATAGTCTTATTTCCTATGGATTAAAACTGGCAAAGCCCCGAACTGTGTAAACATTCGGGGCTTTTTTGACGCCAAATTGCGTGGAAGAAGGGAGGGATAACGATGGAAGAATATTATATGAATACGGCAATAGAGCTTGCCAGACGCGGTGAAGGGCAGACGCAGTCCAATCCCCTTGTCGGTGCTGTCGTCGTCAAAAACGGCCAGATCGTCGGAATGGGCGCCCATTTGCAATACGGAGAAGCCCATGCGGAAGTGCACGCGATCAATATGGCAGGCAGTCACGCAAAAGGCGCAGATATGTATGTGACGCTCGAGCCTTGCAGCCATTACGGAAAAACACCGCCATGCGCCGAACTGATGATAAAGTCGGGGATAAAAAGGGTATTTGTCGCTATGAGGGATCCAAATCCGCTAGTCGCCGGAAAAGGCATCAGAATGCTGGAAGCAGCGGGCATCGAAGTGAAAACCGGGATTCTCAGGCAGCAGGCAGAAGAGCTGAATAAAATGTTTCTTCACTTCATGAGGACCGGACTTCCGTATGTCACCTTGAAAGCGGCCGCAAGCCTTGACGGGAAAACAGCGACTGAAACCGGTGACAGCAAATGGATTACTTCAGAGGCGGCAAGGCTTGATGCCCAGCAATACAGGAAATCGCATCAAAGCATTCTTGTCGGAGCAGGCACAGTCAAAGCCGATAATCCGAGCCTGACCTGCAGGCTGCCCGATGCGGTCAAGCAGCCGGTCAGAGTCATTCTCGATACAAAGCTGACCATTCCGGAAACGGCAAATGTGGTCACTGACGGCGCCGCGCCGACATGGATATTTACGGCCAAAGACGCTGACGTGCAAAAGAAAGACCGGCTGACCGCACTCGGAATAAAAGTCTTTTCGCTTGAAACAGACCGCATTCACATTCCTGAGGTGCTCAGCATTCTCGCTGAAAACGGCATAATGTCCGTTTATGTGGAAGGCGGCGCATCCGTACACGGAAGTTTTGTCAAGGAAGGCTGTTTCGAGGAGCTTCATTTCTATTTCGCCCCTAAATTAATCGGAGGAACGCTTGCTCCCAGCTTGATCTCCGGTGAAGGTTTTCAATCAATGAAAGATGTCCCCCATTTACAATTCACACAAATCACCCAAATCGGGCCGGATATAAAACTGACGGCCATACCTAAAGACGGAAAGGATGGTGACGATGTTTACAGGAATCGTTGAAGAAACAGGCACGATCCAAGCAATCAAAAAGACAGGCCTTTCCATGGCATTAACCATCGCCGCTTCAAAAGTGACAAGCGATGTGAAACTTGGCGACAGCATCGCGGTAAACGGCATCTGCCTGACCGTAACCGGATTTTCTGATAAACAATTTACAGTTGATGTCATGCCGGAAACCGTAAAAGCCACTTCACTGAACGGCTTGTCAAAAGGCAGCAAAGTCAATCTGGAAAGAGCGATGTCCGCCAACGGACGCTTCGGCGGCCACTTTGTATCCGGGCATGTGGACGGAACGGCGGAAATTACCCGGATCGAGAAAAAAAGCAACGCGGTTTATTACGATCTGAAACTTTCGCCCGAATTGACGAAAACGCTCGTGTTGAAAGGTTCGATTACGGTAGACGGCGTGAGCCTGACGATTTTCGGTTTATCAGACGAAAGCGTGACGGTATCCGTTATTCCGCATACCATCTCAGAAACGGTTTTTCAGACGAAAACAGTCGGTTCGACTGTAAATATTGAGTGTGACATGATCGGCAAATATTTATACCGCTTTTTGCACAAAACAGAACAAACGAAAAGCAATCAAACGATCACAGAAGCTTTTTTAAGCGAGAACGGCTTTTAGAAAGGAAGATCAATATGTTTCATCCAATAGAAGAGGCGTTAGAGGCGCTGAAAAAAGGTGAAGTCATCATCGTTGTCGATGATGAAGACAGAGAAAATGAAGGAGATTTCTTAGCGCTCGCTGAGCATGCCACACCTGAAGTGGTCAATTTTATGGCGACCCATGGGAGGGGCCTGATCTGCACGCCGCTTTCTGAAGATATTGCCGCCCGGCTGGATCTTCACCCGATGGTCGATCATAATACGGACTCACATGAAACCGCGTTTACGGTCAGCATTGACCACAGACTGACAAAAACAGGAATCAGCGCTCAAGAACGTTCTTTTACGATTCAGGCGCTGTTGAACGAGGAATCTGTGTCTGACGATTTTCAGCGTCCGGGCCACATTTTTCCCTTAATCGCAAAAAAAGGAGGCGTCCTGAAGCGGGCGGGCCACACGGAAGCAGCCGTTGACCTTGCAAAAGCATGCGGCTCTCAAGGAGCGGGCGTCATTTGTGAAATTATGAATGAAGACGGCACAATGGCCAGAGTGCCGGAGTTATCAGAAATCGCCAAACGCCACCGGCTGAAAATGATTACGATAAAAGACTTAATAGAATACCGTTACAACATTACGACACTTGTGAACCGAGAAGTTGACATTACGCTGCCGACTGACTTCGGCACGTTCCGGGTTTACGGATATACAAACGAGGTTGACGGAAAAGAACACCTCGCCTTTGTTATGGGCGATGTCCCGTTTAGCAGCGAACCCGTTCTTGTCAGAGTGCACTCAGAATGCCTGACGGGCGATGTGTTTGCATCCCACCGCTGTGATTGCGGGCCTCAGCTTCATGCCGCGCTTGCGCAAATTGCCGAAGCGGGCCGAGGCGTCTTATTGTATTTGCGTCAGGAAGGAAGAGGAATCGGTTTAATCAATAAGCTGAAAGCGTATCGATTGCAGGAAGAGGGGTATGACACGGTTGAAGCGAACGAAGCGCTCGGCTTTCTGCCTGACCTGCGCAACTACGGGATCGGCGCCCAGATTCTCCGCGATTTGGGGGTTCAGCATATGAAACTTTTAACCAATAACCCCCGGAAAATCGCCGGCCTTGAAGGATACGGACTGAGCATTTCAGAACGGGTGCCGCTTCAAATGGAGGCGGGTGAGCATAACAGGAATTATTTACAAACCAAAATGAACAAACTCGGACACTTGCTTCATTTCTAAAAACAAATCTCACAAAAAAGGATGGATAACATATGAATATCATACAAGGTAACTTAGTAGGAACAGGACTTAAAATCGGAATCGTCGTCGGCAGATTTAATGAATTTATTACGAGCAAGCTGTTAAGCGGAGCGGAAGATACATTGCTTCGCCACGGTGTAGAATCAAATGACATTGACGTTGCTTGGGTGCCGGGAGCGTTTGAAATCCCGTTTGCGGCAAAAAAAATGGCGGAAACGAAAAAATACGATGCCGTTATTACACTCGGCACGGTGATCAGAGGAGCGACAACGCATTATGACTATGTCTGCAACGAAGCGGCAAAAGGCATCGCTCAAGCGGGCACGGCGACGGGCGTCCCGGTTATCTTCGGTATCGTAACGACTGAAACCATTGAGCAGGCGATCGAACGCGCCGGAACAAAAGCCGGAAATAAGGGAGCGGATTGCGCAGTATCCGCCATTGAAATGGCGAATCTAAACCGTTCATTTGAATAATTTGTTGAAAAGCGTTTAAAACAGCGGCGAAAATGATATAATGTGAGGAAACGGATCGCCTTTATTCATCCGTTTGCTAGGACATGAATGGACATTTTGGATATAGAGGGGTTTTTATGTTAATTCGTTATAAAAAATCGTTTGAAAAGATTGCAATGGGTCTTCTGTCATTTATGCCGAATGAAAAAGATCTCAAGCAGCTTCAGCAGACAATAAAGGACTATGAAACGGATACTGGCCGCCAGCTCTTTCTTTGGAAAGAGGATGAAGATATCGTCGGAGCGATCGGAGTCGAAAAAAAAGACTCAGAGGTTGAAATCCGCCATATCAGCGTGAATCCTTCTCACCGCCATCAAGGAATCGGAAAGCAAATGATGGACGCCTTAAAACGTCTGTTCAAAACGGAGGCACTCGTTCCGAATGAATTAACGCAAAGCTTTTTTGAACGCTGTCAACATCAAAAAGATCAGGATATTTCATATAATAACTGACAAATGCTCCCGGAATCTTCACGGTTTCGGGAGCTGTTTTTATGCAGAAAAAGCAGGGCTGTCCGTCAGCCTCTGCTTTTTTTTCTTCTCTCCATTTCCCGTTCGCGTTCCTTAATGACATCCGTCCTGTCCCGCAGGCGGTGTTTATGAATAAGAAAGGTATCTGATACGCCGGCCTGCCCCCATGTATAGCCTTTGCGGCGGCATTCGGCAAGACACGCTTCTTTCAGAGTGTCATCTGTAATCGGCAGCATAACACTTTTGTACGGCCGGCCGGCTTTTATATCGTCTGACAGCGATTCTATCAGCTCTATCAGCTTTGGATGGCTGAGGCCGAGAGAGCTGACAGCCTGTTTTTCAGCCCTCAGAATGCGTAAGCTGTTGGCGATCAGCCGTTTCGCCCCGGCTTCATTTCCCCTCCGCTGGTGATACAGAGCGACGGCTAGCTGAATCAGGCCGACCCAATGAATGCTCCGCTCCTCAGGCGGGCTTTCTTTCCAATATTCTTCTAACAGTTCATGACACTCAAAATAATCTCTTGATGCGTGAAATTCGGCCAAAAAGCCGATATAAGCTTTTGGATACAAGCCGCTTCCTCCTTTTGCTAAAACCAGTGTACCACAGCGTTATGAAAAGGAAAAAAAGAGCGGCTTGGTGTCTGAAACGTGAAGAACTAGCAGATATAAGATGCCCCTACGACAATAAGCAAAATAAACAGAACGACAATTAATGCAAAACCTCCGCCGAAACAAGCTCCGCCCATCTGAAATCAGCCTCCCTTTGTTTCATGTTTACACGGCTATCATATGTGCATCCGCCTTTAAAGGTATAGGCGTATACCTTCTTTTTTCAGTATTTTCTAAATAACGAAGCACAATTAGAAAAGTATTGGACGAGAGCATTTCGGTGGATTATACTAAAGGGTAGCCAGTTTTTCCGGCAATGAGAGTGATATTGAAAATGGTGAGATAATGGTAGAATATCAAGTGAAAATTGATACGTTTGAAGGCCCATTGGACCTGCTGCTTCATCTGATTAACCGTCTTGAAATCGACATATACGACATACCCGTGGCAACCATTACTGAACAATATTTATTATATGTACATACAATGCAAGTGCTTGAACTTGATGTCGCCAGTGAATATCTGGTCATGGCGGCGACGCTTCTCAGCATTAAAAGCAGAATGCTGCTTCCAAAACAAGAGGAAGAGCTGTTTGAAGATGAAATGCTTGAAGAGGAAGACCCTCGGGACGAACTGATTGAAAAGCTGATTGAGTATAGAAAATATAAAACCGCTGCGAAGGATTTAAAAGAGCGGGAAGAAGAAAGACAAAAGTCATTTACAAAGCCGCCGAGTGATTTAAGTGAGTATGCAAAAGAAATCAAACAGACGGAGCAGAGGCTGTCGGTGACCGTTTATGACATGATCGGTGCGTTTCAAAAGGTGCTTCAGCGTAAAAAAATCTCGCGGCCGAAAGAAACCACCATTACAAGACAGGAAATACCGATTGAAGACAGAATGAACGAAATCGTAAAAAGCTTAAAGACGGCGGGAAGAAGAATCAACTTTACGGAGCTTTTTCCTTCTCGGCAAAAAGACCATCTCGTCGTGACGTTTTTAGCCGTTCTGGAGCTGATGAAGAATCAGCAGATTATCATCGAACAGGAAGAAAACTTTTCAGATATATACATTACGGGGAGTGAATCCATTCATGGCGCTTGATATCGTGAATTGGAAAGCGATTGTGGAGGCCCTGCTGTACGCGGCGGGTGATGAAGGGCTGACCAAAAAGCAATTGGTGACGGTGCTTGAAATAGAAGAAGCGGAACTGGCCGGAATCATGGAAGAAGTGGCCGCCCAGTACAAGGAAGACGGCAGGGGCATTGAGCTGACCGAATATGCGGATACGTATATGCTTGCAACGAAAAAAGAATTCGTGCCTTATTTGAAAAAATTAATCGAGGTGCCGTCAAAGGGACTGTCACAGGCTTCTTTAGAAGTGCTGGCGATCGTTTCATACAAGCAGCCGATTACACGGGCGGAAATTGAAGATATCCGGGGCGTGAAGTCTGAGCGGATTCTGCACAGTCTCGTGTCAAAAGCGCTGCTGTGTGAGGTGGGACGCGCCGACGGTCCCGGCCGGGCGATTTTATACGGCACGACCCCGGTATTTCTTGAACAATTCGGCTTGAAAACACTGGACGAGCTTCCGCCTCTTCCTGAAAATGCGGAAGAAGACGTTCTCCATGAGGAAGCCGACTTATTCTTTGAAAACTTCAACCAAACTTTTGAGGATATTAAATAATAACGGTTTTTCATCATACGATAATAGGGAAAGGCCATTGATGAATAACGCAAATTGACGAAGTACAAGAGAGGAAGGAAACGGACGGAAATGGGAAATTCGATTGTGAGGGCCCATACTGAAGAAACTGGTGAATTTTTAGCCGAGGTTGTCACGATGGTCAACAGTTATTTAAATCATACGACATTACCGGAAATGCAGGCTTCTGGAAAGGCGGATGAGGCATACTGCCGCGACGTGCTCAGTGTGCTGAGAAGGATGACCGTCTTTTGCGAAGGCGCCCAGGAAGCCTGCCGCCGGCTCTTAATGCAGGAGCCGTTTCATGAGGCGAGAGCGGAAAAAACGCTTTATAAGGTGTATCATCAGTGCGTGGAAGAATTTTTCATGCCGAAAAAGGATACGTGGTACGAAAACAGCCGCGCCGCTTATACAGGCCAAAGTGCGATTGAATTTTATCAGCATGTGCCCGATTCGCTGCGGAGCCTTCTGCTTTCACTGAGCAGTGAGTTTCTGCGCATGCGTGAAGAATTGGCGCAATATGAAGCATCAGGCTCGAATATGGTATCATCCAGATAAAAAACTCTCCCAAAAGGGAGAGTTTTTTTACGTAAAAGAGATGCAATTGGTATTCATAAGTCATGGACATGCGCATAAACTTGTACAAACCCACAACAAGGACGTGAGCATTCATGCGCTTTCTCAAAAAAGCTGCCGTATTTCTTTTGACTTTTGTTATTTTGTTTTCCATTACAGACGGAAATACGGCACATGCCCAAATACATGTCAGCGCAAAAAGCGCAATTATTATCGACGGTGCATCAGGCAGGGTGTTGTTTGCTAAGGACGAACACCATAAGCGGCGGATCGCGAGCATTACGAAAATCATGACGGCGGTGCTGGCGATTGAATCAGGGAAGATGGAAGAGATGGTGACGGTTTCGCCGAATGCCGTAAAAACGGAAGGCTCAGCCATTTATCTTCAGCCGGGACAAAAAGTGAAACTGAAAGATCTCGTTTACGGGCTTATGCTGAGGTCAGGAAATGACGCCGCTGCGGCCATTGCTGAATATGTCGGCGGAAGTCTTGACGGTTTTGTATTTATGATGAACCAAAAAGCCGAGCAAATCGGAATGGATAATACAAAATTTCAAAACCCCCACGGGCTGGACGACCATGAAAATTTATATTCAACGGCGTATGATATGGCCCTTTTGACTAAATACGCGATGAAGATCAAGGAATACCGAACTGTTTCGGGCACCAAAGTGTATAAAGCGGAAACGATGGACCGGGTATGGAAAAATAAAAACAAGCTTCTGACAGGGCTTTATCGTTACAGCACAGGCGGAAAAACGGGTTACACAAAAATCGCGAAACGGACACTCGTTTCGACGGCTTCAAAAGACGGAACGGATCTTATCGCAGTCACCATAAATGATCCGGATGACTGGGATGACCATATGAATATGTTTAATTATGTCTTTGAGCACTATAAAACCTATATCGTCGCCAAAAAAGGCGGCATCCCGAAGCTGAAAAAGACGTTTTACGGAAAACACGCTTTTATTTCCCGGGATGTCAAGTATTTGTTAAAAGAGGATGAAATCGATGATGTGAAAATCAGCACAACCTTAATAAAGCCGAAAAAAGCCTGGAAAAAGGATGCTTCTCTCATTCCTGATGTCGTCGGCCGGATGACTGTTATGCATGATGGGAAAGTGATCGCCAAGGTCCCCGTCTATTATGAAAACGAGCACCTTAAAAAACCGAAAAAGCATTTCATTGAAACGTTTACGAGCCTGTTTATGAGCGCGGCGGGCGGTTCAGCATGGTCAATTTAATCTGGGTCTGTCTGACGGTAATCGGACTGGTCTTTGCGATGTTTAACGGAACCTTGCAGGATGTGAATGAAGCGGTTTTTAAAGGAGCGAAAGAAGCGGTTACGATCTCGTTCGGATTAATGAGCGTCCTCGTGTTCTGGCTCGGCCTGATGAAAATAGCTGAGCAGTCCGGTCTTTTGGATATATTCAGCAGAATGTGCCGTCCGTTTATTTCTAAGCTGTTTCCTGATATCCCCCCTGATCATCCGGCAATGGGATACATCTTATCAAATCTCATGGCAAACTTTTTCGGATTGGGAAATGCGGCGACGCCCCTCGGCATTAAAGCCATGGAGCAGATGAAAAAGCTGAACGGAGGCAAGTCTGAGGCCAGCCGTTCCATGATTACCTTTTTGGCGGTAAATACTTCGAGCATTACATTGATACCGACAACCGTCATTGCCGTCCGCATGGCTTATTCGGCGAAATCACCGACCGATATCGTCGGACCGACCATCTTAGCGACTTTAATTTCGGGTATCGGCGCGATTTTCATTGACCGCTACTTCTGGTACCGCCGCAAAAGAAAAGGGAGGTAAGCGAATGGAAATGGTGAATTGGCTGTCTTTAGCCATGATTCCGATTATTATCGCCGGTATATTGATATACGGCACGATCAAAAAAGTGCCGACTTATGAATCATTCGTTGAAGGCGGAAAAGAAGGAATTGAGATTGCGTTTTCCATCATTCCGTATTTGGTCGGGATGCTTGTGGCGATAACCGTATTCCGGGCCTCGGGCGCGCTTGATTTTGTCATGGGGCTCTGCAAGCCTTTCTTTACGGCGCTCGGTATTCCAGCAGAGGTCGTGCCGCTTGCTCTGATCCGTCCGATTTCGGGTACGGCGGCGCTCGGCATGACGACGGATTTGATCGCCGTGTACGGGCCTGATTCATTTATCGGCAGACTGGCGTCGGTCATGCAGGGATCGACTGACACGACGCTGTATGTCCTGACTGTGTATTTCGGTGCGGTCGGCATCAAAAAAATGGGGGATGCTTTAAAGGTTGGTCTTCTTGCTGATTTGATCGGGGTGGTTGCATCAATCATCATAGTTACGTTATTATTTGGAAGCGCCTGATTGAGGCGCTTTTTATATATCAGAATAATGCTCCTTGAAAAAGCTTGTTTGTTCAAGGGGAAAAAAGTAAGATTATACTTGAGGTGAACGACATGGAAAGACTGCAAAAAGTTATTGCTCATGCCGGCGTGGCATCACGCAGAAAGGCAGAAGAGCTGATAAAAGAAGGAAAAGTAAAGGTGAATGGAAAAGTAATAACAGAGCTCGGCGTAAAAGTGACCGGTTCTGATCAGATTGAAGTAAACGGATTAAAGGTGGAGCGGGAAGAACCCGTGTACTTCCTGCTTTATAAACCGAGAGGAGTGATCTCAGCTTCTGATGACGATAAAGGGCGGAAAGTGGTAACCGACTTTTTCAAAGAAGTGCCGCAGCGTATTTATCCGATCGGCAGACTTGATTATGATACGAGCGGTCTTTTATTACTGACAAATGACGGCGAGTTTGCCAACAAACTCATGCACCCGAAATACGAAATTGATAAGACGTACGTCGCCAAAGTGAAGGGGATTCCTTCCAAGGAACTTCTGCGGAAGCTTGAGCGCGGCATTCAGCTTGAAGAAGGCAAGACAGCGCCGGCCAGAGCGAAAATGCTTTCTCTGGACAAAAGAAAGCAGACGAGCATTATTCAGCTGACAATTCATGAAGGACGGAACAGACAGGTCCGCCGCATGTTTGAGGCGATCGGTCATGACGTGCTGAAGCTCAAACGTGAAGAATACGCCTTTTTAGATTTAAGAGGCCTTCACACAGGAGACGCAAGAGAATTGACGCCGCATGAGGTGAAAAGGCTGCGGGCTTTAGCTGAACACGGTAAAAACGCTTTCTAATTTTCACATAACCTTCAAAAATTACAAAACGCGAAGATGATATAATTGAATGGATTTGCAGGCAGGGGAGGGGAGCAGTGTACAATGAACAAAAAACGGCGGCGTTTATTCATTCGGACCGGCATCCTTCTCATCTTACTCTGCGCGCTCGGATATACCGTCTATAATGCTGTTTACTCAAACGGCGAGCGTATATCTGAGGGGTCCAAAGCCCCGAATTTCGCGCTGAAAGATACAGAGGGCAGACTCATAGAACTGAGTCAGTTAAAAGGAAAAGGTGTTTTTCTGAATTTCTGGGGAACGTGGTGCGAGCCGTGCAAGCAGGAATTTCCCTATATGGAGAATCAATACAAGCATTTTAAAGACCTCGGTGTCGAGGTGATTGCGGTAAATGTCGGCGAATCAAAAATTGCAGTACATAATTTTATGAAAACATACGGCGTCAATTTCCCTGTTGCGCTTGATACTGACCGGCAAGTGCTGGACGCGTACGGCGTTTCGCCTATCCCGACGACATTTTTGATCAATCCCGACGGAAAAGTCGTGAAAGTGGTGACCGGCACGATGACAGAACGCATGGTTCATGACTATATGAATTTAATTAAGCCGGAGGCGTCTTCATGAAAAAGGTCAAATGTGAATGCGGACACGTGAATCCAGCCGGGACGGTATTGTGCGAGTCATGCGGAAAGCCGCTTGATGATCAAAAGTCGCCGCTTGCCGATATGCGGTACGACGGCAGCGCAAGACGTTCGCAAACATATAACAAAACAATTGTAGATAAGGTATGGAATTTCTTTTCTTCCGTTAAAGTCGGAATATGGCTGATCGTCATTACTCTGGCGGCGTCGGCATTCGGCACGGTTTTTCCGCAGGAAGCTTATCTGCCGCCGGGCGCTCAGCCGGATACATACTATGAACAGCAGTACGGCACAATCGGCCAATTGTATTATCTGCTGGGGTTTCATCACCTGTACGGTTCATGGTGGTATATGCTCTTGATCGCATCAATCGGCGTATCACTTGTCATCTGCAGCCTGGATCGGGTGATTCCGTTGTACAGGGCGCTGAAAAACCAAGGCGTTCAGCGGAATCCGGTCTTTTTAAGACGGCAGCGTCTATACAGCCGGACAGAAACTGAGCTGAGCGGGGATACGGCTGATGGCATCAGATCACGATTGAAAAAAAAGCATTATAGAGTGCGGGAACAAGAGGGAAGTATTCTCGCAGAAAAGGGCCGTTTTTCAAGGTGGGGCCCCTACGTTAATCATATCGGCCTGATCATTTTTCTGATCGGAGCCATGCTGAGATTTGTACCCGGTATGTACGTCGATGAAACGCTCTGGGTCCGTGAAGGCGAAACCGCCCAGATTCCCGGCACCGACGGCCAATATTACTTAAAAAACAACCGGTTCACCATGGAGACGTATAATAAAAACACTGAGAAAAAAGTATTCGCCGATGCCATTGACAGAGCCGGAAACGGCAAAGTCGCAAAATCCTTCACAACGGATGCGGTTTTGTACAAGAGGGAGGGCGACATCGTATTCGGTGAAAAGCCAAAGCTTAAAAGAGTCAAAGAAAACGATATCCGCGTCAATGAACCGCTGCGGTTTGACTCCTATTCTGTGTATCAGGTGGACTATAAAGAAAACCAGCTCGATCGGATGGTATTCCAGCTGATCGACCAAAAAACAAAACGGTCATTCGGCAAACTGAAGATCAATCTTCTTGATCCCGACACGGACTATGATCTTGGTAACGGTTACAAAGTGCAGATTGCCAGTTATCTTCCCGATTTTTATTTTAATAAGGACGGAGAACCGAGCACGAAAACAAAGGTCCCAAACAATCCGGCTTTCGTCTTTAAAGTCACGGCTCCTGACAAGCCGAAAGGGGAGAAAAGCTTTGTTGCGATTCAGCAGACTGTTGAAGGTTCCGCAAATAACAAGTACAAATTAAAATTCGACCATGTGGAAACGAAAAACATTACAGGTCTCACCGTCAGAAAAGATTTAACCTTATGGGTGCTTGCCGTCGGGGGCGCGATATTTATGATCGGTGTCATTCAAGGGATGTACTGGCAGCACAGAAGGATCTGGATCAAAACCGGTGACAGCGAAGTGCTTGTGGCAGGGCATACGAACAAAAACTGGTTCGGTTTGAAAAAGGATATCGGATATGTTCTTAGCGGGACGGAGATTAAAGAACCGGCCGATCAAAAAGAACTGGTCAAAAATCAGGCCTAATGAAAAAGGAGTGGTGTCATGGCGGAGCTGAGCGCAAATTTTCTTTATGCTGCCTTTTTGATTTATTTAATCGCCGTCCCGGTTTTCGGCGGCGCCATCCGGGGAACAAAAGGCGCAAAGGACAGTAAGGGCCGCTGGTCGGCTATCGGAATCACGTTAACCATTGTCGGATTTCTTTGCCATCTCGCCTACTTCATTGCGAGATGGTCGGCAAGCGGACATGCGCCTGTCAGCAATATGTTTGAATTTACAACGTCATTCGGCATGATGCTTGTTCTCGCTTTTATTATTATTTACTTTATTTACAGACTGCCGTCTTTAGGCATGTTCACATTGTCTGTCGCGCTTTTGCTGATCGCGTACGCAAGCATGTTTCCCGCCGATATTACGCCGCTTATTCCGTCATTGCAGAGCAATTGGCTGTACATTCACGTCACGACGGCGGCGCTCGGGCAGGCGATTCTTGCGATCAGCTTTGTAGCCGGCGTCATTTTCCTGTTAAAGCATGTCGACCAGTCCAGACCGGTCAAAAAAACGTTCTGGCTCGAGTTCATCATGTTTATTATCGTGACGACCGTGGCATTTATCGCCGTCACCTCGGCATTCCGGCTGGCGGACTACAAAGCCGAATTTAATTGGGTGGATAAAAAAGACGCCAAAAGCGTCATGATATATGATATGCCTGCGCTTGTCGGCCCGCATGAGGGAGAACTGCTTACAGAAGGCGCGATGAAGCCGTTTATTGAGCTTCCGGCTATTTTTTCAGGCAGAAAGGTCAATACGGTGATCTGGTCGTTTGGCGCGGGTCTCGTCTTATACGGCGCCCTCAGACTGATATTCAGAAAGAGAATCAGCGCTCTTTTAAGCCCGCTCGTCAAAAATGTGAATCTGGACTTGGTAGATGAAGTCGGCTACCGCGCCGTTTCTATCGGCTTTCCGGTATTTACGCTCGGCGCGCTTGTGTTTGCGATGATCTGGGCGCAGCTTGCATGGACGCGTTTTTGGGGCTGGGACCCGAAAGAAGTATGGGCGCTGATCACCTTTTTATTTTACGCAGCGTACTTGCACTTGCGGCTGTCGAGAGGCTGGCATGGCGAAAAGTCCGCGTGGCTTGCCGTCATCGGTTTCGCCATTATTATGTTTAACTTAATTTTTGTGAATCTCGTGCTTGCCGGACTTCATTCGTACGCATAGAGCCGAAAGCCGATACAGTTCTCAAGCAGCCGTACAGTTTGTTAAAATGATAGTAACAGAAGGAAAGCAGGGGGAAAACGATGGATCAAACAAATGAAACTAAAATATTAGTAGTAGATGATGAAGCCAGAATTCGACGCCTTTTAAGAATGTACCTTGAACGGGAAAACTATGTGATTGAAGAAGCGGAAAACGGTGATGAGGCCATTAAAATGGGGTTGGCATCAGATTATGATCTGGTGCTTTTGGATTTAATGATGCCGGGAACGGACGGAATAGAAGTATGCCGGCAGCTCAGAGAAAAAAAAGCGACGCCGATTATCATGCTGACGGCAAAAGGGGAAGAAGCCAACCGCGTCCAGGGGTTTGAAGCTGGCACGGACGATTATATCGTGAAGCCTTTCAGCCCGAGAGAAGTGGTGCTCCGGGTAAAGGCGCTCTTAAGAAGAGCTTCCCAAACATCCTATCTGACAGCCAATACGCCGACAAAAAATGTGCTCGTCTTTTCACATCTTTCCATCGATCACGATGCTCATAGAGTGACCGCGGACGGCACAGAGGTGAGCCTGACGCCGAAGGAATATGAACTGCTGTACTTTCTGGCAAAAACACCGGACAAAGTGTATGACAGAGAAAAACTTTTAAAAGAAGTGTGGCAGTATGAATTCTTCGGTGACCTGAGAACGGTTGACACTCATGTCAAACGGCTCCGTGAAAAATTAAACAAAGTATCCCCGGGAGCGGCGAAAAAAATTGTTACCGTCTGGGGAGTCGGATACAAATTCGAGGTAGGCGCTGAATGAAGTTTTGGAAAAGCGTAGTAGGAAAGCTTTGGTTTACCATTCTTTCACTCGTATTAATTGTTTTGTTTATTTTAACGGTGCTGCTTCTGGAGTTTATAGAAAATTACCACGTAGAAGAAGCGGAAAAAGATTTAACGCAGCTTGCCGATAAAATTGCGGTCATTATAGAAAATCATGAAGACCAGCCGCTTGCCAGATCCATCACGTGGGAGCTGGCGGACAATTTAACGAGCATCGCGATCATTCAGGATGATAAGCATGTCTGGTATTCGCCCAATGACGATAATCATTTATCCTCTATTACATTGGAACAGATCAAACACGACCGGGATCTGCACAAGGCGCTGACAGACCGCAAAAAAGTAAGCAAACGCGCGGTGCCCAACAATGCCGGTTCGGATAACGAACGGCTGATCGTCGGAGTGCCGTATGAAAAAGACGGCAAAAAAGGCATGGTCTTTTTATCTCAGTCGCTGCTTGCCGTCAAAGATACGACGAAACATACGACACGCTATATTTTTCTTGCGGCGGGCATCGCCATTGTCTTGACAACGTTTTTCGCCTTCTTCTTGTCCAGCAGGGTGACATACCCGCTTCGGAAAATGCGGGAAGGCGCCCAGGACTTGGCGAAAGGAAAGTTTGATACAAAGATTCCGATTCTTACTCAAGATGAAATCGGGGAGCTTGCCATCGCCTTTAATCAGATGGGCCGGCAGCTCAATTTTCATATCAACGCGCTGAATCAGGAAAAAGAACAGCTGTCCAATATTTTAAGCAGTATGGCAGACGGAGTTATCACCATCAATATCGACGGCACCATTTTGGTGACTAACCCGCCGGCTGAACGATTTCTGCAGGCATGGTATTATGAGCAGAATATGAATATTAAAGAAGGAGACAACCTTCCGCCTGAGGCAAAAGAGCTTTTCCAAAATGCCGTAAGCACAGAAAAAGAGCAAATGATTGAGATGACGCTTCAAGGAAGGTCATGGGTTTTATTAATGTCGCCTCTTTATGCGGAATCACACGTCCGCGGCGCCGTAGCCGTGCTCCGTGATATGACCGAAGAGCGCAGGCTTGATAAGCTGCGTGAAGATTTCATTGCCAATGTCAGTCATGAACTCAGAACCCCGATTTCTATGCTGCAGGGATACAGCGAAGCAATAGTGGACGACATTGCAAGCACCGAAGAGGAGAAAAAAGAAATCGCGCAGATCATTTATGATGAATCCCTTCGCATGGGCCGGCTCGTCAATGATTTGCTGGATTTGGCCAGAATGGAATCCGGACATACGGGCCTGCATTATGAGACGGTGAATCTGCATGAATTTCTGGAGAAGATCTCCCGGAAATTCTCCGGTGTAGCGAAAGAAAAAGAGGTTTCGCTTACAGAAGACATTGCCGTGTCTCAGCCGGAGTGTGTTTTTGACGAAGACAAAATGGAGCAGGTGTTTACCAACCTTATAGATAATGCGCTGCGTCACACAGAGTCAGGCGGAAACGTTCATATCGCGGTTCAGACCGTGAAAGACGGTTTGAAAATCGATATTAAAGATTCCGGCTCGGGAATACCTGAAGAGGACCTGCCTTTTATTTTTGAACGTTTTTATAAAGCGGACAAGGCGAGAACAAGGGGCAGGGCAGGAACCGGACTCGGACTTGCCATCGTGAAAAATATCGTGGAAGCCCACGGCGGCTCAATTGCGGTGCACAGCAGCATTGACAAAGGAACGACATTTACATTTTATATTCCGACAAAAGTGCAGGATGGCGTCTGAAATTGACGAACAATCTTGTTCCATACGAAACACCCGCAGAACATGCGGGTGTTTTTGTTTATTTCTTCTTTAAAAAATTTAAGAATATGTTAATATAAATTCCCTTCCAAATTCCAGTTTCTCGTAATATAGTTGTAATGTAACTTTTCAACGCATTTTTACGACAAAAAAGTGAACGGAGGGGCTTCCCATGGAAGAAACCTTTCAGATATTATATGATTCATACCATCAAGATTTATACCAATTTTTATTTTATATGGTGAAAGATAAGACACAGGCTGAGGATCTGGCGCAGGAAGTGTATATCCGCGTCTTAAATTCTTATCATACTTTTGAAGGAAGAAGCAGTGAAAAAACATGGCTGTTGTCCATCGCGCGCCATGTGGCGATTGACTGGTTCCGCAAGCAGCAGACGATCAGACAGCGTATTATGGGTACGTTTGATTGGGATACACAAGATGTCAGAGATCAGCATTTGCTTCCGGACGAACTCGCCGTACAGCATGAAAATGTCCGGGAAATTTATACCGCGCTTGATCATTGCACTATAGATCAAAGAGCTGTTATTATCCTGAGATTTATTCAGGGATATTCCATTCAGGAAACAGCCGCCGCTCTTGGCTTCTCGGAAAGCAAAGTCAAAACGACCCAACACAGAGGGCTCAAAATACTTCGGAAACAGATGGAGCTTTTGAGGGAGGAGCTAATGGATGATGAAGTCATATTGGAACGAAGAAAGGGTAGAGGAGTTGTTAAGACAACTTCCGGCGGTTAGAGATCATCGTTCACCAGAGGCCATTTACCGGAATGTTGAAACGGGTAGACAGTACAGGAAAAAACCGGCCCGAAGCTGGGTTGGCCCCGCCGCCGCCGGCATCTGCGCATTGTGCATCGCTCTTATTATATCTCCTCACCTGATGACAAAAAACGAATCTGCCGGTGATCTTACAGCTGACAGCGGTCAAGCCGAAAAAGCCAGTCAGTCAGCTGCTGTCAAGCCGGATCAGAAGACGTTTGTCGTTTCTAACGAAAACAAAAACAATTACATTACTTTGGCGTTTGCCGATTCAGATACATCCGCCGTCATTCCGGTCAGTTTTGAAAAAAAGAAGCCTGACGAATCGGTTTCAGAGGCATTCTCTGATGCAGAAAACTTAGAAGTGCCCGAATCTTTCCTTTCTGTTCCTCAGCTTTTGGACGGTGTGCAAGTAACCGCGGTTAAGAAAGATTTGCTTGTGCAGGTAAACGGACGGCTTTCAATCGAATCAGCTGCCGAAGCGGATTTATTGAAAAAGATGCTGGAAGAGACTTTGACCTGGAGTCCTTACGAGCGGATAAAATTGACAAAGATTCAAAACGGAGAAGGTCAGGATTTTTTTAAAGCTTCCGGCCTTTCGGCTGAGATGTCCGTACATAAGCAGGCCAACCGGGCGTATTTTTCTTACCGCGACAGTCTGGGACAAGAGTATCTCATCCCGTCTGAACAAACCTATTATTCAGTTTATCAGGCCATTGACGGGATGAAAACAACAGACGGGGACTCACAGACCGCGAGCGTCATAGAAGCAGATGCGATTGCATCGGTATCGGAAAGGGAATACGGCGAGCAGCTGCGGATCCAATTGTCCGAAAAACATAAAATTGAAGATTCGTTGGAAGGCATTTTAATGATTGAAGGGCTTCTGTTAACTGCGAAGGAATTCGGTTATTCTGAGGTGCTGTTCACACATGCACATACAAAGAAAATCGGCAATTATGATGTGACAAAACCGATCGCTGTGCCTGCCGCGCCTAATCCGCTTCCAAACCATTAAATGTAAAAAACCCAAAACATATGAATGTTTTGGGTTTTTTGTTTGTTACGGAAGGTCAATCAATTTAACTGAGACAATATCCTGAATGGAAGTCAGCTCATCGACGACTTTGTCATCTAAATGTTTATCAAAAGAAAGCATCATAATGGCTTCTCCGCCTTTTTCTTTACGGCCTACCTGCATGGTAGCGATATTGATATCGTTATCGCCGAGGATGCGTCCGACGCGTCCGATTACACCGGTCGTATCCTGATGCTGGATATAAACGAGGTGGCCGGCAGGATTTAAGTCAATATTAAAGCCGTTCAGTTCAACGATTCGTTCACCGAAGTGAGGGATATACGTAGCTGTTAACGTAAAGGTGCTCCGGTCTCCGGTCACTTTTACGCTGATGCAGTTATCATATCCTGTTTCATTGGAGGAAATCTTTTCGCTGAAGCTGATTCCGCGTTCTTTTGCTACACCGCCGGCGTTCACTTCATTGACAGTTGAGTCTACACGCGGTTTTAAGAAGCCGGACAGCAGGCTTTTTGTAATAAATGATGTTTCAAGTTTTGCGATGGTGCCTTCATATTGAATGGCAACATCCTTGACGGGTTCCTTCATACATTGTGACACGAGACTTCCGATTTTATCAGCAATTTGGTGATAAGGCTGAATTTTTTTGAATTCATCCTTCGTCATCGCAGGCAGATTGATCGCCGACATGACAGGCAGACCTTTAGCAAACTGCAGCACTTCTTCAGAAACCTGCGCCGCGACATTCAGCTGTGCTTCTTTCGTTGATGCGCCTAAGTGAGGTGTGGCGATCACTAACGGATGATCTGGGAGTTTTGACTCAACAGGAGGCTCCACTTCAAACACATCAAGCGCAGCGCCTGCGACATGCCCGCTTTCCAGCGCTTCCAAAAGCGCAGCTTCATCAATAATTCCGCCTCTTGCACAGTTGACCAGGCGGACGCCTTTTTTTGTTTTGGCAATGGTTTCTCTGTTAAGCAGACCTTTTGTTTCCTTTGTTAAAGGCGTGTGAACGGTAATGATATCCGCGCTTTCAAGCACTTCTTCGAATGTCCGGCTGTTCACGCCGATTTTGCCGGCTCTCTCCTCGGTTAAGAACGGATCGAATACATGGACAGTCATACCGAATGCTCTGGCGCGCTGGGCGATTTCGCTTCCGATCCGGCCCAGACCGATAATACCTAAAGTCTTTCCGTAAAGTTCCGCTCCGACAAAAGCCGTCCGGTTCCATTCCCTTGATTTGACTGAAATATTAGCTTGCGGAATGTGTCTCATTAATGAAGAAATCATCGCGAATGTATGCTCTGCCGTTGAAATGGTGTTTCCGTTCGGCGCATTTATCACGATAACTCCATGTTTTGTGGCCTCATCAATGTCGATGTTGTCTACGCCGACACCGGCTCTGCCGACGATTTTTAAAGAAGTCATCTTTTTAAACAATTCTTCGGTTACTTTTGTGGCACTGCGGACTAACAGGGCATCAAAGGTATGTAATTCATCTTCTGCATCCGCGACGTTTTTTTGAACAATTTCTATAAAGTCTGATTCCATCAGCGGCTTTAAGCCGTCATTGCTCATCTTATCTGAGACCAAAACTCGAAACATTGTTAGATTTCCTCCTAGTTTAGCTGACTAAATATCTGATAATTTATCATATTCTTAATTGAGTGTCAATGTGTATTGACGCAGTAAAGGAGAAAAGGAAGCCGATAATTCAGTTAAAATGGGCTTTATCAATATTTTATATAAAATTGAGCAGTTCTCTATACAATTACAATTTGATCATATATAATGTGAATAAATTCATAAGATCAATCTTCGGGGCAGGGTGAAATTCCCTACCGGCGGTGATGAGCGTCATGCTCTAAGCCCGCGAGCTGCTTCGGCGGCAGGATCCGGTGAGATTCCGGAGCCGACAGTATAGTCTGGATGGGAGAAGATGGAGGTTCAGCAGACGTTTTGATGCTTATATCTAACGTTTCTTTGCCAAGCCTTAGTAAGCTCCCGCTTTTTATTAAAAGCGGTTTTTTTATTGAGGTGCAAAAGAACCTTTCCTCTTTTCGAGAGATTTGATCGAAAAGGAGAGAGCATTGTGAAAGTAAAAAAATTAGTTGTCATCAGTATGCTTAGCAGCATTGCGTTTGTGCTTATGCTGTTAAATTTCCCGTTTCCGGGTCTGCCGGATTACTTGAAAATTGATTTCAGTGACGTTCCTGCAATTATTGCCATTTTGGTTTACGGGCCAGCGGCGGGGATTGCGGTTGAAGCGATTAAAAATATTCTGCAGTATATCATTCAAGGAAGCATGGCCGGCGTGCCTGTAGGGCAGGCAGCCAATTTTATCGCGGGGACGCTGTTTATTCTGCCGACGGCGTTTATGTTTAAAAAGCTCAAATCTGCTAAAGGACTTGCAGTGAGCCTGCTGGCCGGAACCGCAGCAATGACCGTGCTGATGAGTATTTTGAACTATATTCTCATCCTGCCCGCGTATACTTGGTTTTTACATTCACCGGCATTGTCAAACAGCCAACTAAAAACGGCGGTTGTGGCAGGAATTCTGCCGTTTAACATTGTAAAAGGCGTTATCATCACCATCGTCTTTACGTTCATCTTTACGAAGCTTAAACCTTGGATTGAACAAAAACGCAGCATCCAGACACAATAGCCGCTCCAAAGCGCCCGCTCTGTAAAACACAGGCGGGCGCTTTTTTAATTGTTTGATCACGCAAAAAAATAAGACTCCGGCCGATAACAGCCGGAGTCTTATTCAAGAACTAAAAGCTCCTCTCACGGGGAGGGCTTTTTTATTCGTATTTCAGCGGGTCGCCTTCGAACGGCTCATCCGCAACTTTGATTGAATCAGTAGGGCATCCTTCAAATGCGTCAATCATATCTTCTTCCAGCACTTCCGGAACTTCGACGACACCTTTATTTTCGTCAAGTGTAACGAATGCAATGCCTTCATCATCATAATCATAAATGTCTGGTGCCGCAGCTCCGCAGGCGCCGCATGCAATACACGTATCTTTATCTACGATTGTGTACTTTGCCATGAAAAAAAACCTCCCAGATTGTTCGTGTTGGAACAAATGGTTTACCTTATATATTTTTTAAATATAACACCTATTCCTCTTACTTATTGTAATGATGTTAGTGTCAAATTTCAACAGAAAAATGATTGAGAATGCTTATCACATAAGGGATTCTCTTTAGCACTTCCCCCCAAAAGATGACTTTAAACGTCAAATTTATATGAAAATCTGTTAAAATAAAAAGAACCAAAAAACGAAACTTGTCACAGAAGAAATGTAGGTGTGTTTAGATTGGCGATAAACTACTTTGATACCGTGGTTCTCGACTGTCTGGACAAAATAGACGGCGAACGGACTCCGAGTGCTGTGTTTCATTTATTAAAAGGAAAAAAGTCGTCTCAAACCATTCAGGATGCCGGCTTGTTTCAGATTGCTAAATATTTCGGCATGGCTTCTCAGTGTGAACGCGGCGACATTGCGGATTCTATGCATAAACTCGCCGGGGACTCATACATTACAGCCGGAAAAGAAGAGGGAACGTGTAAAGTGACTGCACGCGGCGTTCAAAAGCTCGAACGGGCATTTGCCGAGCGGCCTTGGCCGAAGCATTGTCACGGCGCGAATTATCAAACGCCGGCCGTTACCTTGTGGAAGCGGCTTTCCCTGCTCATTCAAGTTCTGTCAAACAAAGAGCGCCAATGCAGTCAATATATCCCGGTTACAAACGATGTGCAGGCGCTGAGATGGGTCAAACGGTTCATGCGCAAAAACAGAGACGCCAAAGAGCTCTCCGTTCAAATGCATGACGCGCTGTTTCAGCTTCTGCAAGGCGTAAGTGAACGGCAGGCCCTTATTTTTGTCTATTCTTTAACATCTTTCGACAGAATCGGCAAAACGAATAAGCAGCTCGCTTCTCAGCTGAACGAAGACGAATGGTATGTGTCCGTCCAGTTTTGGGGAGCGGTACATTATGTTATTCAATCCCTTCCGCAATGTGCACAACCGGCTCTAGGCGAGTTGTTGTCCGATTTGCGGGCGGAAAGCGCGCTGACACAGTCTGCCAGAAAAACCTTGGAGCTTTTGGAAAAAGGGTTTCCGATTGAAAGAATCGCCGCGGTCAGAAATTTAAAAACCGCCACCATCGAAGATCATATTGTAGAAATATCACTGCATCAGCCTGCATTTTTTATAGAACAGTACATTTCTGAAGAGGACCAGCGTATGATAACGGCATTTGCAAAACAGCATCAAACGAATAAAATTAAACGGATTCGCGAAGGAATGCAGATGCGCTTCAGCTATTTTCAGATCAGGCTGGCGCTGGCAAAGACGGTGAAACAGCATGACTGAGCTCCATAAAGCTTTGTACCGGCACTTTGGTTTGCGTTCGTTTAAAAAAGGGCAGGAAGAGATTATGACTAGCGTGCTCCAAAAAAAGGATACGATCGCCATGCTTCCGACCGGCGGCGGAAAATCATTATGCTATCAGCTTCCGGGTTACATAATGGACGGGCTCGTGCTGATTATTTCGCCGCTCCTTTCATTAATGGAAGATCAGGTGCAGCAGCTGAAAGCGAAAGGAGAAAAACGGGTTGCGGCATTAAACAGCATGCTGAATGCTGCTGAGCGGCATTTTATTCTCAGCAACATCAGCAGGTACAAATTTCTTTATATGTCCCCTGAAGCCCTCTCGTCACCTTATGTGCTGAACCGTTTGAAAAACGTCCCGGTCAGTTTGTTTGTCATTGATGAGGCTCATTGCATATCAGAATGGGGGCATGATTTCAGGCCTGATTATTCAAAGCTCGGGCCCTTCAGGCAAGCACTCGGCAAGCCGCCTGTATTGGCGCTGACCGCAACAGCGACAAAAGAAACGCTCAGTGATGTGACGGACGTGCTCGGACTTGAGCATGCAGTGCGCCATCTATATTCTGTCAACCGGCCGAATATTCTTTTGACGGTTGAACACTTGGCTGATAATGCCGAAAAAATAAGCAGGATCACGGATCTCGTCAAAAAGCTTGAAGGCCCGGGCATCGTGTATTGTCCGACCAGAAAGTGGGCGGAAGAGCTTGCGGCTGAGCTGAACGAAAAAACGGGAAAGCGGACGGATTATTATCATGGAGGGATGGACACAGGCGACAGAATTTTAATCCAGCAGCAATTTATCCATAACCAGCTTGATTGCATTTGCTGCACCAATGCGTTCGGCATGGGTGTGGACAAGTCTGATATCCGCTTTGTCATTCACTTTTATCCTCCCCAAACGGCTGAGGCCTTTATGCAGGAAATCGGCAGAGCGGGACGCGACGGCAGCCCGAGTGTCAGTATTTTGCTGAGAGCGCCTGGCGATACAGAGCTTCAGCAGCAGATTATTCAGACAGAAAGCTTGTCTGATTATGATCTGGAAGGCATTCTGGCCATCATCCGGGACGCCGGTACGAGCGATGAGCGAAAGCTTCGGGACGTTCTTATAAGTAAGGGCGTTCAGGAAACGCAGGCGCGAACGGCCATCCACCTGTATCTGCAGGGAAAGACCACAAAAGAGCAGCTGCAGGAAGAACTGACATACCGCGTGGAAAAGAAGCTGCATAAAATGAACCGCTTTTCGGCGTTATTGGAGCGGAAAGAATGTATAAGAAAAGCGCTGTTGGCATACTTTGATGAATCGTATGAGCCTGAAGATCAAACAGGACAATGCTGCAGCAGCTGCGGAGTTGATCTGGCCCCGTACGAGCAAAAAGGAGAACGAAAAAACATGGAGCGGTTTGAAGATTGGAAGATGGAATTAGGCCGGATTTTCGGTTTAGAGTCTGCGGGTGAGTTGAGCTGAGACGGCAAAGCGAATTGATCCATCAGCTCTCAGACCGGGAGATTGTCATACAGCTTTATGTTACCCAATTGCTCATATTGGCGGCTTCAGCGGTTATTGGCTTTTTCTTTTTCACCGATGTTCACGATTTTTTAAAGCTTTGGCATATACGTGACGATAAAATCATATGGTACGGTGTAACTCTCGCCGTCCTTGTCATTTTTGCCGATCTGGCGGTGATGAAATGGTGTCCTTCACATTTATATGATGACGGCGGTATTAATACACTGCTTTTTAAGAACAGGCCGGTTTTGCACATTTTGTTTTTGACGCTTCTCATTTCGTTCAGCGAAGAGATTTTATTCAGAGGCGTCCTGCAGACACATATCGGTTTATGGGCCGCCAGCTTGATTTTCACCGTGCTTCATTTCAGATACTTGGCGAAGTGGCTTCTGTTTATTATGGTTGCGGGCATCAGTCTTTTGCTGGGACTTATTTATGAATGGACCGGCAATTTATTCGTTCCGGTTACAGCGCATTTTATTATTGATGCGGTATTTGCCTGTCAAATCCGTTTTCAATATGTGAGGAGGGGTTTGCATGACGGAAATGTCAAGAGTTGAAAGAAGAAAAGCTCAGCTGCGTGCCGAGCAGCAGGTTGCCGCGGCCGCGGATGAACAAATTGAATATCTTGAAGACAGCCTCCCGACAAGACAATCTGTAAAAGAGGAGCGTAAAAAAAAGGAAGAGCAGGTGAAGGAAAAAACCAAAACAAAAACACCGCTGTTCACCTTCCTGACCGTCCTGTTTATTATTGTGACAATCGGTGTCTTTTTCGGTCTTCTGTATATGACGAACAGCAGCAGATTTGACCCGAAGGATTATGAAGATGTCTTCATAGATCACAGTGAAAGCGCGCCTGCCGTTACTCCGAAAGCGGACGTTCAGAAAGAAACATCCGAAACTGCTCTTTTAAAAGAGCCGGAAAAAAAGTCTGAGGCCAAAGAAAAAAAAGAAACGGCCGCATCTGAAAAAACGAAAGAAAAACCGATTGAAAAAACACCGAAAAAAACGGAAACGGCTTCAGAAAAACAGGTGGTGAAGCCGACAGAAACCGAATATGCGGAGGCCAAACAGCAGTCTCCGCCGGCTGTCCGTGAAAAAGCGGTTCCGGCTGCCGGCAGTGATCAAGCCGGAACCGTCCGGCAAAAAGTGCGAACCGTCCAGCATACTGTACAGCCGAAAGAAACGCTTTACCGCATTTCAATGAAATATTATAAAAGCCGGGCGGGCGAAGAAAAAATCCGCAGCTACAACGGGTTAAACGGAAACGACGTGTATACCGGCCAGGTTCTGAACATTCCGCTGTCCGAATAAATACATATTTTCACCGCGGCTTTCATATAGTGTACCAATGAAAACGGACAAGGTGTGAAGCGCATGGATTCTTTATGGAAGCAATTAGACCGATTTGCTGACGGACCGACGAAACAAATGCTTCAGGCACTGGTGAAAAGGAAATTAAAATACGAAAATTATGCCGCGCAATGCCGAAGATGGCAGTGGGCGTCCCTCGTTTGCTTTTCCCTGATGTGCGTACTGCTGATTTTTAAAAGCTTTAATGCCCCTCAAGCTTCTCCGCAGCTGATTCTGCAGGAAATATTAGGCCATACGGTTTATTTGTGCTGGATTATGGCTTCCGCTTTTGCGTATTGCACTTCTTATTATTTTAAAAAAAAGGAAGAAAAAGCTGAGGGTGAATTTCATAAACTGAGATGTGAAATTATCCAAAAAAGCACGGATTTATGGCCTCAGCCGGAAAAATGGCGGGCGAGAGAATCCGTTTTTCACTTAATGAAACATCGGTATGATATCAATCTTTATTTTGAAAGCAAATAAAAAGAGGCGTTTTCCGGAAAGGATAGAAACGTCTTTTTTTGTTTGTCCGTCTAATGTAAGACAATGACAGAATGGAGAGTGCATTTATGAAGCTTACAGCGGGAATTCTCGGCTCATTGGCGGGAGCGGCTGCAGTTATGGCGGCCGTCATGTACAAAACGGCAAACGGCAGCCATCTGAAAACACATACATTTACGCTTGATAAAATGAAAGGGATGAAGCCGCTCACCATCTTCTTTATATCTGACGTGCACCGCCGTTTAATTGATGAAAAGCTTCTCTGGGAAGCATCGGTTTATAAGCCGGATGCCGTTTTGCTCGGCGGTGATTTGGCGGAGGGCGGAGTTCCTTACGCCAGAATTGAAGAAAACATCAAGCGTCTGACGGCTCTTGCGCCTGTCATTTATGTGTGGGGAAATAATGATTACGAGGTCAGCCAGCAAAAATTGCTCTCTCTTTTAAGGGCATATAAAGTGATTCCGCTGAGAAATGAATCGGTTCAGTTTGCTTATAAAGGGGAAACCGTTACGATCTGCGGCGTGGATGATATCCGGATGATGATGGATGATTACGAATCTGCGGTCAGACATACGGATGCAAACGAAGTAAATCTCCTGCTTTGCCATAACCCGGAAATCCATGAGCAGATGAATGAGTCTGACGGAATTGATGCTGTGTTCAGCGGCCATACGCACGGCGGCCAAATCCGTTTCGGCCGGTTCGGGCCGTATGAATTGGGAGGGACGGGAACGGTAAAGAAAGCGCATTACCTGATCAGCAACGGCTACGGCACGACAAAAGTTCCGCTGAGGCTCGGAGCGAAACCGGAGACGCATATGATTACACTGTGCGGACCTGATGAGCCGTTTTCCTGAAACAAACCCGGCCGTTCCGATAAAAAACGGCATTCTGCTTGTCTTCCCGCTGTACACGGTGTAAACTGATAACAAATTAAGAACCTATGACTCATTTATTCATATACTGTGTTATATGATTTGTGTGCAAGAAGAGGCAGGAGGGAACATTATGCGGCTTGAGCGTCTGAACTACAATAAGATTAAAATCTTTTTAACCCTCGACGATCTCACTGATCGGGGATTGACAAAAGAAGACCTCTGGAAGGACTCGTTTAAAGTCCACCAGTTATTTAAAGATATGATGAATGAAGCAAATACAGAGCTCGGCTTTGAAGCGAATGGTCCGATCGCGGTGGAAGTATATTCTCTTCAGGCACAAGGCATGGTTGTGATTGTAACGAAAAATCATGACGCGGACGCAGAAGATGACGAATATGACGATGATTATATCGAGATGCAGGTCAAACTTGACGAAAGCCCGGATATTATTTATCAGTTCCATTCGTTTGAAGATATCATTCAGCTTGCCGGGAGCCTTCATCGCATCGGGATTACCGGCGGAACCGTCTACCACTATGAGAACCAATACTATGTAAGTCTTGAAGACCTCGGCTCCCGTTCTGCCGAAGGCGTTATCGCGGTGCTGGCCGAATACGGGCATCCGGCGACGATCACGATTTACAGGCTCCATGAATACGGAAAACTCATCATGGACGGCAATGCTGTAGAGACCATCCAGAAACATTTTTCATAAAAAAGATGAAACGGCTGCTGTTTTCAGCAGCCGTTTTTTTTTGAGCGAAATTATGGAAAAAATCATTGTCTTTCTCCTATGCACGGAGATATTGAAGGTGTATACTAGTCACTGAAAGGGAGCATGAGAGAAACAGAAGATTTTAGGAGGTTAACTCAAATGGCAGCCGATCGATTCACCGGTCATAATGAAGAAGACAAACATGATGTATTAAAATCAACCCAAACCGTAATACATAAAGCTCTGGAAAAATTGGGGTATCCAGAAGAAGTGTATGAACTGCTGAAAGAGCCGCTCAGATTATTAACGGTTAAAATTCCGGTTCGGATGGATGACGGGTCTGTGAAGATATTTACAGGCTATCGTGCGCAGCACAATGATTCCGTAGGTCCGACAAAAGGCGGTATTCGTTTTCACCCGAATGTAACTGAAAAAGAGGTGAAAGCACTTTCCATCTGGATGAGTTTAAAATGCGGAATTATTGATCTTCCTTATGGCGGTGGTAAAGGCGGAATTGTTTGTGATCCGAGAAATATGTCATTCAGAGAGCTTGAAAGACTGAGCAGAGGATACGTCAGAGCAATCAGTCAGATTGTCGGACCGACTAAAGACGTCCCGGCACCTGACGTATTTACAAACTCGCAGATTATGGCTTGGATGATGGATGAATATTCAAGAATTGATGAATTTAACTCACCCGGCTTTATTACGGGAAAACCGCTTGTACTCGGCGGATCCCACGGCAGGGAATCAGCTACGGCAAAAGGCGTCACGATCTGCATTAAAGAAGCGGCCAAGAAAAAAGGCCTCGATATTCAGAACGCGCGCGTCGTCGTACAAGGTTTCGGAAACGCGGGCAGCTATCTGGCGAAATTTATGCATGACGCCGGCGCGAAAGTTGTCGGAATTTCTGACGCGTACGGAGGTCTTTACGATCCGGACGGTCTTGATATTGATTATTTGCTTGACCGCAGAGACAGTTTCGGAACAGTGACGAAGCTCTTCAATGATACCATTACGAATCAGGAGCTGCTTGAGCTTGACTGTGATATACTGGTCCCGGCAGCGATCGAAAACCAAATTACAGAAGAAAATGCTGACCGCATCAAAGCGAAAATCGTAGTAGAAGCGGCAAACGGACCGACGACACTGGAAGGAACGAAAATCCTGACAGACAAAGGAACGCTGCTGGTTCCCGATGTTCTGGCGAGTGCCGGCGGTGTAACGGTTTCTTATTTCGAATGGGTTCAAAATAACCAGGGCTTCTACTGGAGTGAAGAAGAAGTCGAAGAAAAACTGGAAAATATGATGGTAAAATCGTTTAATAATATTTATGAAATGTCCCAAAACCGCCGGATTGACATGAGGCTTGCGGCTTACATGGTCGGCGTGCGGAAAATGGCGGAGGCTTCGCGTTTCAGAGGCTGGATATAAACCAATCGTTTGCATAAACAAAAAAAATCTCCTATGATAATATAGGAGATTTTTTATATGAGTGGAAACTTATGATGGAAATGCCAAATCGCAGGAGTTGAAGGACATGACAGAAGAAAAAGCAATTATAATAGGCGGAGGTCCTTGCGGATTATCGGCGGCTATACATCTGAAGCAAATTGGCGTAAACGCCCTTGTGATCGAAAAAGGAAATGTCGTAAACAGCATTTATCACTATCCGACACATCAAACTTTTTTCAGTTCAAGTGAAAAACTGGAGATCGGCGATGTCGCCTTTATAACGGAAAACAGAAAACCGGTCCGAATACAGGCTCTCTCGTACTACAGAGAGGTTGTCAGAAGAAAAGAGCTTCGTGTAAACGCCTTTGAAACGGTGGAGCGCGTCACGAAACAGGAAGACGGCCGTTTTCTTGTTGAAACGTCAAAAGACCGCTATCTCACTCCGTTTTGTATTATCGCGACAGGATATTATGATCATCCGAATTATATGAACATACCGGGTGAAGAGCTTCCTAAGGTATTTCATTACTTTAAAGAAGGCCATCCTTATTTTGATAAAGATGTCGCGGTGATCGGCGGGAAAAACTCAAGTGTAGATGCGGCTTTGGAATTGGTGAAGTCCGGCGCGCGCGTTACGGTGCTTTACAGAGGAAATGAGTACTCCCCGAGCATCAAGCCGTGGATTCTGCCTGAGTTTGAGGCCCTCGTCAGAAACGGAACAATCCGGATGGAATTCGGCGCTTGTCTTGAAGAAGTGACGGAAGATGAGATCATTTTCCGCTCCGGCAGGAATGAGACGGTCAGGCTGAAAAACGATTTCGTATTTGCCATGACAGGATATCATCCCGATCACGGATTTCTTGAAAAAATCGGTGTGCAGATTGATGCAGAATCAGGCCGGCCGTTTTTCCGGGAAGAAACGATGGAAACAAATGTTGATGGTGTTTTTATTGCCGGGGTTATTGCAGCGGGAAATAACGCCAATGAAATTTTTATCGAGAACGGCCGTTTTCACGGCGGCTTGATCGCAAACGAAATTTCAAAACGGCTGGGTGCAGAGAGCATATGATCATTCATATGCTCTTTTTTAGAAATTGGAAGATGTAAAAATATGAACAACATGGTACGATAGATATAGGAATATAAAGGAAAGAGGTTGCCTGATGTTTGCAATCATCTCTGCAGGAATTGCTCCCGGCATTGCGCTGTTAAGCTATTTTTATTTAAAAGATCAATATGACAATGAACCCGTACATATGGTGCTGAGGTCTTTTTTTCTCGGAGTTGTACTTGTGTTTCCGACCATGTTCATCCAGTATGTTCTTGAAAAAGAGCATGTAGGGGGAGGAAGCTTTTTCGTTTCGTTTTTGTCTTCGGGCTTCTTGGAAGAATCGGTGAAATGGTTTGTTTTGATGATCAGTGTGTACCCGCATGCTCATTTTGATGAGCATTATGACGGAATCGTTTACGGGGCCAGTGTGTCATTAGGCTTTGCGACGCTTGAAAATATCCTTTATTTATTCGGCCACGGTGTTGAGCATGCTTTCATCAGGGCGATTCTGCCAGTCTCCTGCCATGCGCTGATCGGGGTGATCATGGGGTTTTATCTCGGAAAAGCCCGCTTTTCGCGGAAAAAAGCCCGCGTGAAGTGGCTAGTGATTTCACTGGTCGTGCCTTCATGTCTGCACGGTTCTTACGATTTTATTCTTACCGCCCTCAATCATTGGGTATATTATATGCTGCCGTTTATGCTGTTTTTATGGTGGTTCGGGCTGAGAAAGGCAAAAAAAGCACGTTCCGTCAATATAATCCAAGTGTGAGAAACCGCGCGCCGCGTGCGGTTTCTTTTTTATGCCTTGACAGGGGATAAGAAGGAAACGTGCATAAAAATAACCTCGTGACAGACAATACGGATACACTTTAAATTTTGCTGGAGGAGGCTTGAAAAGATGAAGTGTAAAGGAGCGTTTATGGCTTGTCTTATTCTATTTTCATTCGCCGCCGCTATCTTCGATCATGAAACGGCCCATGCGTTTTCAAATCAAGTGGTTCAAAGAGGCGCAACGGGTGATGATGTTATAGAATTGCAGGCCCGTCTGCAATATAACGGATTTTATAACGGGAAAATCGATGGTGTTTACGGCTGGACGACATACTGGGCCGTACGGAATTTTCAGGAGAAATTCGGCATGAAGCCGGTTGACGGCCTCGTCGGCGCGAAAACCAAGCAGGTGCTGATTTCAAAATCAAAATACTACCGTGAATATGTAATGGAGCAGATTCAAAAAGGGAATACGTTCACCCATTATGGCAACGTTCCTTTAAAAAACCAAACGAAACCGTCAGCCGGCGCCCAGAAGTCTGCTGGAACGAATAAGCCCGCTCAAAAACCGCAAAACAATACAGGCGGTCAGTCAAATCAAAAGCAAAATACGACAGCGGCCAATATGCCGGGCGGTTTTTCAAACAACGACATCAATCTTCTGGCGCAGGCTGTGTACGGGGAAGCGCGCGGTGAGCCGTTTGAAGGACAGGTTGCCATCGCCGCTGTTATTTTAAACCGTATTAAAAGCCCGTTATTTCCGAATACGGTGGCCGGCGTCATTTTCGAACCGCTCGCGTTTACCGCTGTTGCCGACGGCCAAATATATATGCAGCCGAATGAAAGAGCAAAAGAAGCAGTTCTTGATGCGATTAACGGCTGGGACCCTTCTGAAAACGCGCTTTATTATTTCAATCCTGATACGGCGACAAGCAAATGGATTTGGGGACGTCCGCAGATTAAACAGATCGGAAAACACATTTTCTGTGAGTAAAAGTACGAAAAATGAGGTGTTAACATGATTAGAGGAATCATTATCGCTGTTCTCGGTGTCGCGATCGCCGCAACCGGGTATTGGGGATATAAAGAGCATCAGGAAAAAGATGCGGTCCTTCTGCATGCGGAAAATAATTATCAGAGGGCATTTCATGAACTGACGTACCATGTAGATCAGCTTCACGATAAAATCGGGACGACGCTTGCAATGAACAGTAAAAAATCTCTGTCTCCGGCGCTCATTGATGTATGGAGAATAACATCTGAAGCTCATAACAATGTGAGCCAGCTGCCGCTGACTCTCATGCCTTTTAATAAGACGGAGGAGTTTTTATCCAATATAGGAGATTTCAGCTATAAAACATCCGTCCGGGATTTAGATCAAAAACCGCTTGATAAGAAAGAGTATACAACACTGAACAGCCTGTACAAACAGGCGGAGAACATTCAAAACCAGCTGCGCAGCGTTCAGCATCTCGTCATGAGCAAAAATCTGCGGTGGATGGATGTTGAGATGGCGCTCGCCTCTGACAAAAAACAAAGCGATAATACGATCGTCGACAGCTTTAAAACTGTCGAAAAAAATGTAGGCGCTTTTTCTGAAGACAGCACCAGCCCTACGTTTACAAGCGCAAACACAGAACGAAAAGGTTTTACGCATCTGAAAGGAAAACAAATTACAGAAAAAGAAGCAGTCAAAATCGCGCAACGGTTTGCGCCTGATCATAATTATTCCATTAAAGTGGTAAAAAGCGGCCGGAAGACGAATCGGGACGTATACAGCATCCGCATGAAAGACGCCGACAGCAAGTCTTTTATCTATATGGATATTACCCAAAAAGGCGGACATCCGGTCTATTTAATTCAAAAGCGGGCCGTGAAGAAACAAAAGATCAGCCTCAATGAAGCATCTAACCGGGCCGTTGCGTTTTTAAAGAAAAACGGTTATGAAACAAAAAATCTCGAAATTGATGAAAGCGCGCAATATAACAACATCGGCGTCTTTTCTTTTATTCCCGTTGAGAAAAACGTCCGTATTTATCCGGAAGCCATCCGAATGAAGGTGGCACTGGATGACGGTGAAGTCGTCGGTTTCTCCGCGCGTGATTATTTGGCGGCGCACCGCACGAGAACAATTCCGGCTCCGGCTTTATCGGCTGATGAAGCGAAAGCGAAGCTGAATAAAAATGTTGAAGTCCGGGAGACGCGGCAGGCATTGATCACGAATGAACTCGGCCAGGAAGTGCTTTGCTATGAAATGCTCGGGACGATCGGGAAAGACACATATCAAATGTTCATCAATGCGGACGATGGAAAAGAAGAAAAAATAGAAAAATTAAAAAGTGCAGAACCTATATATAAAGACCTATAAAAATAAAGGAGGAAAGGACTAAAAGTCTTTTCCTTTTTTTCATTACATGCTTTAATAAAAGCATAAATAATGAAAGAGTGAAGGCCCATGATAGCTGTCGGAGATTATATTTGGATTGAATACATAGAGAACAATGAGTTCAAAAAAGCGAGGAGTAAAGCAGTCAGTATTGAAAGCGGTGAACTGTACATCTCATATCCCGTCGATCTGGATACGGGACGGACGGTCTTTTTGCACAAAGGGTTGGAGATAACAGCTGAATTTATGGGGAACGGCCAAGTGCCTTATCAATTTAAAACCATAATCAAAGGGAAGAAAAAAGATCCCATCCCGATGATCGGACTGGATATTCCCCCTAAGGAAGAAATGAAGCGGATTCAAAGACGCCGGTACGTCCGTGCAGACGCTGTATTGGATGTAGCCGTCAAAATGGAAGCGGAAAAAACCGCCTTTCAAACGGTTTCTTCTAATATGAGCGCCGGCGGAATTGCAGTTGTGCTGCCTGAACATATTTCCGCGGAACCGGGTGAAAAGCTGCATGTTTCGTTTTCTCTTTCCGAAAAGGAAAATACAGCGGATATAACGGCCGAGGCTGTTACCCAGCGGGTTTTTTATGATGAAAAGGCGGCGAAACGAAAAATGACGCTTGAATTTACAGACATCGACCCCGCGTCTCAGCAGCATATACTCCGATACTGTATGCGCGCGCAGCTGCAGCAGAGAAGAAACCGTCAGCCGGAATAAACTGCAGCGCACTTTTCCATACTAATCCTAATGGAGGTGCGCGTGTATGAAAACATTTGAACGTCTGCTGGTCAAATTGGTCTGCATTCAGCTCGTTATTTTGGGCGCGGTACAGTTTTTGCTTCATTATCAGCCTATTGAACCTTATATTTCGAAAGCTGTGAAATATGAAGGAGTGGATAAAATGGAGAAAAAAGAATGGATTGAAACGGTAAAGCGGTAAATCGTCTCAATTTTTTCGCCCCTTTTCGGACAGTTCATGATACAATCCATAGAGGAGTAAAGAGCAAGGAGAGAGATTATGGACAAGAAATTATCAATTGCAATCGACGGTCCGGCGGCTGCCGGAAAAAGCACCGTTGCTAAAATAGTGGCTGAGAAAAAATCATATGTGTACATTGACACGGGAGCGATGTATCGTGCCATTACATATACGGCGCTCAAGCAAAATGCCGATTTAACGGATGAAGCCGCGCTCACAGAGCTTTTGAAGCGTACGGAAATTGAGCTTGTATCCGCTCCGGAAGGACAAATCGTTCTGGTAAACGGAGAAGATGTGACAGAAGAAATCCGAAAAGACGAAGTCAGCAACCAAGTATCAATCGCCGCCAAGCATAAAGGCGTCAGAGAAGAAATGGTGAAAAGACAGCAGCAGCTCGGAGAAAAAGGCGGCGTCGTCATGGACGGCCGTGATATCGGAACTCACGTGCTGCCTGATGCGGAAGTGAAAATTTTCCTTTTGGCGTCCGTAGAAGAAAGAGCGAAGCGCCGATATGAAGAGAATAAGAAAAAGGGCTATGACGTGAATTACGAGACGCTCATTGAAGAAATTGCAAGGCGCGATAAACTCGATTCAGAGAGAGAAGTTTCCCCGCTGCGCAAAGCGGATGACGCGGTTGAAATTGATACGACGTCACTGAGCATTCCCGAGGTCGCAGGAAAAATTCTGGAGATTGTTGAACAGAAATCACGTTAACATCGGGCGGAGCTCATTTTAATTTTTTTCAAAAGACAAGATGTTATTGCTTGACAAACCAGTCCTTTTATTAGAAGTTAATACTAATAAAACTTTTTATTGATCATTCAAAATCTTTTTTTGGATGATTCTTTAATACATATTCGGCTGAAAGCGGACATTCACATGTTCAGCTTTCAAACCGTTTTAATTAAGCTGTGTAGGTTTGGACCAAGGAGGTTATTCAAATGACAGAGGAAATGAATCAAATTGATGTTCAAGTGCCAGAGGTTGGAGATGTAGTAAAAGGGATTGTGACAAAGGTAGAGGACAAGCATGTAGATGTCGAAATTATCAATGTCAAACAATCCGGGATCATTCCAATCAGTGAATTATCAAGTCTTCATGTAGAGAAAGCATCGGATGTCGTAAAAGTTGACGACGAGCTTGACCTGAAAGTAACAAAAGTGGAAGACGATGCTTTGATTTTATCTAAACGTGCCGTTGATGCTGACCGCGCTTGGGAAGACCTTGAAAAAAAATTCGAAACAAAAGAAGTGTTTGAAGCTGAAGTGAAAGATGTGGTGAAAGGCGGTCTCGTCGTTGATATCGGCGTTCGCGGCTTCATTCCTGCATCACTTGTCGAAGCTCATTTCGTCGAGGATTTCACTGACTATAAAGGGAAAACTCTCTCTCTTATCGTCGTTGAACTTGACCGTGATAAAAACCGGGTGATTCTGTCACACCGGGCTGTGGTGGAAAAAGAACAGACAGCCAAAAAGCATGATTTTCTCCAAACGCTTGAAGTTGGAAGCGTGCTTGAAGGAAAAGTGCAGCGCCTGACTGATTTCGGCGCGTTTGTCGACATCGGCGGAATCGACGGACTTGTTCATATTTCGCAGCTGTCTCATTCACACGTCGAAAAACCGTCTGACGTCGTGGAAGAGGGACAGGACGTAAAAGTGAAAGTATTGTCCGTAGACCGCGATAACGAGCGAATTTCTTTATCTATTAAAGAGACGCTGCCGGGACCTTGGAGCCAGATCGGCGAAAAGGTGAAGCAGGGAGATGTGCTTGAAGGAAAAGTGCAGCGCCTCGTAAGCTTCGGCGCCTTTGTGGAAATTCTTCCCGGCGTGGAAGGACTTGTGCACATTTCGCAAATTTCCAATAAACATATCGGAACGCCGCATGAAGTGCTTGAAGAAGGACAGACTGTTAAAGTGAAAGTCCTGGACGTTAACGAAAGCGAAGAACGCATCTCCTTAAGCATGCGTGAGCTTGAAGAAGCGCCGAAAGCCGATCAGGAGGATTTCCGTCAATACCAGGCGAAAGAAGAGCCGAGCACAGGCTTTCAGCTTGGCGATTTAATCGGTGACAAGCTTAATAAATTAAAATAAATTGGTGATAAAACGTGACACGAGCAGAACGCAAAAGAGAACATATAAATCATGCGCTGTCTACCGGTCAGAGCCGGGAAACGGGGTTTGATGATATTACGTTTGTTCATGTCAGCCTGCCAGACCTTGCATTGGAAAAAGTGGATATCTCAACGAAAATCGGCGGACTCACAAGCAGTTCGCCGATTTTTATCAATGCGATGACAGGCGGCGGCGGACAGCTTACATACGAAATTAACAGGTCACTGGCAAGAGCTGCGCGCAAAGCCGGCATGCCGCTGGCTGTCGGTTCGCAAATGTCGGCACTGAAAGATCCCGCTGAACGGTATTCCTACGAAATCGTCAGAAAAGAGAATCCGGATGGTTTAATATTTGCGAATTTAGGCAGCGAGGCGGACGCCGAGCAGGCGAAAAGGGCAGTTGATATGATTGAAGCAGACGCCCTCCAGATTCATTTGAATGTGATTCAGGAGATCGTCATGCCTGAGGGGGACAGAAGCTTTACGGGCGCTCTCAGCCGCATTGAGCGGATTTCCGATGGAGCGGGAGTGCCCGTTTTTGTCAAAGAAGTCGGCTTCGGCATGAGCAGGGAATCCGCACGGCGGTTATTTGATGCCGGGGCGGCAGCCGTTGATGCCGGCGGATACGGCGGGACAAATTTCTCTAAAATTGAAAATCTGCGCAGAGAGAAGGCGCTTCAATTTTTTAACACGTGGGGAATTTCTACAGCCGCAAGTTTAGCGGAAATCCGTTCGCTTTCTGCTGATCAATCCGTTATCGCCTCAGGAGGGCTGCAAAGTGCGCTGGATGTCGCCAAATCGATTGCTCTCGGCGCATGCTGCGCGGGAATGGCGGGCACATTCCTGAAAGCTCTCACCTCAAAAGGAGAAGAGGGTCTTTTTGACGAGATGACGGCGCTTTTACAAGAGCTGAAAATGATTATGACCGTCCTTGGGTGTCAAACAGTCGCCCAATTGCAAAAGGCGCCTTTGGTTATAAAAGGTGACACACATCACTGGCTTTCTGAACGGGGAATTGACACATCCCGTTTCAGCAGACGTTAAAAGGCATGCGGACCCGCATGCCTTTTTTGCTTTACGATTTTCTTTTTCGGAATTCCCCGTTTTGCTCGAGGCTTGTCGCTCCTTTATGGTGAATCGAATCGTCGCGGTCCGATTCCACTCGGCGGGAGGCTTTCAGTTTTTTCTCCTGTCTGTCTTTTCCCATCATCATCCGCTCCTTTCAGGATAATTGGTTTAAAAAATGCGTTCCCGCTCCATACTGATCAAAGGAGGAGCGATTTATGGAACCGTTTTATTATTACTGGTCGATGTGGTTTTTATGGATACTTGCGACTTTTATTTTTGCCAAAACGAAAAGCCGTTTTTACGTATCAGTCTTTATTTTGACTAATATGATGGCAAGCATACATCAGATGACCGCTTATTTTACACTGAACGCGGCATATGTCATGTTTTTTGCTGCCGCATTTGTTTACGCGGGGAGCCTCGGCATGCATAAGCGGCTCCGTAATGTCCTGATTCATCTGACGGCTGCTGCAGCGTACAGCTTTATCTTTCTTTTTGCATTATATGATCCCGTTTGGTTCATCATAAAACCTGAGTGGGCGGCTGTCATACTGCTTACCGTTATTACGGTTTCTGTTGAGGGGCGATTTCCTGAGAGGCTTTGTCTTTTTGTTCTCGGCATGTGCCAGGGAGAGTTATTGTATTCGGCGGTCATTCACAAAATTGCAGGCGCTGCAGCCGTCGGCGGCTATCAATGGCTTTCAGGCTGCTCGGCGGGAGTGATTCTGCTTATCGGGCTGACTACCTATGAACAGCTTGCGGCGCGCATCAGCCAAAAAAGCAAAAAGCAGGGCAAAGGGGCCACCAAAATGTCTTGAAAACGGACGGAGACTGTTGCATGAATGCGAAACATTTCGAAGAATACATTGTGATCTCGGTGAAAACTGATATAATAAATGAGTTAAGCCCTTCTGTTGAAGGGTTCTTTTCATAGCGAAGATGATTTTAATAACCGGTTGAACAATTTTTGTGAAAATGTAAGCGGCTGGATTGAAAGGAAGGGTACTATGGGTAAACCTGTCGTAGCCATTGTCGGAAGACCGAATGTGGGAAAATCCACAATCTTTAACCGGATTGCGGGTGAAAGAATTTCAATAGTAGAAGATACCCCCGGAGTGACGCGGGACCGGATATACAGTTCGGCGGAATGGCTGAATTATGATTTTAACCTGATTGACACGGGCGGAATTGACATCGGAGACGAACCGTTTCTGACACAGATCCGCCAGCAGGCCGAAATCGCCATGGACGAGGCTGATGTGATCATCTTTATGGTGAACGGCCGCGAAGGTGTGACGTCTGCGGATGAAGAAGTGGCAAAAATATTGTACCGGACGAAAAAACCGGTCGTATTGGCCGTTAATAAATTAGATAATACCGAAATGAGAGCGAACATCTATGACTTTTACGCGCTCGGTTTTGGAGAGCCTTATCCGATTTCCGGTACTCACGGTTTGGGATTGGGAGATTTGCTTGATGCTTGTGCCGAGCATTTTAAAAACATTCCCGAAACGAAGTATAATGATGATGTCGTTCAATTCTGTCTGATCGGCCGTCCGAATGTCGGAAAATCCTCTCTTGTCAATGCGATGCTCGGCGAAGAGCGGGTTATCGTGAGCAACGTGGCGGGAACGACGAGAGACGCTGTAGATACGGCATTCACTTATAACCAGCAGGAATTTGTGATTGTTGACACGGCGGGCATGAGAAAAAAGGGAAAAGTATATGAAACAACAGAAAAATACAGTGTACTTCGGGCATTAAAAGCCATTGACCGCTCAGACGTCGTCGGCGTGGTACTGAACGCTGAAGAAGGCATCCTTGAGCAGGACAAGCGGATCGCCGGATATGCCCATGAAGCAGGAAAAGCCGTCGTCATCGTCGTAAACAAATGGGATGCCGTTGATAAAGACGAACGCACGATGAAAGAATTTGAACAGAATATACGGGAGCATTTCCAATTTCTCGATTATGCGCCGGTACTGTTCATGTCGGCACTGACGACAAAGCGGATTCATACACTCATGCCTGCGATTATTAAAGCGAGTGAAAACCACTCTCTCCGCGTGCAGACAAATGTCTTAAATGACGTCATCATGGATGCGGTCGCCATGAATCCGACTCCGACGCACAATGGCTCCCGTCTGAAAATTTATTATGCGACTCAAGTCGCTGTTAAACCGCCGAGCTTCGTTGTTTTTGTCAACGATCCGGAATTGATGCATTTTTCTTATGAACGCTTTTTAGAAAACCGAATCCGTGATGCTTTCGGATTTGAAGGTACGCCAATTAAAATATTTGCAAGAGCAAGAAAATAAAAAGGTGTGATACAGAGATGAAAAAAGTGGCAATGCTTGGAGCGGGAAGCTGGGGCACTGCACTTTCTTTAGTGCTGGCTGATAACGGACATCAGGTCATGATGTGGGGACACCGTGCCGAATTGATCGATCAAATCAACGGGCTGCATGAAAACAAAGATTATCTGCCGGGGGTGGAGCTGTCAAGCTCTATCATCGGCACAGCTGATTTAAGCGAGGCTTTAAAAGGAGCTGACTTCATCATTGTGGCAGTTCCGACAAAAGCCATTCGGGAAGTGCTGAAAAAGGCTCTGCCTTACATCCCGAAACAGTCGATTTTTGTTCATGTCAGCAAAGGAATTGAGCCGGATTCGCTTCTCCGCATTTCAGAATTAATGGAAGAGGAGCTGCCTGAGGAGTACAGAAAAGACATCGTTGTGCTTTCAGGGCCGAGCCACGCTGAGGAAGTCGGATTGAGACACCCGACGACTGTTACATCATCTTCAAAAAATATCGAGGCTGCAGAAGCGGTTCAGGATCTATTTATGAACCAGCATTTCCGTGTCTATACCAATCCGGATATGATCGGTGTTGAAATAGGGGGAGCATTAAAGAACATCATCGCTCTGGCAGCGGGAATTACAGACGGATTGGGATACGGAGATAACGCAAAAGCGGCCCTGATCACCCGCGGTCTTGCTGAAATCGCCAGACTCGGCACAAAGATGGGCGGAAATCCTCTCACCTTTTCCGGCCTGACTGGCGTAGGCGACTTAATCGTGACGTGTACGAGCGTTCATTCCCGCAATTGGCGCGCCGGCAACCTGCTCGGCAAAGGGTACAAGCTGGAGGCTGTCCTTGACAAGATGGGAATGGTTGTTGAAGGCGTGCGGACGACGAAAGCGGCGTATCAGCTTTCTCAAAAATACCAAGTGAAAATGCCGATTACAGAGGCGCTTCACCAAGTGTTATTTAACGGGCAGAAGGTAGAAACGGCTGTAGAATCCTTAATGGCCAGAGTGAAAACCCATGAGATGGAAGACTTGGTCAACACATTCGAAAACCGGGTGAAGTGACAATAACATACCGTCTGCATATTCTGAAATGACGAAAGTCCAAAACGCGGAACTCTCCGGCTGAAATCGCTTAAAACATTTGCTGATTTAGGCAGAAGAGGATGCAGACGTACGCATCTACGCATACTATAGCATCGAAGTCCAAGAGAGTGTATCTCAGACGTATAGGTGAATATAGTCAACTTGACTGAAGCAAAGTCCCCCTCTTTGCTTCAGTTTTTTTGTTTTTTCAATAGATGGAAAACCTGTTGATCTTTTCAACATTTGTATATTAAAATGAAATATAACGCTTACAATGATGGGACGGGGGGCACGGACGTGAGTGTGGCATTGATGAAAATGTGGTTTGCGCTTGGTGCTATGGGATTAATGTTTGTTGCGGTGGCCTCTATTTATGTCAGCAGGTACAAAGTGAAAAACAAGCTGATCAAAGCAGCAGTTTCTTCGCTCGCTTATGCCTGTATGGTCATCTCGGGATTGATCGTGTTAATGGTCGTTTTCAGCGGGCCTGTCAATGAATAAGCAAAAAAGGGGGCGCGGAATGCATAAGATGAAAATGGCTGTCATAACGGCATTTGCGGTGCTTTTGCTGTCCGGCTGTCTGTATCCTGAAGCCGAAAAAACTGAAACTAAAGTATCTTACAAGCATCAGCTTCAGCAGGTTCAAGCGGCAGTGGATGAGTTTAAAAAGGCGAACGGCGGACTTCTGCCGATTCAGACCAAAGATATGAAAACACCGATCTATCAAAAATATCCGATAGATTTTAAGCGGCTCGCGCCCAGATATATAGAGGAGCCGCCGGCATCAGCTTTTGAAAGCGGAGGAATGTACCAATACGTGCTTGTCGATGTGGAAAATAAGCCGACCGTGAAGCTGATCGATCTCCAAATGGCGGAGGCAATCCGCGATATGAAGCTGCGTGTTAAAATGTATCAGGAAAAACATACATATCCGCCCTATGAGGATGCTGTTTCAAAAGGGCTGTTCACTTTAAATAAAAAGAAGCTCGGCATGAAAGACACTCCTTCAGTCAAAAGTCCGGTTTCAGGCACGTCTCTGCCGCTTTTAATCGGCGCTGATGGAGAAATCTATGCCGACTATCGCGTCGATCTCGCCCGCTGCCTGAAAGAAAACAAAAAGAAAATCAGACCGGGCGCGGAAATTCAGGATATTTTATGGAAAGAGACGCCTTTCGTCCCGGCCTTTTCAGTCACATACACCGTAAATGAAAAACAGGAACCCGTTTTTTTAGAAAGTAAAACGAAACAGGAATGAACCTTTCTCCCTCGCATACAAATAGGGAGAAAGGTTTTTTTGATTCCGATAGAAAAGATTGCCTGAAAATTTTCTAAAGATGTCATATTGAAATAGGACAACGTCATACACATATAGTGTCCTGTATTTGATTGAAGAATGGTGAATGAAAAATGATAAGGATAGGAAGTCCGGGAGGGGATCACTTGGAAAAGGTCGATATTTTCAAGGATATCGCTGAACGAACAGGAGGCGATATATACTTAGGAGTCGTCGGCGCTGTCCGTACAGGGAAATCTACATTCATTAAAAAATTTATGGAGCTTGTGGTGCTCCCGAATATCAGCAATGAAGCCGACCGAGCGCGGGCGCAGGATGAGCTTCCGCAAAGCGCAGCAGGAAAAACGATAATGACCACAGAACCAAAATTTGTTCCGAATCAAGCCATGTCCGTACATGTGGCGGAAGGGCTTGACGTCAATATCCGTCTTGTGGATTGTGTGGGATACACGGTTCCCGGTGCGAAGGGGTATGAAGATGAAAACGGCCCGAGAATGATTAATACACCATGGTACGAAGAACCGATTCCCTTTCATGAAGCGGCGGAGATCGGTACGAGAAAAGTCATCCAGGAACATTCCACAATCGGGGTCGTCATTACGACGGATGGCTCAATCGGTGATATTGCGCGGGGCGATTACGTAGAAGCGGAAGAAAGAGTCATTGACGAGCTGAAGGAAGTCGGCAAACCGTTTATTATGGTCATCAACTCGGTGAAGCCGTACCACCCGGAAACAGAAGCGCTCAGAGCTGAATTAAGCGCGAAATATGATATCCCCGTTCTCGCCATGAGTGTTGAAAGCATGAGGGAAACAGATGTGTTAAGCGTTCTCAGAGAAGCGCTTTACGAGTTCCCTGTGCTGGAAGTGAATGTCAACCTTCCGAGCTGGGTCATGGTGCTGAAAGAAAATCACTGGCTCAGAGAAAGTTACCAGGAGTCAGTGAAAGAAACCGTAAAAGATATCAAACGACTGCGCGACGTCGACCGGGTTGTCGGCCACTTCAGTGAATTTGAGTTTATTGAAAGCGCCGGATTGGCCGGAATTGAACTTGGCCAGGGTGTCGCAGAAATTGATTTATACGCGCCGGATCATTTATACGACCAGATTTTAAAAGAAGTAGTGGGCGTCGAAATCCGCGGGAAAGACCACCTGCTTGAATTAATGCAGGACTTCGCCCACGCGAAAAAGGAATATGATCAGGTTTCAGACGCGCTGAAAATGGTGAAACAGACCGGCTACGGCATTGCAGCCCCGGCCTTAACGGATATGAGCCTTGATGAACCGGAAATCATCAGACAGGGATCAAGATTCGGAGTAAGGCTGAAAGCAGTCGCCCCGTCCATTCATATGATCAAAGTGGATGTGGAAAGTGAATTCGCGCCGATCATCGGGACGGAAAAGCAAAGCGAAGAGCTTGTCCGCTACTTAATGCAGGACTTTGAGGATGATCCGCTTTCGATCTGGAACTCCGATATTTTCGGAAGATCATTGAGCTCGATCGTAAGAGAAGGAATCTCGGCGAAACTGTCGCTTATGCCGGAAAATGCGAGATATAAACTGAAAGAAACGCTTGAGAGAATTATAAACGAAGGCTCAGGCGGCCTGATCGCCATTATTTTGTAAGCTGAAGGACCTCTTCCTGAAACGGGGGGTCTTTTTTTGTCTTTTAGATACTGGAAATCAATCAAGGATTAGGAGGAAAAAAGCAAAAAAAGGAATATTTGTTCGGTAAAACACGCGAAAACCTTGACGAGCAAGGGATTGGGGCTTTAAAATGCTTGATATGGCTTTTTATATGTGTTACTCTACTTACAGAAAATCTTCACTTTGTTGGACAAACATTCCTCAAAGTGTCTGTTTTCTTTTGAAAAGCCGTTTACTTGTCTGTTCTTCCCTGCTTTGATTTTTTATAAGACAGGTTTAGAATCAGGCTGAACTGTGAAGAAATGATAATAAACTGCTGAATTGATACCCTTTTGGGAGGAGGTGAAAGGCATGAACAAGACAGAACTAATCAATGCGGTTGCAGAAGCAAGCGAATTGTCTAAAAAAGACGCTACAAAAGCAGTTGATTCTGTTTTTGATACGATTTTAGATGCACTTAAAAATGGTGATAAAATCCAACTGATCGGTTTCGGTAACTTTGAGGTGCGCGAGCGTTCTGCACGTAAAGGACGTAACCCGCAAACAGGTGAAGAAATCGAAATCCCTGCAAGCAAGGTACCTGCTTTCAAACCAGGTAAAGCTCTTAAAGACGCTGTTGCAGGAAAATAATTGTGAATATAGATCGTGTATGCATCTGATACATACACTTTGTTTCTTCACAGAAAAGCCCCTTGATAAAGGGGCTTTTCATATTTAAGCAGCCTCGGTCTCCGGGCAGGACTTTCGTTTTGCTTTTGGCGCGTCAAATGTGCTAGAATCGAAATTAAATGTATTCAATGGTGGAGGACACAGACAATGAAAGAAGTTAATAAAGAACAGATTGAACAGGCAGTTCGCCAGATTTTAGAGGCGATTGGAGAAGACCCGGACCGGGAAGGTCTTTTAGATACACCGAAACGCGTGGCGAAAATGTATGCGGAAGTATTCTCGGGGTTAAATGAAGACCCGAAAGAGCATTTCAAAACCGTTTTCGGCGAGGACCACGAGGAGCTTGTTCTTGTAAAAGATATCGCGTTTCATTCTATGTGTGAACATCATCTTGTTCCTTTTTACGGAAAAGCGCATATTGCCTACATTCCGCGCGGCGGTAAAGTGACAGGTCTGAGTAAATTGGCGCGTGCTGTGGAAGCCGTTTCAAAACGCCCGCAGCTGCAGGAGCGCATTACTTCAACGATTGCAGAAAGCATCGTAGACACCTTAGATCCCCACGGCGTCATGGTTGTCGTTGAAGCTGAGCATATGTGCATGACGATGAGAGGCGTAAGAAAGCCGGGGGCAAAAACGGTAACTTCCGCTGTAAGAGGTATTTTTAAAGAGGACGCTGCGGCGCGTTCCGAAGTGTTAGAACATATTAAACGTGCGGATTAATTATGATAGAGGGTGCAGATATGAATTCAAAGCATTCAAGTGATTTTGTCGTCATTAAAGCGGTCGAGGACGGTGTGAACGTCATCGGTTTAACGAGAGGAACGGATACGAAATTCCACCATTCTGAAAAGCTGGACAAAGGTGAAGTGATTATCGCTCAGTTTACAGAGCATACTTCAGCCATCAAAGTGAGGGGCAATGCCCTCATCCAGACCGCTTACGGAGAAATGAACAGCGAAAAAAAATAAGCCGGCTGTTTCCCGCTTTTGCCAAATGCCCGCAAACGGCGGGAGAATACAGCCAATTTCTTTTTTTTATGCTATAATGATACCTGCGTATAATAATGACGAGTAAATCTCATACATATTAGAATAAATGTGAATTTGGGGACAAGGGTGATATTTTTGCAAGACATCTACGGAACTTTAGCGAATTTAAATACGAAATTAAAACAAAAGCTGTCTCATCCTTATTTAGCGAAACATATTTCTGCGCCGAAAATCGATGAGGATAAGCTTCTTCTTTTTCACGCTTTGTTTGAAGAGGCGGACATTAAGAACAACGACAGAGAAAATTACATAGTAACTGCGATGCTTGTCCAAAGCGCCCTTGATACCCACGATGAAGTGACAACAGCCAGAGCGTTAAAGCGAGACGAAAATAAAAACCGGCAGCTCACCGTGCTTGCCGGCGACTATTTCAGCGGACTGTATTATTCGCTTTTATCTGAAATGAAGGATATCTATATGATCCGGACGCTCGCTACGGCAATTAAAGAAATCAATGAGCATAAAATCCGTCTGTACGATCGGTCTGTCAATGACTTGAATCAATTGATCGAAAGCATGGCGATTGTGGAAGCGGCCCTGTTTCACAGAGTGTCAGACCACTTTAATCTTCCGCGCTGGAAAGAGCTGGCGAGTGATTTTTTTGTGTATAAGCGGCTGATGAACGGCAATGCTATATTTCTCGATGTCATCGGCAATATTGTAAAGTCAGGGAAATCAAAGGCTGAAATACTGGAAGAAAGCTTCCGAAAGGCGAAGCAAAGCATTGAAACGCTGCTGCCGCTCAATTCACCAATCCAAAATCTAATGCTGAACCGGCTTAAAGCGATCAGCCAAGACAAAACATATCATCAGAAAGTGGAAGAAGGGTAATCAACATGCAGGAGTCAAAAGAACAGCGCGTACACGGCGTGTTTGAAAAAATCTATAAAAATTATGACCAAATGAACTCTGTCATCAGTTTTCAGCAGCATAAAAAATGGCGCGACAAAACGATGCAGATCATGAATGTGCAAGAAGGCGCAAAAGCGCTTGACGTCTGCTGCGGGACGGCTGACTGGACGATTGCCCTCGCAGAAGCTGCCGGAAAAATCGGTGAAATCAAAGGGCTGGATTTCAGCAAAAATATGCTGAGCATCGGCGAGAAAAAAGTAAAAGAGGGCGGTTACAGCCAAATTGAGCTTTTGCACGGAAACGCAATGGAGCTTCCTTTCGCTGATGATTCTTTTGATTTTGTCACCATCGGCTTCGGACTCCGGAACGTTCCCGACTATCTGACCGTGCTGAAAGAAATGCGGCGCGTCGTCAAACCGGGCGGACAGGTCGTATGCCTGGAAACATCCCAGCCGGAAATGATCGGTTTCAGACAGGCATATTTCCTTTATTTTAAATACATCATGCCTTTCTTCGGAAAAATGTTTGCGAAGAGCTATAAAGAATATTCTTGGCTTCAAGAATCAGCAAGAGAATTTCCCGGTATGAAAGAGCTTGCGCGTCTGTTTGAAGAAGCGGGCCTGACGAATGTCAAATACCATTCGTTTACCGGCGGAGTGGCCGCTACGCATATCGGCTGGAAATGATGAATATACAGATGTTTGGGTGAATGATATGAAATTTAAAATGGCCTATTCTTTTTTAAATGATGATATTGATGTGATCGAAAGGGAGCTTGAGCAGACGGTACGGTCTGACTATCCCTTGCTGAGTGAAGCCGGGCTCCATCTGCTTCAGGCAGGAGGCAAGCGGATCCGTCCTGTTTTCGTATTGCTTTCCGGCATGTTCGGCGACTATGACATTAATAAAATAAAATATGTTGCGGTGACGCTGGAGATGATTCATATGGCCTCCCTCGTCCATGACGACGTCATTGATGACGCCGAGCTGCGGAGAGGAAAGCCGACCATTAAAGCCAAATGGGACAACCGCATTGCCATGTATACCGGTGATTATATGCTTGCGGGCTCGCTTGAGATGATGACGAGACTGGATGAGCCGAAAGCCCACCGGATCCTGTCCAAAACCATCGTAGAAGTATGCCTCGGAGAAATTGAACAGATCAAAGATAAATATAATATGGAACAAAACCTCAGAACCTATTTACGCCGCATCAAACGGAAAACGGCGCTTCTTATCGCCGTCAGCTGCCAGCTCGGCGCCATCGCTTCGGGAGCTGATGAAAAGATTCATAAAGCATTATATTGGTTCGGCTATTACGTGGGCATGTCCTACCAGATTATTGATGATATCCTTGATTTCACTTCAACGGAAGAGGAGCTGGGAAAACCGGTCGGAGGAGATCTGCTGCAAGGAAACGTCACTCTGCCCGTTTTGTACGCGCTGCGTCAGCCTGAATTGAAAAATCAGCTGAAATTAATTAACAGCGAAACAACACAGGAGCAGCTCGCCCCCATTATTGAAAATATTAAACGCACAGATGCGATTGAAAAATCAATGGCCGTCAGTGACAGATACTTAAAAAAAGCGTTTGAAAAGCTGAATACGCTGCCGAGAGGACGTGCGCGTTCATCATTGGCCGCCATTGCCAAATATATCGGCAAACGGAAATTTTAAATCCTTTTACGAACAAGATGTGAACATTCTCCGCCCTGGATTGATTAATTGTCAGAAAGATGTTACGATTTCGGTGTGCAACTTGAAAGCCTATACATAATGATGGGGTGGAGAATCTTATGGAAAAAACTTTTATCATGGTAAAACCGGACGGCGTACAGCGCCAGCTGATCGGAGAGATTTTATCGAGATTTGAGCGTAAGGGCTTACAATTGGCAGGAGCCAAGCTGATGCAAGTTTCAGAACAGATGGCTGAAAACCATTATGCTGAACATAAAGGGAAACCGTTTTTCGGTGAGCTTGTGGAATTTATTACATCAGGACCCGTATTTGCAATGGTATGGGAAGGGGAAAATGTAGTAGAGATCACAAGACAGCTGATCGGAAAAACAAACCCGAAAGACGCACTGCCAGGCACGATTCGCGGTGACTACGGCATGTTTGTCGGCAAAAATATCATTCACGGTTCAGACTCCTTAGAAAGCGCTGAACGGGAAATTGACATTTTCTTTAAACAGGAAGAGCTTGTACCGTATCAAAAATTAATGGCCGACTGGGTGTACTAAGCCGTCAGCCTTTCTTTTTCTCTTGTTATGAAAAGGTTTACATATTTTAAGAAAGACAGAGGCTTCTCTGCCCTGTCTTTTCATTTCTCACAAATCAGCCTGCGGGCTGATTTTTTTATTGAAATCATACAAATTAGAAAGAAAACAGGCTATACTAGGACAAAAGACAGCGAGATTGGGAGAGAAGCAATGGAGCCTTACGACATTTTTATCACCAAGTGGAAGAAAATAACCGGTGTTGATTTATCTTTATACAAAGAAGCACAAATGAAAAGGCGGCTGACGTCCCTTTATGAAAAAAAGGGATTCAAAGATTTTCAGGAATTTGCCGCCGCTTTGGAGAAAGACAAGCTTTTATTAAATGAAACATTGGACAGGATGACAATCAATGTTTCTGAATTTTACCGAAATTATAAACGATGGGAAGTTCTTGAAACCTCAATTCTTCCGTTAATAAAGCATAACAAACCGTTAAAAATATGGAGTGCGGCCTGTTCAACGGGGGAGGAACCCTATACCTTGGCCATGATTCTCAATCAGCAGGCGGGTTTGGCCGGCTTTGATATACTGGCGACAGATATTGATGAAAAGGCGCTCGGCAAAGCCAAGCGGGGCATTTATCAGGAGCGGTCCTTGCAAGAGGTGCCGGCTTCCATAAAAAGCCGCTATTTCACCAAGCAGGCTGACAACAGCTATCAAGTAAAACAAGAGATTCAGAAAAACATCCGGTTTAAGCGGCACAACCTGCTTGCCGACAGCTATGAACAGGATTTTGATCTGATCGTCTGCCGCAATGTTTTTATTTATTTTACTGAAAAAGCGAAAGAAGAGCTGTATGTGAAAATGGCGGACAGCCTGAAAAAGAACGGAATTCTGTTTGTCGGAAGCACAGAACAAATTTTCAGCCCGGAAAAATTCGGCCTTGAAAGCACCGATACATTTTTTTATCAAAAAAGATAGAAGACATTTTATGAAAACTTGTGTTATAGTTTTACTTAAAAGCGTTAATGTGATGAAGGGAGAAGAACGAAATGAGATACTTAACAGCCGGAGAATCACACGGTCCGCAGCTGACGACCATTATAGAAGGTGTGCCTGCGGGGCTTTATATAACTGAGGAAGACATTAATTTTGAGCTTGCCAGACGCCAAAAAGGGCACGGGCGCGGACGGCGCATGCAGATTGAAACGGACAGAGCGAAGATTACGAGCGGCGTGCGGCATGCCCGGACACTCGGTTCACCCATTGCGCTCGTTGTAGAAAATAAAGACTGGACCCACTGGACAAAAATTATGGGCGCCGCACCGATTACAGAAGAAGAAGAAAGTGAAATGAAACGCCAGATTTCAAGACCGAGACCGGGGCACGCGGATTTAAACGGCGCCATTAAGTACAATCACCGCGATATGAGAAATGTGTTAGAACGATCTTCCGCGCGTGAGACAACGGTTCGCGTGGCTGCCGGAGCCGTCGCTAAAAAGATTTTAGCGGAGCTTGGCATTACAGTGGCCGGACATGTTTTGCAAATCGGCAGCGTAAAAGCAGAGAAAACCGATTACACATCCATTGAGGATCTCAAACGGGTAACGGAAGAATCACCGGTCAGATGCTACGATGAAGAAGCAGGCCGTCAAATGATGGCAGCCATTGATGAAGCGAAGGCAAACGGTGACTCGATCGGCGGAATCGTTGAAGTGATTGTTGAAGGCATGCCGGTCGGTGTCGGAAGCTATGTCCATTATGACCGTAAACTGGACAGCAAGCTCGCCGCTGCGGTTCTGTCGATCAATGCTTTTAAAGGGGTCGAGTTCGGCATCGGTTTTGAAGCGGCCGGCAAAAACGGCAGTGATGTTCATGATGAAATCGTGTGGGATGAAGAGAAAGGCTACACACGCGCCACGAATAGGCTCGGAGGATTAGAAGGCGGTATGACGACAGGAATGCCGATTGTCGTCCGCGGTGTTATGAAACCGATCCCGACTTTATATAAGCCGCTGAAAAGCGTTGATATTGAAACGAAAGAGCCGTTTTCAGCGAGCATTGAACGTTCAGACAGCTGCGCGGTTCCTGCGGCAAGCGTCGTGGCTGAAGCGGCAGTGGCCTGGGAAATCGCAAATGCCGTCGTAGAACAATTCGGCCTTGACCAGATCGACCGCATTAAAGAAAATGTTGAAAACATGAAGAAACTATCGAGGGAATTCTAATGAAGGAGCTTGAGGTTCGGACGGCTTCCTCCGCATATCCCGTGTATATCGGTGAAGGCATCAGGAAACAGGCCGCTGCACTTTTGACTTCACTGAACAGGCCGCTGACAAAAATCCTGCTCGTCATCGACGCTGAAGTCGACCGGCTTTACGGTGATGAGATGTTCCGGCTTCTAAACGAAACATGGCCCGTAAAAAAAGTGATCGTCCCGAGCGGAGAAGAAGCGAAGTCTCTGAAAGAGTATGAACGGATTCAATCGGAAGCGATTGCCTTCCATATGGACCGCTCTTCATGTATGATCGCCTTCGGAGGCGGTGTGACGGGTGATTTGGCCGGCTTTTGCGCAGCGACTTTTATGCGCGGAATTGATTTCATCCAAATGCCGACGACACTGCTTGCCCATGACAGCGCGGTCGGCGGCAAGGTGGCCGTCAATCATAAACTCGGAAAGAATTTAATCGGAGCGTTCTATCAGCCGAAAGCGGTGATTTATGATACGGAGCTTCTGAAAACCCTGCCGGAACAAGAGCTGAGATCGGGTATGGCTGAGGTGATAAAACATGCGTTTATCGCCGATCACGCTTTTTTAGAAAAGCTTCTCACGCTTGATACGTTAAACGAACTGACAAGCGCTGAGCTGAATGAAATGATTTATAAAGGAATCTCAATCAAATCGGCCGTTGTGCGTGAGGACGAAAAGGAAGAGGGGATAAGAGCTTTTCTGAATTTCGGACATACGCTCGGCCACGCCGTTGAGGCGGAATATGGCTACGGCCGGATTACACATGGAGATGCGGTCGCCCTCGGCATGCAGTTTGCCCTTTACGTGAGTGAACAAGTTGCGGGATGCAAGATGAACAGAAAAGAACTCACGCAATGGCTGGTTGGGCTCGGCTACCCGGGAAGCATCAGACAAGATATTGCAACATCAGTTCTCTCCGCCCGGATGATGAATGACAAAAAAACGCGCGGAGGCATGACTCAGTTCATCGTATTGAAGGAATTAGGCGAAGCGCAGGACTGTATGCTTTCAAAAGATGAGCTTGAAAATTTGCTGAACAAATGGCGAATGGAGGAAACAGCATGATGATACGCGGCATTCGCGGAGCAACAACGGTGGAACAAGACACCGAACAAGAAATTTTAGAAAAAACACAGCAGCTGCTTGAAAAAATCATTGAACAAAATGGATGCAAGCCGGAAGACGTCGTGCAGATCCTGTTATCCGCCACGCCAGACATCCATTCCGTATTTCCGGCAAAAGCGGTCCGCCGCCTTTCCGGGTGGCAGTACGTCCCGGTAACATGCATGCAGGAAATGGATGTCGCAGGCGCTCTGAAAAAGTGTATCCGTGTCCTGATGACGGTTCAGACCGATACGCCTCAAGATGAAATCAAGCATGTCTATTTAGAAAAAGCCGTTGTGTTAAGACCGGATTTATCATTGACAAAAAATACTGACATGTAATACGATAAAAAAAGCTTAGAAATACACAAGAGTGTGTATAAAGCTTAGAAGTCAGTTGATGAAACAGTTGAGTTTAGAATAGGGTAGCAGAGAATGAGTTTAGCTGAGCTGAGATAAACACGTTTTTATTCTGCCCAAAAGAAGCCTTTCTTTTGGGTTTATTTCTTATACGCAAGACCCCTCTCACTCCTCATCTCATTCTCCTTACCGTAAGGAGGAGAATCATGAATTTACAATCGGATGTTTCTTTATTTTTAAAGGACAGTCTGACACACCGCACCATTCCAATCGCAGAGACTTTTACGGTCGATACGATCACACCCATTCAGATGGTTGAAAAACTGGACAGAAACATTACGTATTTGCTGGAAAGCAAGGATGAGTCGTCAAGCTGGTCAAGATACTCTTTTATCGGTCTCGATCCTTTTATCACGATTAAAGAGAGTCATCACACATTCACTGCCGTTGATCCGAAAGGGCTTACGCTGTTTGAAGCCGGAGATTTAAAAGCCGTGCTTGACTGGATGAATGAAAGCTTCCGCATTAAAACGCCAGAGCTTGATATCCCGTTTTCGGGAGGGGCGGTCGGTTATCTGAGCTATGACATGATTCCTTTAATTGAGCCTTCCGTGCCAAGCCACGCAAAAGAAACAGATTTAGAAAAATGCATGCTGTTTGTCTGCCGGAAAATCATCGCCTACGACCATGAAACGAAACAAGTGCATTTCATTCAATATGCGGCGCTTAACGGCCGGGAGACGGAAGAAGAAAAAAGGGCCGTTTTTAAAGAAAATTGCGCTGAGCTTCGCGAGCTTATCGGTATTTTGACAGAACCGAAAGATATGAAAGAGCCGTTTTTTTCAAAAGGTACATTTAAAACACCGAGCTTTGCCAATGTGACATCCAATAATACGAAAGAAGAGTTTATGGCCGGCGTTAATAAACTGAAAGAATATATAAAAGCGGGAGATATTTTTCAAGGAGTGCTGTCGCAAAAGTTTGAGATCCCGGTATCCAGACATTCCTTTGAGCTGTACAGGGTGCTCCGCATCGTCAACCCTTCACCTTATATGTACTATATTAAACTGCCGGACAGAGACATTGTCGGGAGTTCGCCTGAACGCCTGATCCGTGTGCATGACAGACATCTGGAAATACATCCGATCGCCGGAACGAGAAAAAGGGGAGCCGGAAAAGAAGAGGACGAACGCCTGAAAAAAGAGCTGATGAATGACGAAAAAGAAAAAGCTGAACATTACATGCTTGTCGATCTGGCGCGCAATGATATCGGCAGAGTCGCGGAGTATGGTTCCGTAACCGTTCCGGAATTCACGAAGATCGTTTCTTTTTCACATGTGATGCACATCATCTCCGTTGTAACCGGCCGTTTAAAACAGGGGGTCCATCCGGTTGATGCACTGATGTCGGCATTCCCGGCAGGAACACTCTCGGGCGCTCCAAAAATCCGCGCCATGCAGATTTTAAATGAATTAGAACCGACTTCCAGAGAAACTTACGGCGGATGTATCGCTTATATCGGATTTGACGGTTCGATTGATTCGTGCATCACCATCCGCACCATGAGTGTCAAAAACGGTACGGCGTCGGTGCAGGCGGGCGCGGGAATAGTCGCTGATTCCGTCCCGGAAGCCGAATATGAAGAGAGCTGCAACAAAGCGGGGGCGCTTTTAAAAACGATTCAAATCGCAGAAGACATCTTTTCTGGCGGGGAGGAGAAGACGGATGAACAAATTTCTGCAATCGTGCGTTAATGGCGGCACGCTGAAAACCGGAGAAGCCGAAAAGCTGATGGAAATGATGATGAGCGGAGACATGTCGCAGTCTGAAATCGGCGGAATCTTATCGGTATTAGCCCACCGCGGCGAAACGGCGGAGGAGCTCGCCGGATTTGTAAAAGTGATGCGGGCCCGTGCGCAGACGGCAGATGGCCTGGAGGATGTAGTTGATACGTGCGGAACAGGCGGAGACGGGATTTCTACGTTTAACATATCAACGGCAGCAGCGATTACAGCCTCTGCCGCCGGAGCCAAAGTAGCCAAGCACGGAAATCGTTCTGTGTCGTCTAAGAGCGGCAGCGCGGATGTGCTGGAAAAACTGGGTGTTTCCATTCAAGCCACCCCTGACAGTGTCAAACACAGTATTGAGACGAAGCAAATGGGTTTTTTGTTTGCCCCGCTGTTTCATTCGTCAATGAAGCACGTCGCCGCCGTGAGAAAAGAGCTGGGCTTCCGAACCGTGTTTAACCTGCTTGGCCCGCTCAGCAACCCGATGCAGGCGAAACGGCAGGTGATCGGCGTCTATTCATCTGAAAAAGCGCGCCTGATGGCAAGCGCTTTGGAACAATTTGAAGTCAGGCACGTCATGCTTGTGTCGGCGCGTGACGGGTTAGATGAACTGTCCGTCACAGCACCGACCGATGTCATTGAGCTGAAAAACGGTGAACGTCTGGAATATGCGGTATCACCTGAGCAATTCGGTTTTAAAGAAGGTTCGCTGAAAGATATTCAAGTGAGCTCAGCGGAAGAAAGCGCGCATCTCATTCAGAATATTTTTGCAAATGAAGCTCCGTCGTCCGCTCTGCACATTACAGCCTTAAATGCGGGAGCGGCCATTTATACGGCAGGTCTCGCAAACGATCTGAAAGAAGGAGCAAACATCGCTTTAGAAACGATTCAAAACGGAGATGCCAAAAGGCAGCTCGAACGTCTGAAACAGAAAGAGGAAGAATTATATGCTTGATCAAATCATTCAGCAGAAAAAAGAAGAAATCAAATCCATTGTGCTGCCGGAAACCTGTCAAATTGAACGGAGATCTTTTAAGGAAGCGCTCCTGAATCCGAATCGTTTTATCGGGCTGATCGCTGAAGTGAAAAAAGCGTCGCCGTCTAAAGGACTGATTAAAGAGCATTTTGTTCCGGAAGAGATTGCGGCGGATTATGAAGCAGCCAAAGCCGACGCCCTTTCTGTTCTGACGGATACCCGTTTTTTTCAGGGAAGAAATCACTTTTTGACAGATGTTAAAAAAAACGTTTCTCTTCCCGTATTAAGAAAGGATTTTATTATTGACTCCCTGCAGGTGGAGGAATCGTACCGGCTCGGTGCTGATGCGATTTTGCTGATCGGTGAAGCGCTGGAACCTTCAAAGCTTCATGAGCTTTACCTGGAAGCACGTGGGAAGGACATGGACGTTCTTGTGGAAGTCCATGATGAAACCGTGCTTGAACGGATTTTACAGGTGTTTCAGCCGGACATTCTCGGCATTAACAACCGGGACTTAAAAACGTTCCGTACTTCGGTTTCGCAAACGGAAAAAATAGCGCAGTTTGTGCCGGACGGTTGTCTGCTGGTCAGTGAAAGCGGGATCGGCTCTTTGGCTGACCTGCAATTCGTCAACAAGCACGGGGCGCAGGCTGTATTGATCGGAGAATCCTTAATGAGAGAGGATTCACAGCAAAAGGCGATCCGCGGGCTGTTCGGGGAGTGAGGGTATGAAAAAGCCTGAATTAAAGTACTGCGGAATACGATCGAAGCGTGATTATGCACTTGCGGCAGCCTCAGAAGCGGATTACCTGGGATTTATTTTTGCCGCAAGCAAACGGAAGGTCACCCCGGATGATGTCCGGAAATGGAAACAAGAGATCCGGACAGACAAGAAACATGTCGGAGTTTTTGTGAATGAAACGATAGAAAACATCGCGCAAATCGCTTCTGATCTGTCCCTTGACGTTATCCAGCTTCACGGTGATGAATCGCCTGAGGATGCCCGCCGTCTCCGTCCTCTTGTGCGTTCAGAGATATGGAAAGCGCTCCATCACGGAGAAAGCACGCTTCGTCAGATGGATCAATTTGCATCTGCCGTCGACGGCTATGTCATTGATTCTTCAGTCAAAGGCATGAGGGGCGGGACGGGAACCGCGTTTTCGTGGAAGCGTGTCCCTTTGTACCGGGAGCAGGCTCAAAAAGCAAACAAGCGCTGTTTTATTGCGGGCGGCGTTAATCCTGAAACGATTACCGGCTTACTGAAATCACGCCCGTGCGGTATAGATCTTGCCAGCGGAATTGAAAAAAACGGACAAAAGGATCAAACACTGATCCGGCTTTTAGAAGAAAGGATGAACCATTATGTATCCATATCCAAATGAAATCGGAAGATACGGCGAATTTGGCGGCAAGTTTGTCCCTGAAACATTAATGCGGCCCCTCGAAGAAATCGAAACGGCTTTCAAAGAATTAAAGAATGATCCCGTTTTTCATGCCGAATATCAAAAACTATTGTTTGATTACTCAGGCAGACCGACGGCATTAACGTTTGCAGACAGGGTGTCGGAGTATTTGGGCGGGGCAAAAATCTATCTGAAAAGGGAAGATTTAAACCATACCGGTTCCCATAAAATAAACAACGCGTTAGGCCAGATTCTGCTTGCCAAAAAGATGGGCAAAACGAAAATCATTGCCGAAACCGGTGCGGGACAGCACGGTGTTGCCGCCGCGACAGCCGCCGCAAAATTCGGTTTTGAGTGCACGGTTTTTATGGGTGAAGAGGACGTTGCGCGCCAGTCGCTGAACGTATTCCGAATGAAGCTGCTCGGCGCAAAAGTGGTGCCGGTCTCAAGCGGAAACGGCACGCTGAAAGATGCGACGAATGAGGCGATCAGATATTGGGTCCAGCATTGTGAAGATCATTTCTACCTAATCGGTTCTGTTGTAGGCCCGCATCCGTATCCTTACATCGTTCGCGAGTTTCAGAAAATCATCGGCGAGGAAGCGAAAGAACAGCTCCGTAAAGCCGAAGGAACGCTCCCGGATAAGGTTGTTGCATGTGTCGGCGGCGGAAGCAATGCGATGGGCATTTTTCAGGCCTTTTTAGACGAAGATACTGAGCTGATCGGCGCCGAGGCTGCCGGAAAAGGAATTGATACACCGCTGCATGCGGCAACGATTGCAAAAGGGAGGCTCGGGGTGATTCACGGTTCGATGACCTATTTAATACAAGATGCATACGGGCAGATTATCGAACCGTATTCCATTTCAGCAGGCCTTGATTACCCGGGGATCGGGCCGGAGCATGCCTATCTGCATAAAAGCGGCCGTGTAACGTACGAAAGTGTGACAGATGATGAAGCGATCGCCGCGTTACGTCTGCTTTCTGAAACAGAAGGCATTCTTCCGGCTATTGAATCTGCACACGCTTTGGCAAAAGCGTTTGAAATGGCAAAAGACATGGATAAAGATAAAATCATTCTCGTCAGTTTGTCGGGAAGAGGAGATAAAGACGTTCATACGCTGATGAATGTTTTGGAAAACGAGGTGGAGACACATGTTTAATCTGCATGATTCTGAAAAACTATTTATCCCTTTTATTATAGCTGGCGATCCGCTTCCTGACATTTCAGTTGAACTGGCAAAGTCATTGCAGAACGCAGGCGCCTCAGCCCTTGAAATCGGCGTCCCTTACACAGATCCGCTCGCCGACGGCCCGGTTATTCAGCGGGCTTCAAAACGGGCTCTGGAAAACGGAATGAATATCGTAAAAGCCATTGAACTTGGCGGCAAAATGAAAAAAAACGGCGTTCATATTCCAATTATCCTCTTTACGTATTATAATCCTGTGTTACAATTAGAAAAAGAACACTTTTTCGCTTTACTGCGGGAAAACGACATAGACGGTCTGCTTGTTCCGGATCTTCCGTTAGAGGAAAGCGCCCTTTTACAAACGGCATGCAAAAAGGAGAACATCGCTTATATCTCGCTGGTTGCGCCGACAAGTGAAAACCGACTGAAAATAATTACTGAACAGGCCGGCGGCTTTGTGTACTGCGTATCCTCTTTAGGAGTGACAGGCGTACGCAGAGAATTCGATCCGTCTGTATACTCTTTTATCCGAAAAGTGAAAGAATTCAGCTCCGTTCCGGTTGCGGTCGGTTTTGGCATTTCAAGCCGCAGACAGGTTGAGGAGATGAATGAAATATCAGACGGTGTCGTTGTCGGAAGCGCGCTCGTTAAAAAAGTAGAAGAGCTTGAAACAAAGCTTGTGAACCCCGGCACAAGAGCCGATGCGCTTCTTGAATTTGAAGACTACGCAAAGACGTTCGGACGACTGTACAGTGTAAAATGAGGTGACTGGATTTGCAGATTAAAGAACAGCTGCGGCAGCTGAAACCGTATCAGCCGGGCAAACCAATAGAAGAAGTGAAAATGGAATACGGGCTTGAGAAAGTAGTGAAGCTCGCTTCTAATGAAAATCCGTTCGGCTGTTCACAGGCCGCTAAAGATGCGCTGCATCAGGAGATTGAGCAGCTCGCGCTGTATCCCGACGGTTACAGTGCCGCTTTGAGAACGCGGCTCAGTGAGCATCTGCAGGTCAGTGAATCTTCGATCATTTTCGGCAACGGCTCAGATGAGCTTGTGCAGATTATCTGCCGTTCTTTATTAAATGATCAGACAAACACGATTACCGCCGCTCCGACTTTTCCGCAATACAGACACAATGCGGTGATTGAGGGCGCTGAAGTGCGTGAAGTGCCGCTCCGCAGCGACGGTGCTCATGATTTGGATCGGATGCTGGAAGCAATTGACGGCAAGACGAAAGTCATATGGGTGTGCAATCCGAATAATCCGACAGGGACGTATACTTCGGAACGGGAATTAATCTCCTTTTTAGACAGAGTTCCTGAGGAAATCCTCGTTGTACTTGATGAAGCGTACTATGAGTATGTCACGGCGGAAGATTACCCTGAAAGCATTCCGCTTTTAAAGCAATATCAGAATGTCATGATCCTCCGCACATTTTCTAAAGCGTACGGACTTGCCGCGCTGCGCGTCGGATATGGCATTGCGGACGAAGCGCTGATCCGCCAGATTGAGCCGGCGAGAGAGCCGTTCAATACGAGCAGAATCGGTCAGGCTTCGGCACTGGCTGCGCTTGATGACCAGGCATTTATTAAGGAATGTGTCGAAAAAAATAAAGCCGGTCTTAAGCAGTATTATGATTTTGCCGAAACCCACGGTTTAACATGTTATCCTTCACAAACCAACTTTGTGCTCATTGATTTTAACCGCCCGGCGGATGAACTGTTCCAGGCCCTGCTGGAAAAAGGATATATCGTCCGCTCGGGACAGGCGCTCGGATTTCCGACAGCGTTAAGGATTACGGTCGGTACGAAAGAGCAGAATGAGGAAATTCTGACAATTTTAGCTGAAATATTATAAGAGGTGATCAAGCATCACCTCTTTGCTCTATTAAACTAGATGAAAAAGGAAATGAGTGAAATGAAGGATACTATATTGCTTGCGGGGATCGGGCTGATCGGCGGATCGATCGCATTGGCCATCAAAAAGGAGCATCCGCATAAACGGATTATCGGCGTGGATATTTCGGAAGAACAGCTCACTGCCGCGCTGAAGCTCGGGATTATTGACGAGCGGGCCGGCTCATTTACGGAAGGGGCGCAGCAAGCATCAGTTATCATTATCGCCACGCCCGTCGCCCAAACGCTGAAAATGCTTGATATGCTGGCCGCCTCGGGCATCACCCATGAACTCTTGATTACGGATGTGGGCAGCACAAAACAGAAAGTCGTCCGCTACGCCGACAAAGTGCTTCCGGCTCACTATCAATTTGTCGGAGGCCACCCGATGGCGGGGTCTCATAAATCAGGGGCAGCTGCCGCAAAAGAATTCTTATTCGAAAACGCGTTTTACATTTTAACACCGGGAAAATCAACTTCTAAACAGTCAGTAACGCATCTGAAGGAGCTTCTGAAAGCGGCAAACGCCCACTTTGTGGAGATGACGCCTGAGGAGCATGACGGCGTGACGAGCGTCATCAGTCATTTCCCTCATATCGTTGCTGCCAGTCTCGTACATCAGGCTCACCGTTCTGAAGAAGATTACCCGCTTTTGAAGCGTTTCGCGGCCGGCGGTTTCCGGGATATTACAAGAATAGCCTCCAGCAGTCCGGCGATGTGGAGAGACATTCTCCTTCACAACAAAGATAAACTGCTTGACCGCTTCAAAGAGTGGAAACGGGAGATTGACACGATCGAATCTTACGTAGAAAATGAAGATGCGGACAACCTGTTCGGTTACTTTAAAAAAGCGAAGGATTACCGCGACGGCCTGCCGATCCGTCAAAAAGGGGCGATCCCGTCCTTTTATGACCTTTATGTTGATGTACCCGATCATCCGGGGGTCATTTCGGAGGTTACGGCGATATTGGCTGATGAACAAATCAGCATCACGAACATCCGCATTATCGAAACGAGAGAAGATATTAACGGAATTCTGAGAATCAGTTTCCAGACGGATGATGACCGCAAGCGGGCGGAAATCTGCATTCAATCCCGCGCCAAATATGACACATTTTACGCTGACTGAGGTGGAAAACATTGAAAAGAGAAAAAGTGACATCTTTAAACGGTGAAATTCATATTCCGGGGGATAAATCCATCTCCCACCGTTCTGTTATGTTCGGAGCGCTTGCAGAAGGAACGACAACGGTAAAAAACTTTTTGCCGGGAGCCGATTGCCTGAGCACGATTGCCTGCTTCAGAAAAATGGGTGTCTCCATTGAACAGAACGGAAGTGATGTAACGATACACGGGAACGGCATTGACGCACTTTATGAGCCTGACAGCCTTCTTGATGTCGGAAATTCCGGCACGACCATCCGCCTGATGCTCGGCATTTTAGCCGGACGCCCATTTCACAGTACGGTAGCGGGCGATGAAAGTATTGCAAAGCGCCCGATGAAGAGGGTGACGGAGCCTTTAAAACAGATGGGTGCCGTGATTGACGGAAGAGCGGACGGAGAATTTACGCCGTTATCTGTAAGAGGCGGACAATTAAAAGGCATCGATTATGTGTCTCCCGTTGCAAGCGCGCAGATCAAATCTGCCGTGCTGCTTGCCGGATTACAGGCAGAAGGAACGACGACCGTTACCGAGCCTCATAAATCAAGAGATCATACAGAACGGATGCTGAACGCATTTGGCGCTGAGCTTGCGGAAACAGAGACGAGCGCTTCCGTAACTGGCGGTCAGCGGCTTCGGGCAGCTGATATTTTCGTACCTGGGGATATCTCTTCAGCGGCCTTTTTCCTCGCGGCCGGGGCTGCCGTTCCCGGAAGCCGGATTGTGCTGAAAAATGTCGGCCTGAACCCGACGCGCACAGGGATTATTGATGTCTTAAAGCAGATGGGGGCTTCACTCGAAGTCATTCCATCAGAAGCGGACAGCGCGGAGCCGTACGGAGATCTTGTTATCGAAACGTCAGCTCTGAAAGCAGCAGAAATCGGCGGAGAAATCATTCCCCGTTTAATTGACGAGATACCGATTATCGCCCTTTTGGCAACGCAGGCTGAAGGCACAACGGTCATTAAAGACGCGGCGGAGCTGAAAGTGAAGGAAACGAACCGGATCGACACCGTTGTATCAGAGCTCCGGAAAATCGGCGCAGACATTGAAGCGACTGAAGACGGCATGAAAATCCGCGGCAAAAAGACACTCGCGGGCGGCGTCAGTGTATCAAGCCACGGCGACCACCGCATCGGCATGATGCTCGGTATCGCCTCATGTCTGACGGAAGAGCCGATTGACATCCGTGATACAGATGCGATCCACGTCTCATATCCGACATTCTTTGAGCATTTAGATCAATTAGCCAAAAAAGCCTGAAGACGATTCTTCGGGCTTTTTTCTTCGTGTATCATAAAGTCTTGAGCTTTGACATAGCTTGTCTTAAACAGGAAAAATAACAGGAAGGGGGGATGCGTTTTCGTTACAGAAACAGCCGGATCAAACCGCGCTGTTTGCGTATAAAGGTGGCGTCCCCTTTTTTGCCGTTTTCCTCTTCGCCATTTTTTGATAAACTAAAATGCCGGGTGAAGCATCTTATTTGCGGGCAGACCCTGTCTGAATTATGATAAGAATAACCCGAATAAACCCTTTTCATTGGTTGATGAGGTATAGGAAAAGAAAGGACCGGTCTGATTTGAATACATTGATTCAAGATGCCATAAAATTAGTTGAAGCAGGTGAAACCGAAAAGGGACTCGAAGCGCTTTCAAAAGCTGAAACGCAGCTTCATGACGAAGACAAAGCCATTGCAGCCCAGCTCTACTATGAATGGGGAAACGCAGAGAAAGCGTTAACGCTGATCAGTGATCTGCATGACCTTTATCCGGATGAGTCTGAGCTGACGAATTTTTACGCCGAATTGTTAATAGATATTGATGAAGAAGAAAAAGCTCTTGAGGTGCTGGAGACGATATCACCAGAAGACCCGTCTTACGCGGAAAGCCTTCTTTTGATGGCTGATCTGTATCAGATGCAGGGCTTATTTGAAGTAAGTGAGCAAAAGCTGTTACAGGCGAAAGCAATGTTAAAAGATGAACCTGTTATTGATTTTGCTCTGGGAGAATTGTACTTTACCCAAGGGTCATACGCAAAAGCCGTTCCCTATTACGAAGAGACGGCAAAAGAGCGGAACGAAATCGGCGGTGTAAATGTTCATCAAAGGCTGGCCGAGTCATTGAGCGCGGCGGGTGAATTTGAAGAAGCGATTTCATGGTATGAAAAAGCGGCAGCAGAACATACAGAACCGAATACGATTTTCGGGTACGGCTTCACAGCCTATCAGGCGGGAATGGTCAAAACCGCCATTAAGCAGCTTTCTGATTTAAAAGGGCTTGATCCTTCTTATTCATCGCTTTATATGCCGCTTGCAAAAAGCTACGAGGCAGAGGGCATGTATGAAGATGCATTAAAAACCGCTAAAGAAGGTATTACTTACGATGAATACAATAAAGAGCTTTTTCTCTATGCGGCGAAAATGGCGTTAAAGCTCGGGAACGAAGACGAAGGCAAAAAGCTTCTTCAGGAAGCGCTGGCGCTCGATCCGGGTTATGTGGAAGCGCTCCATACGCTTTTAGCCGTCTATCATAAAGAAGAAAGCTATGAAGAGATTATTGATCTGATTCAGGAAGTCCGCGGCTACGGCGAAGAAGATCCGAAATACAATTGGTATTTGGCGGGCGCCTATACGGGTCTGGAGCAATATGACGAAGCGAAAAAAAGCTTCGAAGCTGCGTACCTCCATTACCGGGAGGATCGGGATTTCTTATATGAATACGCTCACTTCTTATTGGAAGAGGGTCTCCAGAAAGAAGCGCTGCCGCTTTTAAAACAAGTGCTTTCAATGGATGGAACAAACGAAGAGCTTGAAGAAACAATCTTACGGATAGAGGACGAATTTTTGAAATAAGCAGGATTTTGGACCATGCTTGCTGAATGTATAAGTGATGTCAGATTATACGATCGATAGAGGAGGGAATTACATGCAGACCCCTGTTTCTGTCAATGAAAAAAAGGATTTTATCCGTTGGTTTTTAAATCATTATCAGCTTAAACGCCGGGAGTGCGTCTGGATTTTAAATTATTTAATGAGTCATGATACATTAATGGAGAAGGTCCATTTTGTAGAACAAGCTGAATTTTGCCCGAGAGGCATTATCATGTCTACGCATTGCGTTGATGAGGTGCCGTTTAGGTTTTACAAAGAAAATGTCATGACCACGGACGCAGAAAAATCTTTTCACGACATCCGGCTGAATAAGCAGCAGGATTTATTTATCCAGCTGAATTTCCGTTCGGCCTACAGCTCGCCTGAATATGCTGCTGTTCTTGAATTAAATCCGCATCTGCCGAAAGACCTGTTTGAAAATAAACAGGATCAGGGGATGGCCGAAAAAATATTAGAACATGCCATATCCACTTTCCAGCGGGAAAAGCTGCTTAAAGATATCGACGAGGCGCTGGACCGCCACGACAAAGAAACATTTGAAAAGCTTTCCCGCCAATTGAATCAGCTCACATAAATGACAGCCTTGCAGAATATGCAAGGCTTGTTGCGTAAGGAGGAGGAACCAGACATGAGATGGAGGGCCGCTGATGCCGATGTCTATTTGCAATCTGCGGATTACATTGATACCGCTGTCATTCCGTTAATTTCCATAACATCTGCAGGAGGCTTAAAAGAGGCCGTTGAACAGGGGGAGAGCACCCAATTGCTTTCTGAAGAGCTTGAGCGCCAGTTGAAGGGACGGGTATATTTATTCCCCTCTTATACATATGTTGATATAGATCAATCACAGATCGCCCTGCTGCAAAAATTCAAAGAAGAGGTGATGACCAGCTTCCGGCATGCCTTGTTTCTGACGGCAGACGAAAAATGGAAGGACTCTGAAATAGGATCTGATGTCATCTACATACCTGCAGTCCCGTTTGAACATATGAAAGACTCTTTAAAGAGAAAAATAGCGGATGATAAGTGCGGGGAAATTTTGAACGTTTTGTTACAGAAGTGGAACAATTCCTAAAAACTCCAGACATCCCGCAAAACAGCCATTTTACCTCTGTTGACCTTGCTGAAAGATTCATATATTATGAGGGTGTCAAATCTCAGAATTATTTTCTATTTTAGTTAATTTTTGGTCAATCTTTTAGGGGGGGAAGAGATGGGCGGAAAACAAGATATATCAAGAAGGCAATTTTTAAACTATGCGCTTACCGGCGTGGGGGGATTTATGGCCGCCAGTGCGCTTATGCCTATGGTCCGTTTTGCGCTGGACCCGGTATTAAAACCGACCGGAGATCAAAAAATGGTGCAGGTTGTCAGCGTCGATGAACTGACGAAGGAGCCGAAACGGTTTGACTTTAAAATTCATCAGGTCGACGCCTGGTACGAATCGGAAGAATCCAGGTCAGCCTGGGTCTACAAGCATGGCGATGAAATTATAGCGCTTTCGCCGATCTGCAAGCATTTAGGCTGCACCGTAAACTGGAACAATGATCCTAAAAATCCGAACAAATTCTTTTGTCCCTGCCATTACGGGCTGTATGAAAAAGACGGCACGAACGTTCCGGGCACGCCGCCGCTCGCGCCTCTTGACCGTTATGAGCAAAAAGTAAAGGACGGCTTTTTGTATCTTGGAAAAGCAAAGCCTAGGGGGGAAGGGTGACATGCTGAACAAAATTTATGACTGGGTGGACGAACGTCTCGATATTACGCCGATGTGGCGGGATATCGCCGACCATGAAGTGCCGGAACATGTGAATCCAGCTCACCATTTCTCGGCTTTTGTCTATTGTTTCGGCGGATTGACGTTTTTTGTAACCGTTATCCAAGTGCTGTCCGGGATGTTTTTAACGATGTATTATGTGCCGGATATTAAAAACGCGTGGGAATCTGTGTATTATTTGCAGAATGAAGTCGCTTTCGGACAGATTGTAAGGGGTATGCATCATTGGGGGGCAAGTTTAGTCATCGTGATGATGTTTTTACATACGCTGCGGGTTTTCTTTCAGGGAGCTTATAAAAAGCCTCGGGAATTGAACTGGATCGTCGGTGTTCTGATCTTTTTTGTGATGCTTGGTCTCGGTTTTACGGGGTATCTGCTTCCGTGGGACATGAAGGCGCTGTTTGCGACAAAGGTAGGTCTTCAGATTGCGGAGGCGACGCCGTTGATCGGAGCGCAGGTGAAAACCCTTCTTGCCGGCCACCACGATATTGTCGGCGCCCAAACGCTGACGAGATTCTTTGCGATTCACGTGTTTTTTCTCCCTGCCGCTTTGTTTGCGCTCATGGGCGCCCACTTTGTCATGATTCGCAAGCAGGGAATTTCAGGACCGCTTTAATACAGATCTGATATAAAAGGGAGGGGATGACATGCACCGGGGGAAAGGAATGAAGTTTGTAGGAGATTCAAGGATTCCGGCTGAAAAAAAACCGAATATACCGAAAGACTATTCAGAGTATCCGGGAAAGACAGAGGCGTTCTGGCCGAACTTCCTGCTGAAGGAATGGATGGTCGGAGCCGTTTTCCTCGTCGGATTTCTCGTTTTGACGATAGTGCACGAGCCGCCTTTGGAACGGGTTGCGGACCCGACGGATACGGGATATATACCGCTGCCGGATTGGTATTTTCTATTTTTATACCAGCTTTTAAAATATGAATATGCCGCGGGGAGCTACACCGTTATCGGCGCGATGATTATACCGGGTCTTGCCTTCGGGTCGCTGCTTTTGGCTCCGTTTCTCGACAGGGGCTCTGAAAGAAGGCCGTGGAAGCGTCCGGTTGCGGTCGGCATGATGCTTTTGGCGCTTTGCGCTACGGTCTTTTTAACGTGGCAGTCAGTCGCGACGCATGACTGGGCGAAGGCGGAGGAGCAAGGAAAAATCAAAAAAGAAGCCGCCATTGATACCGAATCAGACGGTTATAAAGTATTTAAAGAACAGGGCTGTATTTCCTGTCACGGGGATAATCTTCAAGGCGGAGGCGCCGGTCCGTCCCTGGTCGATAACGGGCTGAGCCCGGAAGAAATTAAAAAGATCGCCGTCAAAGGGAAAGGGCAGATGCCAGCCGGTATTTTTAAAGGGAATGATAAACAGCTTGATCAGCTGGCGAAGTTCATTTCTGAAACGACCTCGAAATAACGTATTGTGAAGCGGACAATAGCAGGATATACTTTTATGAAAAGAGCTGACCGGATGTCAGCTTTTTTTGCATGATACATATTTTTTAAGGACTGAGAGTTGATGGTATTGAGGTGGATTTCTTATCTTTTAGGACGGCGCGGCATGCTTCTGCTTGCTCTTGCCGTTAATTTTATCGGTACCGCGTACGGCTATTATTGGTATTTGCCGCAGCTTGCGGACACGCCGTTCCGTTTTCTGATATTTGTGCCTGACAGCCCGACGGCGACGTTTTTCTTCCTGTTCGTGCTTTTGGCATTTCTTATGAGAAGAAACGCGCCGCTGTTTGAAGCGCTTGCGCTTGTAACCCTTGTAAAATACGGGCTGTGGGCGGTCGGAATGAATATCTTTGTGCTGATTAAAATGGGGCAGATGCCTTGGGAAGGGTACATGCTGATTGCTTCACATTTCGCCATGGCGGTTCAAGGTGTTTTATACAGCCCGTATTTTCGGTTCCGGTTATGGCATCTTGCCGTTGCCGCTGTTTGGACGCTTCATAATGACGTCATTGATTATCTTTTCGGCATGATGCCCCGCTATTCAATGCTCAGTGCTTATATGCAAGAGATCGGCTATGCCACATTCTGGCTGAGCCTGTTTTCACTCGGTCTTGCATACGTTTTGGTGATTTCCAAAAGGCGGATAAAGCTTGACTTACACTGATAGAATCTTGGTCTAACCTTGTCCCGCTCTTCATATTCTGTAAAGAGAAGGAGTGGGAGGGACCTCTATGAAACGAAAGCTGACGATCTGTCTTTTGCTTGCTCTTATGTGTTTCATCACAACTGCTAAAGCTGAAGGTGAGGGCGGTCTCAAGGAACTGAACGACCTTTCGGATACCGTTTTCCAGATGACGAGGCATTCGCAGTATGATGAGGCCCTGCAAGTGCTTGGCTACTTTAAGAAAAAAATGACACACGTAAACTCACTGACCGGCGCCGAAGTCAGGCAGGTGACTCTGGGCTGTAATGATTTAGAGCGCGCCTTGAAACAGGCGGATGCCTCAGATTCCGAAAAAATTCGCGCAGCCGCTCAGTTCAGGCTTGTAATGGATGCGATGGAAGACCACTCCGATCCGCTGTGGGGTTCGCTTGAAAGACCGATTATGGCGACATTCAGCGCCTTAAAAGAAGATGTCAGCGGGAACGGAAGTGAGAATTTCAATGAAAAGTGGAATGAATTTATATCATTATATGATTTAATTTATCCCAGCCTGACAATGGATGTGTCGGCCGGCCAGCTTGATACGGTGGCGAAACATATCGAGGTGATTGAGCAGGAAGGGTTTCAGCAGATGACAAAAGGAACAAAGCTTGAGCGTCTGACGCTCCTGCAGCAGGATTTAAAACGTGTATTTGACAAGGTGGAGCGGGATGATGCTGATCCTTCGCTGCTCTGGGTCATTCTGACAACAGGCGGTATCATTATTACTGCGCTGACATATGTCGGCTACCGAAAATACAGAGCGGAAAAAAAGAAAGAGAAAAAGCGTGAATATCCTAAGTCTAAATAAACACAAATTGCTGTAAAGGAGCTAAAGCCAGTGAAAAAACTCATCCAGCAATTGGTTTCAAAACACCTCCCGCAGCCGATCAGAGGCAGAAAAGGGGCGACTGATGAAGGGCCGCGGAACCTCGCGCGTGACTTCCAGAATCCTGATATGCTCGTTCCGCCTTCAACGGATGCGGGAACGGTTCAAAACTTGAAATTCTCTTTTTCTGATACGCATATGAGGCTTGAAGACGGCGGATGGTCGAGAGAAGTGACGGTCAGGGAACTGCCGGTGTCCAAAAACATCGCGGCGGTGAACATGAGACTGAAACCGGGAGCTGTGCGGGAACTTCATTGGCATAAAGAAGCCGAATGGGGATACGTGATAAACGGAGAAGTCCGTTTAACCGCAGTCGACCAAAACGGGCGGAATTTTATTGACAACGTCAGTGAAGGGGATTTGTGGTATTTTCCTTCCGGCATCCCTCATTCCATTCAAGGGATGGAGCAGGGCAGTGAGTTTTTGCTTGTCTTTGATGACGGCTCTTTTTCAGAAAACAGCACCTTTTCAGTAACGGACTGGTTTGCCCACACCCCGCGCAGCGTGCTGGAGGCGAACTTCGGTGTTCCCGGATATGACTTGGCCTACATTCACAAGAAAGAGCGTTACATGTTCCAGCTGGAACCGCCTCCCCCGATTGAACAGGCAGCCGTTTCTTCCCCGGAAGGCACCGTTTTGGAGCCGTTCAGCTACAAGCTCTCCCGGCAGGAGCCTCTTGTTACCAGCGGGGGAAGAGTCAAGATCGTCGATTCAAAAACGTTTAAGGTGTCAAAAACGATTGCCGCCGCTCTTGTGGAAGTCGAACCCGGAGGCATGAGAGAATTACATTGGCATCCGAATACGGACGAGTGGCAGTATTATCTTTCAGGAGAAGCGAAAATGACGGTGTTTGCGGCGGAGGGAAGAGCGCGGACATTTAACTATCAAGCGGGTGACGTGGGATATGTCCCTTTTGCGATGGGGCATTATGTCCAGAATATCGGTGACACCGCGCTTCGCTTTCTGGAAATTTTCAAAAGCGACCGTTTTGAAGACGTCTCCCTAAACCAATGGCTGGCACTGACGCCGCAGCGCTTCGTCGAGCAGACGCTCAATGTCAGTCCTGCATTCGCCCGCCGATTGAAAAAGAAAAAATCACCGGTTGTCAAATGGAAACACGAACAGTAAAGGCGGCAAAAGCCGCCTTTTTATTATCGTCTGATCGGATTTTTATTTTCATCAAGCGTAAATCCTTCTCCGAGTACATCATGGACGTCGCTTACGGCAACAAAGGCGTGCGGGTCAACAGAAGTGATGACGCTTTTCAAAAGCACAATTTCGTTTTTCGGAACGACGCAGTAAAGAACGTCTCTGTCTTCTTTTGTGTATGATCCCTGCCCTTTTAAAACGGTGACGCCGCGGTCCATCTCATCTATGATCTTTTGCTGGATCAAATCGTTTTTCGAAGAAATAATCGTTGCCCCTTTTGCCGCATAGCCGCCTTCCTGTATAAAATCAATCAATCGCGCAGCGACAAAAACGGCTACAAGCGTGTACATCGCTTCCTTGTAAGAAAGATACGTAAACAAAGAAAGCAGAATGACGCAGGCATCAAAGGCAAACATCGTCCGGCCCATCGGGATTCCGAAAAATTTATTAATCAGCCTGGCGATGATATCGACCCCGCCCGTCGTGCCTCCGTATTTAAAAATAATGCCGAGACCTGCGCCGATAAATACACCCGCGAACAAGGCAGCCAGAGCTAAATCATGCGACAGCGGCATATGAATTTCGTAACGCTGAAAAATACTCAGAAAAACGGAAAGAGAGACGGTGCCGATCAGGGTATAGACAAACATCGTCCGGCCGAGCATGCGCCAGCCGATGAAAAAGATAGGAATGTTTAATACCAGGTTGGAAATAGAAGGGCTGATGTGGAATAACGCATATAAGAGCAGCGTAATGCCGGTAAATCCGCCTTCCGCCAAATTGTTCTGCATATTAAAGTGAACCAGTCCGAATGAAAAAACAGCGGCGCCGATTAAAATAAAGCAAATGTTTTTGATTCTGATTTCTCCAAGCATTGCATCAAACCCCTTTTCCTTCCATTAGATTGCGTAAATATTATAGTGGATACAAAAGAAAACAGCAAACTGCCGTTTTTAACATTTGTCAAATGTACTTGAATTAGCTAACATGGAAGAGATGACAGGAGGTATTCGCACAGTGAGTGACAAAACGATGAAAGACTTACAAGCTGAGGTCGATGAATATATCGGCCAATTCAAAGAAGGCTATTTCAGCCCGCTTGCCATGATGGCCCGTCTCACCGAAGAACTGGGCGAACTTGCAAGAGAAGTCAACCATTACTATGGGGAAAAGCCGAAGAAAACGACGGAAAATGAGAAAAGCATGGAAGAGGAAATGGGCGACGTGCTGTTCGTCCTGATCTGCCTCGCCAACTCCCTTGATATTTCATTGGAGGAAGCTCATAACCGCGTGATGCATAAATTTAATACACGGGATAAAGATCGCTGGACGAGAAAAGAAGAAGGAAAGTAGGAGAAACCATGTCAAATGAAACCATTAAAGTCGTAATCGCCGGACCGAGAGGCAGAATGGGCCAAGAGGCCGTAAAACTTGCCGTCCGCACGCCACATTTTGAGCTTGTCGGCGCCATTGACCATACATACGATCAGCAAACATTGCGGGAAGTGATGTCAGCTGATTCAGACGCTCTTATTTATACGGATATCCGCACATGTTTCCAAGAAACAAAACCGGATGTGCTGATCGATTTAACAACGCCTGAAATCGGCAAAAAACATACGAAAACCGCTCTTGAACACGGCGTCCGTCCTGTTGTGGGAACGACCGGATTTTCCGAAGCGGATTTAGAGGAGCTTCAAGCCTTGACTGAAGAAAAAGGAATCGGCGCCATCATCGCTCCGAACTTTGCATTAGGCGCGGTGCTGATGATGAAATTCTCACAAATGGCCGCCAACTATTTTGAAGATGTAGAAATCATTGAGCTTCATCATGATCAAAAACTGGACGCACCGAGCGGAACGGCGCTGAAAACAGCGGAAATGATTTCAAGCGTCCGTACAGAAAAGCAGCAGGGTCATCCTGATGAAAAAGAAATCTTGCCGGGCGCCCGCGGTGCTGAATTAAACGGCATCCGTCTTCACAGCGTGCGTCTGCCGGGCCTTATCGCCCATCAGGAAGTCATGTTCGGCATGGACGGCCAAACGCTGAAATTGCGTCATGATTCCTATAACCGGGCTTCCTTTATGTCAGGAGTGAAGCTGTCAGTAGAGCAAGTGATGAAAATCGACCAGCTTGTGTACGGTCTCGAAAATATTATCGACTGAATCGGCAAGGGGGAGAATATCAAATGAAAATCGCTTTGATTGCTCACGATAAAAAAAAGCAGGATATGGTTCAGTTTACGACCGCATATAAAGATATATTGAGCCGCCATGAGTTATACGCGACGGGCACGACAGGCTTGAAAATCCAGGAAGCGACCGGATTGTCCGTTGAACGTTTTCAATCCGGCCCGCTCGGCGGAGATCAGCAAATCGGGGCATTAATTGCGGCAAATGCTCTTGATCTCGTCATTTTTCTGCGGGATCCGTTAACTGCGCAGCCTCACGAACCGGATGTATCGGCGCTGATCCGGCTGTGTGACGTATATGCGATCCCGCTGGCCACAAATATGGGAACAGCGGAGATTCTCGTCCGTACGCTGGACGGCGGGGCGTTTGATTTCCGCAATCTCGTGCGCGGAGGAGAGCCGAATGTCTGAACACGTTGATATTCTTGCGTTCGGCGCCCATAGCGATGATGTTGAGATCGGTATGGGCGGCACGATCGCAAAATTTACGGGGCAAGGAAAAACCGCTGTAATATGCGATCTGACCGAGGCCGAGCTGTCATCTAACGGAACGGTAAGTATAAGAAAAGAAGAAGCGGCGGAGGCCGCCCGAATTCTCGGCGTGAAAGAGAGAATCCAGCTTACGCTTCCTGACCGCGGGCTTTTGAAAAGTGAGGACAGCATCCGCCGGATTGTCAGTGTCATCAGAGCATGCCGGCCGAAAGCCGTTTTCATGCCTTATCCGAAAGACCGCCATCCGGATCACGGCAATGCGGCGGTATTAGTCGAAGAGGCGGTATTCTCAGCGGGAATTCATAAATATAAAGATCACCGGGAACTGCCGGCTCACAAGGCTCAAAAAGTTTACTATTATATGATTAACGGATTTCACCGTCCGGACTTTGTAATCGACATAACGGAAACCATCGATCTGAAAAAAGAAAGCCTGCACGCCTATCAAAGTCAGTTTATTCCTACGGCGCAGTCAGTGAACACACCGCTGACAAACGGTTATATCGAAATGGTGGAAGCGCGGGAAAGACTGTATGGCAAAGAAGCCAGGACGGGGTATGCCGAAGGTTTCTTTTCAAAACAGCTTCCCGTTTTGAATGATGATGTTTTTGGGGGCGGACAATGAGACCATTAAAAATAGGGATTACATGCTACCCGAGTGTCGGAGGCTCGGGTATTATTGCGACGGAACTCGGCAAGCTGCTTGCGGAAAAGGGGCACCAGGTTCATTTCATCACATCAAGCATCCCGTTCAGATTAAATACATATCATCCGAATATTCATTTTCATGAGGTGGAGGTCAACCAATACGCGGTATTTAAACATCCGCCTTACGACCTTTCACTGGCGAGCAAAATCGCTGAGGTTGCTGCAAGGGAAAATCTTGATATCATCCACGCGCACTATGCGCTCCCGCATGCAGTATGCGCTTATCTCGCCAAACAGATGCTAAAGCGCGACATCGGCATTGTTACGACGCTTCACGGTACGGACATTACCGTTTTAGGGTATGATCCGTCATTAAAAGATTTAATCCGGTTTGCCATTGAAGCGTCCGACAGAGTGACCGCTGTATCAACCGCGCTTGCCGGGGAAACATATGATTTAATCAAGCCGGATAAAAAAATTGAGACCATTTACAACTTTATTGATGAACGTGTTTATCTTAAGAAAAATACAGAGAGTATAAAAGAGAAGCACGGTATTTCGCCGGATGAGAAAGTCGTCATCCATGTTTCCAACTTCAGAAAGGTAAAACGCGTGAAGGATGTGATCCGTGTTTTCCGTAATATCGCAGCCAAAACAAAGGCGAAGCTTCTGCTTGTCGGCGACGGACCGGAAAAGTGCGTCGCTTGGCAGCTTGTCGAGAAATACGGCCTGCAGGACCAAGTGCTGCTCCTCGGAAACCAGGACAGGGTGGAAGAGCTGTATTCCATCAGTGATCTTAAGCTCCTTCTTTCTGAAAAAGAAAGTTTCGGGCTCGTGCTTCTGGAGGCGATGGCCTGCGGCGTGCCGTGCATCGGAACGAATATCGGCGGAATACCGGAAGTGATTAAAGATCAAGTAAGCGGTTTTCTGGTGGAAGTCGGCGATATTCAAGCGGCTTCTGAAAAAGCGCTTGCCGTTTTAGAAGACAAACAGCTCAGCAAACGTTTGACTGACCATGCGCTGAAAATGGTGGAGACCGCCTTTTCTTCGCAACGAATCGTCAGTCAGTACGAACGGATTTATGATGAATTGGCAGGACCGGAGTGATCTTATGGAACAGGAATTTGTCAAAGCCCTCCCCATCCTTCACCATCTGATAAAGGCGGGCCACCAGGCCTACTTTGTCGGGGGAGCCGTCAGAGACAACTATATGAAACGAAAAATAGGTGATGTGGACATCGCGACAAGCGCTTCGCCGGATGAGGTGGAGCGCCTCTTTGAGCGGACCGTCGATGTCGGCAAAGAGCACGGCACCGTAATCGTCTTATGGGAAGATGAAACATATGAAGTCACCACCTTCCGCGCCGAATCAGAATATAAGGACTACCGGCGCCCTGAAGCCGTCCGGTTCATTACATCTTTAGCAGAAGACTTAAAGCGGAGAGACTTAACGATTAATGCAATGGCGATGTCTGCCGAAGGAGAATTGCTTGATTATTTCGGAGGCGTTCAGGATATCGCGCAAAAGCTGATCCGTACGGTCGGGAACCCTGAAGACCGTTTTCGGGAAGACGCTCTGCGGATGATGAGAGCCGTCCGGTTTATGAGCCAGCTCGGCTTTCTGTTAGAGAAAGAAACAAAAGAGGCCGTCATAAAAGACAGGGAGCTTTTGGCGCACGTATCAGTAGAACGAAAGACCGTCGAGTTTGAAAAGCTGCTTGTTGGCGCATCTTCAAAAGAAGCGATTCAAACAATGGTGCAGACAGGTCTGATACAAGAGCTGCCCGGCCTTTCCGGTTATGAGAAGCAAATGCTTGAAGCGAGCGGATATCCATTTTCCTCCTTAGATGCGCGCGAAGAACGCTGGGCAGCGCTGTTATTATTTCTCGGTCTTTGTCCGAAAATCGCCGAACCGTTTTTAAAACAATGGAAACTGCCGGGAAAAGTCATAAAAAAAGCGGTGCAGATCGTAAGCGTTTATCCGGCGCAGCTTGAAGCCCAGGCGATGTACCGGGCTGGAGATGCGCTGTTTTCAGCCGTTAAAATCGAAATGCTGAAAAAGCATAAGACGGTTGATGAACAAAAGCTGAAAGAGATTCGGAGCCTGTATGAGCAGCTGCCGATCAAAAGCCTTCGTGATCTCGACATTTCAGGCGCTGATCTGATGGAGCTCAGAAACCGCCGTGCGGGTAAATGGATTGCCGAAGAACTTAGCCGGATTGAAGAAGCGGTATTGGCAGGGAAGCTCTCCAACCGAAAACATGACATAAAGGAGTGGCTCGCATCATGGGATCAACATTAAGAACCCGATTAATTGATTTATTTTCTGAGGCGGGTGACGGCTTTATCTCCGGGCAGAAAATAAGTGACGCGCTCGGCTGTTCGAGAACCGCCGTTTGGAAACATATAGAAGAGCTCCGTAAAGAGGGCTATGAGGTTGAGGCGGTCAGACGAAAAGGGTACAGGCTCATCAAAAAACCGGGGAAACTTAGCGAATCTGAAATCCGCTTCGGGCTGAAAACAGAGGTTATGGGCAAACAGCTGTATTATCGGGACGTCCTGCCGTCCACCCAAAAAACCGCCCATGAACTGGCCAATGACGGCGCGCAGGAAGGAACACTCGTAGTTGCCGATAAACAAACGGCAGGCAGAGGAAGAATGTCCAGAGTGTGGCATTCTCAGGAAGGAAACGGGATTTGGATGAGCCTCATCCTGAGACCGGAAATTCCTTTGCAAAAAACGCCGCAGCTCACCCTGTTATCTGCCGTTGCGGTCGTTCAGGCTATCGAATCCTTTACCGGTGTACAGCCCGCTATTAAATGGCCGAACGATTTAATGATTCACGGCAAAAAGGCCGTCGGAATCTTAACTGAGCTGCAGGCGGAAGAAGACCGTGTCCGTTCGGTCATTCTCGGCATCGGAATCAACGTGAACCAGCGGGAAACCGATTTTCCCGGCGAGCTTCAGGACATTGCGACAAGCCTCAGCCTGGAAGCCGGCGAAAAAATTGACAGAGCGGGTCTGATACAAGAGATTCTGCTGACTTTTGAAAAACGCTATCAGGATTATCTGAAGCACGGCTTTACACCGATTAAGCTGTTATGGGAAAGCTACGCGGTCGGATTGGCGAGTGAGCTCAGAGCGAGAACGCTGCAAGGGACGTTTTACGGGAAATCGCTCGGCATTGATGATGAGGGGGTCCTTCTTTTGGAAACGAAAGACGGAATAAAGAAGATCTATTCTGCCGATATTGAGCTCAATTAATCTTAGTTGGTACAAGCCTCGTGAATTTGGTATACTTCCTATGGGCAGTATCATAATGAACTGCACCTGATCAGCAGAACAGAGATTACGAAAAGTCTGCCTTGATCCAAAAAAGGACTGGGACAGAGGGATGACATTCGCTGAACGTTAAACAAGTGGGAATCCTTCTTATTTTACAGAAGGCTTTTTTGCTTGCGAAGAATTGGCGGATCATCTCCTCACCGTTTAGAGGAGGAGAATCAGAATGAAAACAAAACTGGATTTCATGAAAATGAAGGAAAACGGAGAGCCGATCGTGATGCTGACCGCTTACGATTATCCGCAGGCAAAACTGGCGGAACAGGCTGGAGTCGACATGATTTTAGTCGGGGATTCGCTCGGAATGGTCGTGCTCGGACTCGATTCAACCGTCGGCGTAACGGTCAGTGACATGATTCACCATACAAAAGCGGTAAAACGCGGGGCGAAAAATACGTTTATCGTAACCGACATGCCGTTTATGTCTTACCACCTTTCAAAAGAAGATACATTGAAAAATGCCGCGGCCATTATTCAGGAAAGCGGAGCGGACGCGTTAAAGCTTGAAGGCGGAGACGGCGTTTTCGAATCCATCCGCGCGCTGACACTCGGCGGAATCCCTGTCGTCAGCCATTTAGGCCTTACACCGCAGTCTGTCGGAGTGTTAGGCGGATATAAAGTGCAGGGAAAAGATGAGCAAAGCGCGAAAAAGCTCATCGAAGACAGCGTGAAATGCGAACAGGCGGGAGCGATGATGCTCGTGCTTGAATGTGTGCCTGCTGAACTGACCGCAAAAATAATAGAAGAAGTATCCATTCCCGTCATCGGAATCGGAGCCGGCTCAAAAGCTGACGGCCAAGTTCTTGTTTATCATGACGTCGTCGGCCACGGCGTGGACAGAACACCGAAGTTCGTGAAGCAATATGCCAAAATCGACGGCGCGATTGAATCTGCGCTCAGCGGTTATGTGCGTGATGTGAAAGAACGGGTTTTCCCGGAAGAAAAGCATTCTTTTCAGATCAACCAAACTGTGCTGCAAGGCTTGTACGGAGGAAAGTAAGCGATGAAACAACTGACAGAAACTCAACAGCTGAAAGAACTGATTGCGCAATACCGCTCAGAAGGCCGTACGATCGGATTCGTCCCAACAATGGGTTTTCTTCATGAAGGACATCTGACGCTGGTTGAAAAAGCAACCAAAGAAAACGATATTGTCGTGATGAGCATCTTTGTCAATCCGACTCAATTCGGACCGGGCGAGGATTACGAAGCATATCCGCGTGATTTAAACCGCGATGCCCAGCTCGCAGAACAGGCGGGGGCAGATGTATTGTTTACGCCGTCTGCAAGTGACATGTATAAAGGCGAGCAAAATGTTGCCGTGCATGTAAAAAGAAGAACTGACGTGTTATGCGGCGCCTCCCGCATCGGTCATTTTGACGGAGTGGCTACTGTGCTGACGAAGTTTTTCAATCTCGTTAAACCGACCCGCGCCTATTTCGGGCTGAAAGATGCCCAGCAGGCAGCAGTTGTGGACGGATTGATTGAGGATTTCTTTATGGACATCGAATTGGTTGCGGTGGATACGGTCAGAGAAGAAGACGGACTTGCTAAAAGCTCTCGCAACGTCTATCTGACTGAGCAGGAACGAAAAGAAGCGCCGATGATCTATAAAGCATTGCAAAAAGGCGCCGAACTGATCAGAGACGGTGAAAGAAATCCGGAAACCGTCATAAAAACCGTCACCGATATCATCGAAAACACAAGCGGCGTCATTGATTATGCCGAATTGTACGCTTATCCTGAACTGACTCCGCTTAAAACGTTAAACGGTAAGATCATTCTGGCCTGTGCCGTTCAATTTTCTAAAGCAAGGCTGATTGATAATATCATTATTGATATTGATGAATGGGAGAGATCATAATATGTACCGCACTATGATGGCCGGAAAACTGCACCGCGCTACCGTGACGGAAGCCAATTTGAACTATGTCGGCAGCATTACGATTGATGAAGATCTTTTGGATGCCGTCGGAATGCTCGTTAATGAAAAAGTTCAAATTGTGAATAATAACAACGGAGCGAGACTTGAAACGTATATTATTCCCGGTAAGCGGGGGAGCGGCGTGATCTGTTTAAACGGAGCTGCCGCCCGCCTCGTCCAACCAGGAGATAAAGTCATTATTATTTCTTATCAAATGATGTCTGATCAGGAAGCAAAAAGCCATCAGCCGAAGGTGGCGGTTTTGGACGATCAGAATAAAATCGAGCAGATGCTGGGCCAGGAGCCGGCGCACACGATTTTGTAAAAGAGCCCCCTTCATGGGGGTTTTCTTTTAAGATTCAGGGGCAAAAGCTGTTTTTCTGCTCCATTTCTCAGCAAAACGTGTTACACTTTTCTCGTATGCAAGAATTGAGGTGTCCATTTTAATGAACAAGCAACGGTTCGTTGTCATAGATGTCGAAACAACAGGAAATTCGCCGAAAAAGGGCGATAAAATCATTCAAATCGCAGCGGTTGTCATTGAAAATGGACAAATAACTGAGCGGTTTTCAAAATATATCAATCCGAATCAGGCCATTCCGCCGTTTATTGAACAGCTGACCGGCATTTCATCCGGTATGGTTGAAAATGAACTGCCGTTTGAAGCGGTCGCAGAAGAGATTTTTCATCTGCTTGACGGCGCGTATTTTGTTGCCCACAATATTCATTTCGACCTCGGATTTGTCCGGCATGAACTGAGCGAAGCGGGCTATGAGCTGCCGGATTGTGAAGTGCTTGATACGGTTGAGCTTTCGCGTATTGTTTTTCCGGGGCTTGAAGGGTATAAGCTCGGTGAATTGTGCACGGAGCTGAATATTGTGCATGACCGGCCTCACCGCGCAGACAGTGATGCGGAGGTTACGGGGCTGATCTTTTTAGACATTTTACATAAACTGAAACATTTGCCTTTGCCGACGTTAAAGCAGCTTAGAAGGCTTTCACAGCATTTTATCAGCGATTTGACGCTGCTTTTGGATTCTTTTATACATGAAAGCAGACCGGCGGCAGGAGAAAGCTGCATTCCATACGGGTCTTTTTCAATTAAAGAGCCCGATCCAATTCCGGCTTCCCGTCCGGTGAGTGCTGCCATTGATCTTGAAAAATGGAACGATGAAAAAGAACAGCTCTTATCTGACATCATCCCCCGCTATGAAAAGCGGAAAGGGCAGCTTGCGATGATGGATGAAGTGATTGGCGCCTTCTGCAACCGGGAGCATGCGCTGATAGAAGCGGCGCCCGGCATCGGGAAAACAATCGGTTATCTCGTTCCGGCTGTCTTATTTGCTAAAGCGGAACAAACTCCCGTCATTATCAGCACGTACTCTACTCTTTTGCAGCAGCAGATCATGTCTAAAGATATTCCGCTTTTGGAGCGTATGTTTCCATGGCCGGTTAATGCCGCTGTTTTAAAAGGGAAATCGCATTATCTGTGCTTGCGCAAGTTTGAACATATTCTGCATGAGGAAGATGACAACTATGATGCGGTTCTGACGAAAGCACAGCTCCTCGTCTGGCTGACAGAGACTGAAACGGGCGACGCCGCCGAGCTGAATCTTCCTTCAGGCGGCAGATTGCTGTGGGAGCGCATGTCTTACGATGAGGATTCTTTTTTGAAAAAAGGGAAGGACTCTGCTGCCGGATTTTATGAACGGGCTAAAGAAAAAGCGCAGGCCGCAGATCTGATTATCACCAACCATGCTTTGCTGTTTGCAGATCAAAGCAGTGAAACAAAAAAACTGCCCGCAAGCGGAACGGTCATCATTGATGAAGCGCATCATTTCGAACGAGCCGCCAGCGAGCATCTAGGGCGGAGAGCTTCGTACATCGGGCTGCACACAAAGCTCAGCCGAATCGGAATATTAAAAGAACACGGGCTGTTAAAGCGGATGAGAAAACTGTTTTATACGTATGAATTGCCGGCCGAAAGTTTTTTTGACGCCGATGAGTGGATGAAGCATATTCAATCTGAAAGTGACGCATTTTTCAGTTCGGTGCATTCTTTTGTCAAACGAAGAAAACCTAAAGACGATCTGAACCGTCTCGTCTATAGTCTGAATCATAAAAGCCAGGATAAAGGCCTTTACATGATAACGGACGGAGCGGAGCGGCTTTGCGCGATGCTGGATCAGCTGCTCGACGTGTTTTCAGTACAGGAGAAACTGTTGCATCAAAAGCTTGATGAGATGAAGAGCGGAGCGGCTTTTTTAGCGGCCGAGTATGTAAAATGCATCAGAGGGCTGAAAGAATATCGCGATACGTTCAGCAGACTGCTGTTTGAAAATGATGAGAAAGAAGCCGTTTGGATTGAAATTGATGCCAAGGGCGCAAAAAACGCCGTCAGCATCTATGCACAGCCGCTGGAGCCCGGTGAAATGCTGGCAGACCAGTTTTTCGCCCGTAAAAAAAGCGTAGTGCTCACATCAGCGACCTTAATGGTGGAGCAGTCTTTTCAATTTATGATTGAAAGGCTCGGACTGTCGGATTTTTATCCGCGCACCAAAAGCATCCCGTCTCCTTTTTCTTATGATGATCAGATGAACGTCATCATTCCGAAAGAGATGAAATCCCTCAAATATGACGGAGAGCGGGAAGTTATTGAGCATATTGCCAAGTATGCTGAAATCATGTCAAAGGGAAAACAGCCGAAGATTCTTATCCTGTTTACGTCTCATGATATGCTGAAAAAAGTGTATCAGGAATTGAAACTCAGTATGGAGATCTCAGGCATTCAGCTTCTCGGCCAGGGCATCTCGGGCGGAAGTCCCGGTAAATTAATGAAAACCTTTAAAACGGCAAGCCGGGCGATTTTGCTCGGGACGAATCATTTCTGGGAAGGCGTTGATTTTCCGGGGGATGAATTGTCAACCGTCATGATTGCTAGGCTTCCTTTCCGGGCGCCTGATAATCCGCTTCATGCCGCAAAATGTGAATTCGCCAAGAAGCAGGGGAAAAACCCGTTTCAGACGATTTCTCTGCCTGAGGCCGTGTTAACGTTCAGGCAGGGAATCGGGCGCCTGCTCCGTACGGCGGGAGACAAAGGAACGATCGTTCTTTTAGATCAGCGTGTAAAGACGGCGGGGTACGGGCGGCTGTTTCTTGATGCGCTCCCGACTTCATCCCTTTTGGAACTGACGGATGCCGAACTCGGGGATTACGTCAGCCAAACGGAATAAAAGCCGCATAAACGCGGCTTTCGTGGTGTGGGATGAGGAATTGTTTATATGGTAAAAGCGGGTTCATGCCGCCTTGTGATTTTATTATGCCGCGCGTGGATCCCGTTATGACTAACAAAATTTGTTCGACCGATGGAGGGTATAAAAATGGAAAGCAAAATTGAGATTCTTTCTACAATTAATGTGGAGCATTCAGATGATTTATATAAAATCGTCGATACATTAAACCGGACTTTGAAAAGAGATAATCTGATGTTCGGACTGGCGCTTGACGAAGAAAATCAAAATGAAGCGGTCTTCACCATTTATCGCACATAGGTGAAAAAGATGAGAAAAAAAGCGTTAATATTTACAGCCGTATTTGGTATTATTTTTTTAGCGGTTCTTTTATTTTCGGCCAGCATTTTTAAATCTGCAATGGCTCAAAAAGAGGAAGGCCACGACACAGCAGCCGCAGCCGCTAAAGAAAAAACGGATCTGACAGATGCTGAGAAAGTGGAAACCTTTGTCGGTAAACAGAAGTATTACGTTGTGTCCGGAACGGATAAACACGGAAAAGACATGTATGTATGGGTCCCGGCCGACAAAAAAGCAAAAATTCTCTCGAAAAAAGCCAGTGACGGCATTTCAAGCAGCAAGGCTGCCAAAATCGTTCAAGACGCAGGGCTTGTTTCAAAGCTGAATGACGTTCACCCGGCGAGAGAAAACGATGTTCCATTATGGGAAGTGACCTACATCAACAAAAACGGGCAGTATAGTTTTAGCTATGTGGACTTTACAAGCGGCAAGATTCTCAAAAACATCACACCGTGAGACGTATTAGGGGGAGTTCAAGTTGAAATTGGCAAAAAGAGTATCCGCATTAACACCGTCTGCAACACTTGCAATTACCGCAAAAGCGAAAGAGCTGAAAGCAGAAGGCCATGATGTCATCGGCCTCGGAGCAGGAGAACCTGATTTTAATACGCCTCAGCACATTATAGATGCCGCGGTGCGTTCCATGAATGAAGGCCACACAAAATATACGCCTTCAGGCGGTCTGCCGGCCTTGAAAGACAGCATCGCTGAAAAATTCAAAAACGACCAGGGGATTGAATATAAACCGTCAGAAATCATTGTCTGCACCGGAGCGAAGCACGCCCTATATACATTATTTCAGGTCATTCTCGATGAAGGAGACGAAGTGATTATACCGACTCCTTACTGGGTAAGCTATCCTGAGCAGGTGAAATTGGCAGGAGGACGTCCCGTCTATGTGGAAGGACTGGAGTCCAATCAGTTTAAAATTTCACCGGAGCAGCTGAAGCAGGCACTCACTGAGAAAACAAAAGCAATCATTATCAACTCACCGAGCAATCCGACAGGTGTCATGTATACGAAAGAAGAGCTTAGTGAACTCGGAAAAGTGTGTCTGGAGCATGACATTCTGATCGTTTCTGACGAAATTTATGAGAAGCTTACATACGGAGGAAAAAAACACGTCTCAATCGCACAGCTTTCCGATGAATTGAAAGAGCAGACGGTCATCATCAACGGCGTGTCGAAATCCCACAGCATGACGGGCTGGAGAATCGGTTATGCGGCGGGATCTGAGACGATTATTAAAGCGATGACGAGCCTTGCGAGCCACAGCACGTCAAATCCGACGTCTATCGCTCAATACGGCGCCATTGCGGCATATAACGGACCTGCTGAACCGCTGGAAGAGATGAGACAGGCATTTGAGCACAGACTGAATACCATCTATGCTCAGCTCAGCGAAATTCCCGGATATACCTGTGTCAAGCCTGAAGGGGCATTTTACTTGTTCCCTAACGCCAAAGCGGCAGCAGAAAACTGCGGATTCAAAGATGTTGATGAATACGTGAAGGCGCTTCTGGAAGAAGAAAAAGTCGCCATCGTACCGGGCTCCGGCTTCGGCTCACCGGACAACGTCCGTTTATCTTACGCAACGTCACTTGATCTTTTAGAAGAAGCGGTCGAAAGAATCCGCCGCTTCACGGAAAAACATAGCTGATTCTGAAAAAGCGGCTTTTGAAGCCGCTTTTCATCTGCATTGACCCCGTAAGAGTAGAACGGGTATAATAAAGTGATGAAAAAAGAGATTCAGGCAGATTCCTGAATGTCTTTCTTGTTCTGGAGGGAAAGATTTTGAAAACAACAATCAACCAAGTGTATAAACACACAGGCGAGGAAGTAACGATTGGAGCTTGGGTCGCAAATAAACGCTCAAGCGGTAAAATCGCATTTTTACAGCTGAGAGATGGTACAGGCTTCATTCAGGGAGTTGTCGTCAAAGCTGAAGTTGAAGAAAACATCTTCCAAATCGCGAAATCAGTGACGCAGGAAACGTCACTTTACGTAAAAGGGATTGTAAAAGAAGACGAGCGTTCACCGCTTGGCTATGAGCTTGCAGTCACATCTATTGAAGTCATTCACGAAGCGACCGATTATCCGATTACACCTAAAGAGCACGGCACGGAATTTTTAATGGACCACAGACATTTGTGGCTCCGTTCGAAACGCCAGCACGCGATTATGAAAATCCGCAACGAAATCATCCGTGCGACTTATGAATTTTTCAACAAAGAAGGTTTCGTGAAAGTTGATCCGCCTATTTTGACGGGAAGCGCTCCTGAAGGCACGACTGAGCTGTTCGCGACAAAATATTTTGATGAAGACGCCTTCTTGTCTCAAAGCGGCCAGCTGTATATGGAAGCTGCTGCAATGGCGTTAGGAAAAGTATTCTCATTCGGACCGACATTCAGAGCGGAAAAATCAAAAACGAAACGCCATCTCATCGAATTCTGGATGATTGAGCCTGAAATGGCATTTGTTGAATTTGAAGAAAACCTTGAAGTTCAGGAGAATTATGTTTCTTACATCGTACAAAGCGTGCTGGAACATTGTAAGATCGAGCTGAACACACTGGGAAGAGACACGTCTAAATTAGAACAAATCAAAGCGCCTTTCCCGCGCATTACGTACGATAAAGCGATCGAGTTCCTGAAAGAAAAAGGATTCGACGATATTGAATGGGGAGATGACTTCGGTGCGCCGCATGAAACAGCGATTGCAGAAAGCTATGACAAACCGGTGTTTATCACTCATTATCCGACTTCATTAAAACCGTTTTATATGCAGCCTGCTAAAGATCGTGACGATGTCGTGCTATGTGCCGATTTAATCGCTCCGGAAGGCTACGGGGAAATCATCGGCGGATCTGAACGCGTTCATGATATGGATTTATTGGAAGAAAGATTAAAAGAACACGGTCTGGATTCAGATGCTTACAAATGGTATGCTGAACTCAGACAATACGGTTCTGTTCCGCACTCAGGCTTCGGCCTCGGACTTGAGCGGACAGTGGCTTGGATCAGCGGAGCGCCTCACGTGCGTGAAACAATTCCGTTCCCGAGACTTCTGAACCGTCTGTATCCGTAATAGTTTTAAAAAACGAAGTCTCCTGCAAGGGAGACTTTTTCTAAGTAAAGGGGAAAGCTCCCGGAGATAACCTTTTACAGTAAGAGGTGTAAGGATGAAAAAACAGCAATTTATAGATATGCAGGAACTCGGTATTTCAAGCATTCCCAACCTGCTGCTGACACATTACCGGCAGCTCGGTCTGAATGAAACCGAATTGATTCTGCTTTTAAAGATTAAAATGCATTTGGAAAAGGGTTCTTATTTTCCGACGCCGTTTGAACTGCAGTCAGGGATGTCCATTTCTGCGGAAGAATGTACAAGCTGCCTGAGAATGTTCATTCAAAAAGGTTTTCTGTTTATTGAAGAATGTGAAGACCATAACGGCATAAAGTTCGAAAAATATTCTCTGCAGCCTTTATGGGCGAAGCTGTATGATTACATGCAGCATTCACAAAATGAAACGCAGGAAAGAACGTCAGAAAGAGAACAAAAAAGCCTGTACACCATCTTTGAAGAAGAGTTTGGAAGACCGCTGTCTCCGCTTGAATGTGAGACGCTGGCCATATGGCAGGACCAGGATCAGCATGACGCGATTCTGATTAAACATGCACTAAAAGAAGCTGTCTTATCAGGAAAGCTCAGTTTTCGCTATATTGACCGGATTTTATTTGAATGGAAAAAGAACGGTTTCAAAACGGTTGAGCAGGCGAAGGCGCACAGCCAAAAATTCCGGCGTGTTCAGACGAAACAAAATGAACCGCAAAAAGAGTATACGAGACAGGTGCCTTTTTACAATTGGCTGGAACAGTAACTTGAGAAGGGGAGAAACGTGTTAAATTTAAAGCAGATTGAATATTGTCTTGATAAAATCGGTGATATGTTTCCGCACGCAGAATGTGAACTTGTCCATTCAAATCCTTTCGAACTGGTTGTGGCAGTCGCTTTATCTGCGCAATGTACGGATGCTCTCGTTAACAGAGTGACAAAAACGCTATTTCAAAAATATAAACGGCCTGAAGATTATCTTGCCGTCCCGCTGGAAGAACTTCAGCAGGATATTAAATCAATCGGACTGTACCGAAATAAAGCCAAAAATATTCAAAAACTGAGCAAAATGATCATCGAAGAGTACGGCGGAGAAGTGCCAAAAGACCGGGATGAGCTAGTGAAGCTGCCGGGTGTCGGACGGAAAACGGCAAATGTGGTCGTATCCGTTGCTTTCGGCGTACCGGCAATCGCTGTGGACACTCATGTGGAACGGGTCTCGAAAAGGCTAGGCATCTGCCGCTGGAAGGACTCTGTATTGGAAGTAGAGAAAACATTAATGAAAAAAGTGCCCAAAGAGGATTGGTCTGTCACACATCACAGATTAATATTTTTCGGGCGGTATCATTGTAAAGCGCAATCTCCCCGCTGTGCGGAATGTCCTTTGCTTTCGTTATGCAGGGAAGGGCAAAAGCGTGACAAAAAAGGGCTGGTGAAACGGTGACGGCGATTAATATTCTGGCAGGCTATGAAACATACTTGCGCAGTCTTACGGATCTGGATAGCTTAGAGGTCAAAGCGGCTTTGCGCCGGCATCCGCTGTATATGGATTTCAGCAGTCAGCCGAAAGTACAGCCGTGGAGGGAAAGGAGCGAATATGTTCCGTTTCTTTTTCAGATTTGGAACGAAACGAAAGAAGCGCTGCTTCCCGTTTTTCAAACAAGAAAATCGAGGTGTGATCAAAATGATATGCTGAAGGGGATTGCCTGTCTGATTGCCGCGTTTCATTGGACGGCAGGGGAGCGGGTCGCATCACTCGATTGGTCTGTGCTTGAAACCAAGCATTTTCCCGCGGAGCCGATTAATTGGGCGGAGAGAGTGGCGTTTATTTTAACAAAACCGACTCAATTTCACTCGTTTATTCAGCTTGACGAATTGATGACGGAGATGACAAAACAATATCATAAATATGAAGCTATGAACAAATCATAAAAACCTCCTTATAAGAAAAGGAGGTTTTTTTGTATGAAAAAAATCCTTCACCTGTTTGAGGTGAAGGATTTCGTCCGCTAATGAGCGGGATTTGACTGGATGGTTGACGAATTGGACTGCCCGTTGACATTTGAAGATGAGTCTTGGTTTTTGTCCTTCTGACCGCTGTCAGGTTTTTTCGAACCGTCTGAACCGGTATCGGAACCATTATCAGAGCCGTTATCTTGCTGTCCATTGTTATCCGTCCCGTTACCAGGCTGATTCGGATTGTTATTATCCGTTTGATCCTGATCGGATTGGTCCGGATTTTTATTCGGGTCATCGGTTGGTGATTGATCCGATCCGTCTGACGTATCTGTTTGATTATCGTCTGTTTTCGAATCATCGGTTTGGGTCTTGTCTTTATCCTTATCATCAGGTTTCTGTTCATCGTCAGTCGCTTTATCTTTATCTGCATTGTCTTCTTCATCTTTCGGAACTTTGAAAGATGCTGATGCCGTATCGCTTTTTCCGTCATCATTTTCCGCTGTCACCTGGAAGCTGTATGTGGACCCAGGGGTGACATTTGAAACGACGGCTTCTTTTGCCGAACTGTTTTGAATGTCACTGTAGCTTCCTCCGTCAACGGATTGTTTGACATTGAATGTTGCATCGCCGTCATAATCCCAGCTTAAAGTTAATGATTTTTTATCTTTGTCGTATTTCACTTGCAAGCCAGTCGGTTTATCGGCTTTTTCTTTTGCGTACGTTTTAGAAACGGCAGTAGGTTCCGTTCCTTTCACGAAGTACTCCGTCACTTTTTTATCATCCGGCGTATTCGGTCCGGCTAAAGCGGCAGGATTCGAGCCTTTCTCAACTGTTTCTTTTACGACGCTGTCAGGCTGCTTGAAGCTTCCTTTACCGTCATCAACGTATGAGATCAGCTTTTGGAAAATACGTTTTGCGACTTGCTGGTCTGCAGAAGACAGTGATTTCTTGCCTGCTTTGTTGCCAGACTCAACACCGGTCCAAACCGCCGCTGTATATTGAGGGGTGTAGCCGACAAACCATGAGTCTGGGACTCCGCCTGGAGCAATGTTATATTTTTGAATATCATCTTTAGTAAAGTTTGTCGTACCCGTTTTACCGGCGACTTCCACGTTCGGCACCTGAGCCAGTTTACCCGTTCCTGATTGCACCACTGTTTTAAGCATATCGGTAATCATGAACGCTGTGTAATCACTCATAGCACTCTTCGGTTTCGGTGTTAAATCAAGCTTAGTGCCGTCATTGAATTCAATCGATGTGACAGCGTGCGGTTCATTGTACGTTCCGTTATTTCCGAACGCACTGTAGGCGCCTGCCATGGTCAGAGGGGAAACGCCCGGATTATCAGCTCCAAAACCGCCGATCGAATAAGATTCCGTAACACTGTCTTTGTTTAATCCTAGTCCTAAGTCGTTCGCAAAGTCGACCGCATTATCTTTACCGGCTGCTTGGTATGCCTTCAGAGCCGGAATATTACGTGAGTCTGCGAGAGCTTGACGCATAGATATCTGTCCTTTGTAATCATTGTCCCAATCATGGATCGGTGTGCCGTTAGAGTACGTATATGCAGAATCATTAATCTGCTCATACGTCGACCATTTTTTATTTTCAATGACCGGCCCGTAATCAAGAATCGGTTTTATCGTTGAACCTGGCTGGCGTCGAGTGTCTGTCGCGTAGTTAAATCCCCCGGTAGTTCTATTTCGTCCTGCTCCGATGGCGCGGATTTCTCCGTTTGTCGTATCAAGGAGGGTGACGCCGCCCTGCATGCCTTCGGTAAAGCCGGCCGTGTCACCGTTCATCAATTGATCAAGATAATCTTGTGCTTTTGTATCAAGGGTCGTGTAAATTTTTAATCCGTCAGTTGAAATATCGACGTCTTTCTTTTCTTTTGTCTCAATTTCTTTCATGACTTCTTCGACAAAAGCGCTGTATTTATTTGTGTCCTTTTTATCGTATTCCTTTTGGCTGACGACGCCTTCATCTTTCATGGACACTTTCTTCGCTTTTTGGTATTCAGAATTTGAAATGAATCCTTGTTTTTCCATTAAGCTGAGAACGATGTTCCGGCGTTTTTCGGAAGCCTTCGGGTTTTTAACCGGGTTATATCCGGTCGGGCTTTGCGGCATTCCGGCAAGCGTTGCCGCCTGTTCAACCGTAAGCTTGCTCAAATCTTTTACGCCGAAGAATTCTTCAGACGCTTTGCCGACGCCATAGGCGCGCGGTGAGAAATAAATTCTGTTTAAATACATTTCTAAGATTTCATCTTTAGAATAATGGCGCTCCAGCTGCAGTGAAAGCCACACTTCCTGTGCTTTCCGTTTAATCGTTTTCTGATGGGTCAAAAGCGAGTTTTTCACAACCTGCTGGGTGATCGTGCTTCCTCCCTCTGAACCGAAACCATCCGTAAAGTTGGCGACCAAGGCGCCGCCGATCCGGATCGGGTCTATTCCGTGGTGCTTATAAAAACGGGCGTCCTCTGTTGCGATAAATGCTTCTTTCACAACATCGGGTATATCTTTAATCGGGACGTAGGTTCGTTTTTCGCCGCCCACTTCCGCGATTTCTTTGCCGTTTTTATCGTAAATTGTTGAAGAGTAAGGCGTTTTCAGCTTGGCTTCGTCCAAAGACGGCGCACCGGAAACTAAAACGGCAAATGCCGCGGCTCCGCCGACTATGCCAAGGACAAACAGAATAACCAAAGACAGCACAATCTTTTTGAATAAACCGCCTTTACGCTGTTTCTTTCCTTTTTTCGGTGAAGAAGACTTGGGGCTTTTCGTCTGCCTAGCCTTGCGGCGTTCTTCACGGCTCTTAAATTGATCTGACATAACATCTCAACCTTTCGTTAATCAACCTTTCGCTCAGTCTACTGTCCCTGCGAAAAATAAAGCTGTTCAATAATACTAATATAATCAATTCTCGGTGAGTATCCAAGGGAAATCGGAAAGGAAGCATCTTCTAATTCGTCTTTGCGAATCGACTTTCTGCCGTTGTTCTCCTTTCTCTCCCAAAAGACAAACAGCTTGTCGGCCTCGAGGAAATAAACCTTTTCGAAAGCGGATATAATAACAAAACAAATGCCGTCTTGCCTGACCACCTGCTTCATGTGCTCAATTTGATGGTCATGAAAATTCTGCAGGGGAAATGCCGTTTTGTTTTTTGTTTCTTTTGCTTCGAAATCAATGTAGCGCCCTTTATAAATCCCATTGTAATCGGTTGTCGAAGACTGCTTAAAATAAGCCTCCTTAATGACTGCGGCGCTTCTTTTCGGATAATGGACGTTTACAATCTGGACGGGTGTCGGCTTTTTGTGAATGACCGCAATTTGGTTAGCCAGATAATACTTATTCGTTTCATTCAGGTCGTCTTCGAGGGTCATGCCGCGATTACTGTATGAATGGGACCGTTTCTGGCTGTTTTGGGATGAAACCGTTTTGTTCGGCTGAAAAGTTTTTCCATTCGGATACCGAATCACTTTTTCCATCCTCCTTATCAAACTCATAGTGACGGAAGTGAATGAACGTGCATAAACGACAGACCGTAACCGCCATTCTTCATCAGATCGAAAAAGAGACGAAAATAAAAAATGCCGATAACATTTCTAGGACAAATGCCTATAAAGCATATTATGACCGCCATCCTGAAATCAAATGGCCGCTTTTGGCATCTTTTGTGTCCCGCAATGCGGGCTGGTCGATGACTGATTTAAGAGGCGTCCTTTATCAGAAGGGTCTTGACAGCAGGCAGAAAAACTGGTTTTTCCTTTCGTATGAAAGGGCGAATTGGCTGATTTTTTCTGATGCCTATCCTCAGCTTCTGATCTACCAGTGGTCAAAACAGATCGGCGAACCTCTTTTCTGTCATCTTCCTTATTTCCGCGTCTCGGCTTTCATGCAGGAAGAATGGCTCCGCTTTTGGCGTGACGGAGATACGGAACGGCTCATGTATGCTCTTATTATAAATGAACAAAACACTATCCAAGCACCTATTATACAAAATCCTTCGTTTAAAAAGAATGTTTTTGGTACGATTCCTTTTTATTTAAGTGATTGGTTTCACTTTAACACGGTGATATTCCCCTCATTTGACGGATGTTTATACGGAATTTCCGTCAAACGGTTTTCAAAAACAGAAGAAAGAATTACGCTCGGAAAACAGCTTGCCCGTCTTTTGTTCAGTCCTGATCTTCACGCTTCTTTTTACCGTTTTCTCGATACCGTTCCTCATACCGGCTCGCGCTTTGATATGGAGAAAATGATCGGCATCAAAAAAAGAACGTCACCGATGCTGAGGACAACTTATCCGATTGTTGCCCACTCATTAGACGGCAAAAAGGCGGATTGGTTTCAAAAAAGGTTAAGGAAAGGGGCTTTTTTACAGGAGAAAATGCCGAAACAGCTTGAACTGACGGACTGGTATTTACAGAAAAGGCGGGAGCTTCACGCGCTTTTCGCGGTTAAAGAGTGGCTTAAAAAATAAAAAGCCCGAAACCGTTCGCTGCGGTTTCGGGCGGTGTCTTACGTAGAAGGGCGGTTTGGGCCGCCTAATTTTTTATCAAGCGTATCAGTCGTTTTTGATTCGTTTTTTTGCTGTTTACCTGCATTTTTCGGTCTCGTTTTCATACGGCACCTCCTCAACTGTATCGTTTGCATTAACGTGCCGGTTCATACAAAGTTTGCGGCACTTTTTTGTCGAAAAGTCCGTCTTTTAGGTTAATCTCTGTTTGTTTGCCGAACTGCTTCTAGTTTTGTCAGGTGCGGAGGAGAGCGGTATGAAAACGAGAATTATATCAGGAGAGACGCAAGTGACAAAAGGGAGGAACATGAATGTCTGTTTACACGAGTAAGGCTGATATTCTCCGTCTGCTTTCTGATATCGAAGTCCGGATTTCTGCCGCTGAAAAGACGCTTACACAGGCAGTTAAGTCCTGTCAGGCGGAAGCTGAAGAAATCAGGCAGGACCGGCTTGCCCGCATTGAAGAAGAGGTCCGCGAGCTTCATGTTTGTATTGATGATCTGTTTTTGACTGACCGTCGTAAAAAGGATTTGCCGAGAGCCTGCCGGATCAGCTGATTTTATGTGAAAACTTTGGTACGATATGTACTGAGGTGAGTCCGTTTGCAGACACAGTCGTTATTGGAACTGACAGTACAAATGATAGAGGCGGCTCTTGAAGCCGACAGAAGATATCAGGAAGGAAAAGAAACCGGCCGTTCATATGATTTTTTTGATGTGATTAAACCCGATGTTGAAAAAAAAGACCGGCTTTGCGCGATTTGGACTGAAGCAGCGCTTGCGTTTATTCAGGAAAACCGTCCGAAATACGTTCATCACGCCCAAATTCAGGCCGTTTCAGAAAATTTCGGAGAGCTGATCCTCCAATCATATGTTCATCATATTCATAAAAAAAGGTACAAGGATCTAACTGAATCTGTTTTATATACGCTTCGTATATTGAGAGATGAAATTGAAAAAGAAGGCAGCTGAAACAGCTGCCTTCTTTTATATAAAGGGGTCGGGTATGTTATTCATACGCCGGGTTTTCTGCTCCACTTGCTTCGAGAACCTTCATACTGTTACGAAATTCGGTTGCGGTGAGATGGCCTTGAATATAGAGGAACTTGGCAAAGTCCATCAGTTTATCTGCACAATCTGTTTCATATTTTTTCACTTCTGCAAAACGTTTTCTTAAGTATGATACGTTCATAATGGTGCATCCCCTCTCATGTATGTTGAGATTATGTTAACATAACGATTCGACTTTTTTCTGTTTTTAAAAAATTAAGACTTTCGACAGCATTTGACAAAGATGAGGCTTTCCGAAAGCACATAACCAAGGCGGGATTCATACATATATAGAAGAAACTAAGCGAGAGGCACAGGGGGAATGTCATATGCAATGGAGAGCGCAGCCGTATCAAAATATGTACCAGCAGCCGGCGGGATATTTCTATCCGCAGCAGATACAGCCGCTGCAGCAGCCGAATCAGCAGCAGATGCAGCCATTACAGCCGCAGCCGTATCCGCAGCAAATACAGCAGCCATTGCAGCAGCCGCCGTATCATCAGCAAGGGCAGTTTCCGCCGCAATTTTATCCGAATCAGGAATACGGTCATATGCAGCAGCCGTACACTCCCGCCCCGCCTCAGGCAGGCATGCCCGGGGGGCCGCCGGGATTTGTGAATCCTTACCCCGTTCCCAGACCGAATCAGCAGCAGCCTTCCCAATTCTCAGGGATACTCTCCCAGTTTAAAAAGACAAATGGACAGTTTGACTTTAATAAAATGATAGATACGACGGGGCAGATGGTAAGCGCCGTAAACCAGGTCGGATCGCTGGTGAAAGGATTTACCAGTATCTTTAAATAAAAAGCATGAATGATATCTATCATTCATGCTTATTTTTTAGGTAAAAAGATGGTAAGCGTCTGCTCATTCCAGGATGTTTCCATATCTTCTTCACGCACCTCATAAGGGAGGACGACGGTTCTTGTCATGCTTGAAGACACATGGGATGAATGGGCTTGCTTGTGATCGTGCCGGATTGTTACGTGGAGGTAGCACCCTTTCGTTTCCACCAGCATATCCCCGTCACGGAACGTCGGAGGGACGCTGATGTCAACCGCAAGGCCCGAGGGCTCTTCTCTGACGTCAATCGTTACTTGTGCTTCAGTAAAAGCAGAATTGACAAGATGCTGAAAACCCTGCATCAATTCTGAGAAGGGGCCTGAGTGAAAAAATTGATCCATCGCATGGCTGAGGATGTCTTCATTTCTTTCCAAATAACGTTTATCGTCTTCATTTTGTTCCATAGGATCACCGCCTTTTTACAACAGACTATGCGCTGTTATCCCGTATGGTTAAGAATTGAAGGAAAAAAGAAAGTATGGTTAAATAGTGGAGAATAAACTGGTAACGGACTCACATTTAGGAAGGGGAGCACAACACATTGCTGAAAAAATTATTCGGATTGGGAGACAGCCGGAAAAAGCCGGCTGAGGAAGTGATTTTTTCTCCGGCTGACGGAGCGGTGATGGATTTGGCTTCAGTGCCGGATCCCGTATTTTCACAAAAAATGATGGGGGACGGGATCGCCATCGAACCTGCAAACGGAGATATTGTTTCACCGGCTGAGGGAGAAGTGATTCAGCTGTTTCATACAAAACACGCAGTCGGCATCCGCACCCTTTCCGGAGCGGAACTTTTGATACATGTCGGTTTGGATACCGTCAACATGAACGGAGAAGGCTTTGAAGCACACGTAAAAGAAGGGGACAAAATCAAGACAGGCGACCTGCTTTTAACCTGCGATCTGGATTTAATAAAAGAAAAAGCAAGCAGCACCGTCATCCCTATGGTCATTATGAACGGCGATGCCGCGGAGCCTTTGCAATTTGCAGGCGCAAATGAAGCGAAAAAAGGACAAACAGAGCTTTTTACAATAAAAATGAAGTAGGCAGGGGCTGATTCCCTGCTTTTTTTCTTGTAAAGTATTTTCATCTAGCCAGGCAAACAAATATTCGGTAAACTGTACCTCATAAAGAGGTGTGAACGATGAAGAAAAAATCACTGAGCGAACTGATTCAGGAATTAAAAGATCACGAAAATATTGTGCATTGGCATGAAGAGGAACCGCGGGAGGCCAAAACCATGCCAATGCCCGATCAAGTAGACCCGAAGATCCGGGCGGCTCTCGAAAAGAGGGGAATCGAACGGCTCTTTACCCATCAATACTCCGCTTTCCGGACGGTTCAAAACGGAGAAAGCATCGTGGCCGTCACACCGACGGCCTCCGGAAAAACTTTGTGCTATAATCTTCCGGTTCTCCAGTCTATTGCGGAAGATTCCACAAGCCGCGCGCTTTATTTATTTCCGACAAAGGCGCTTGCGCAGGATCAAAAAAGCGAACTGAACGAAATCATAGATGAGATGGGCATGGACATCAAAAGTTTTACTTACGACGGCGATACCTCTCCGGCCATCAGGCAGAAGGTCAGAAAGGCCGGACACATTGTGATTACAAATCCCGATATGCTTCATTCAGCCATTCTTCCCCATCATACAAAATGGGTGAGTCTGTTTGAAAACCTGAAATATATCGTCATTGATGAATTACATACGTATCGCGGCGTATTCGGCAGCCATGTGGCAAACGTCATCCGCCGCTTAATGAGAATCTGCGCCTTTTACGGAAGCACGCCGTTATTTATCTGCACATCCGCAACAATCGCCAATCCGAGGGAATTGGCGGAGCAGCTGACAGGAAATCCTGTCAGGCTGATTGACGACAACGGCGCTCCAAGCGGAAGAAAGCACTTTGCTTTCTACAATCCGCCGATTGTGAATAAACCGCTGCATATTCGGAAAAGCGCCACCGTGGAAGTGAACGAGCTAGCCAAAACATTTCTGAAAAATAAGATCCAGACGATTGTTTTTGCAAGAAGCCGCGTAAGGGTTGAAATTATTTTAAGCCACATTCAGGAAATCGTAAAAAAAGAAATCGGCGCGAAGTCTGTCAGAGGCTATCGCGGCGGATATCTTCCGAAAGAAAGAAGAGAAATAGAGCGGGGATTAAGAGACGGCAGTATTCTCGGTGTTGTCAGCACAAATGCGCTGGAGCTCGGCGTTGATATCGGCCAGCTTCAGGTCTGCGTGATGACGGGATACCCGGGCAGTGTTGCGAGCGCGTGGCAGCAGGCGGGCCGGGCCGGACGGCGGCAGGGGGAGGCGCTGATTGTGATGGTCGCGAACTCTGATCCGATTGACCAATATATTGTGCGCCACCCTGATTATTTCTTTAAACGCTCGCCTGAATCTGCACGGATTAATCCTGATAACCTCATTATACTGGTCGATCATCTGAAATGCGCGGCGTATGAGCTGCCTTTCAGAGCCGAGGAAACATTCGGAGAAAATGAGGCAAAAGACATTCTCGAGTATTTAGAAGAAGAAGGGGTGCTTCATGAAAATCGTGAACGATATCACTGGGCGAGCGATTCATTTCCCGCTTCAAACATCAGTCTTCGTTCGGCCTCGCAGGAAAACGTGGTCATCGTGGACCAATCAGAGACGGCCGATGTGAAAATTATCGGAGAAATGGACCGCTTCAGCGCGATGACGCTTCTTCACGATGAAGCGATTTATCTTCATGAAGGGGTGCAGTATCAGGTTGAAAAGCTTGATTGGGAGCACAAAAAAGCATACGTGCGAAAAGTCGATGTCGAATATTATACGGATGCCAATTTAGCGGTGCAGCTGAAAGTGCTGGAAATCGACAGAACGGACAGCAGAAGGAAAACGGCCATCCATTTCGGGGACGTGACCGTGAATGCCCTTCCGACGATATTTAAAAAAATAAAAATGACGACATTTGAAAATATAGGATCAGGACCGATTCATCTTCCTGAAGAAGAGCTGCATACAAGTGCAGCCTGGCTTGAATTAAAAGAGACGGATTCTGAGATCGGCGAAAAAACGCTTGAGCAGCTGCTTTTAGGCATTGCTCACGTCCTGCAGCATATCGTGCCTGTATACGTCATGTGCGACCGAAATGACGTGCATGTCGTGCCGCAGATCAAAGCGGCTCATACGGGACTGCCGACAATCTTTCTGTATGATCATTATCCGGGCGGAATCGGACTTGCTGATGAAGTATATAAACGATTTGATGAAATCAATGAAGGGGCTATGCGTCTGATCAGACAATGTCCATGTCAAGACGGATGTCCTTCCTGCATCGGCTCCGAAATAGAGGGAATAGATGCAAAAAAAGCGATTCTCCGGCTCTTGAATTACGTGTAAAAGAAAAGGGGGACGAAAGATGTCCTTGAAAAATAAATTAAAGCGGATGAAAAACCACCTGAATATTCCGGAAGCTGAAATAAAGCCTGCTGCTTCTTCGCTTTCGGACCCGGATATTGAAGTCCCGTTTAAAGAAGAATGGGAGGCATTCGGAGTTAAACCTTTCTTCTTTGAAGATGAATACTGTCTTATCCGCGAAACCGTTTATCCGCTTTCGCACCGCCACGGACGGTACAGCTTCAGTGAACTTGATGACGTCATGGCGTTATGGAATAAAGGCGGTTTGACGCATACTTTATCAGCCGAAGGATACGAAAAGAGCCAGCTGTTTTTCTTTGATACTGAAACGACCGGACTTGGCGGCGGGGCCGGCAATATGATTTTTTTGCTCGGTCATGCGAGGGTATATGAAGACCGTGTCACAGTCAAACAGCATCTGCTTCCCAAGCCGGGGAACGAGGCGGCTCTTTACCAAAGCTTTTTAAGTGAGGTTGACATTACGTCCCTTGTTACGTATAACGGCAAAGCCTTTGATTGGCCTCAGGTCAAAACAAGACACACATTGCTGCGGGACAGACTTCCGAAACTTCCTGAATTCGGCCACTTTGATCTTCTGCACGGGGCGAGACGGCTTTGGAAACATAAACTGGAGCGTGTATCGCTTTCGGCGGTTGAAAATGAAGAGCTTGCCTTTAAAAGGGACGAAGACACGCCCGGGTATTTGGCGCCGATGCTGTATTTCCAATTTTTAAAGGCGGAGGATCCCGATCTTTTAAAGGGAGTGCTCCTGCATAATGAACAAGACGTGCTCTCCCTTATTGCTCTATACATCCATATGTCAAAAAAGATTTTTGCATCCGCTGATCAGACGTCGGAACATCAGGAAGCCTACGCCATGGCGAAGTGGTTTATCGCCCATAAAGAAACCGATCGGGCTGTTTCACAGCTGGAAGCGCTGCAAGGCAAAGCCTTTGAAGATTCGGATCGGGCCCTTTTTGATTTAGCAATGCTTTATAAAAAACAAAACCGCAGGCAAGACGCCGTGCCCCTTTGGGAGAAACTGACGGGCTCAGATCTTCACATATGCAGACATCAATCAGCGGTTGAGCTGGCGATCTATTTTGAGCATCATGCAAAAGATTTCAAAAAAGCTCTGCAGGCCGCGCAGCTGGCCGCAAAAGACGGGGAAATATCGGAAAAAGAAGCTGAGAAACTCCATGTAAGAATTGCCCGGCTGAAGAGGAAATATTCCTCTTGAAATATTGCCCGGGAAAGCGCAAAAGCCGAGCTGTTTCGCCAAAAATATTTTTTTCTGAATCAGCATCGATTTTGTTGTAGAATGGTGCCGCATCCTGTAAAATAGCGTTAGTTATTTATAGGGGAGAGTTGGTATGTATAAAGGTGTTTTTTACTTGTTCTTTGTCGTGGTTTTTTTGATTGCGTTTGTATTTTCGAATTTTAAAGACAGTCTGCTGATGCACTTCTAAATTGGGTGATTGAATTAGAACATGCACCCGCTTATCTTCATAACCTAACAGTGTAATAAAAGTTAATGGAGAGGGGATTTAGCATGTTCCATCATCATCATCATTGCTGCAGACCAAACGTAATGCCGCCGATTGTTCATCCGACTAATTGCTGTGAACACCATTGTTTTACTAACACGGTTGTGCCGCATATTCATCCGCAACATACAACTAACGTAAATCACCACAACTTTGAGCACGTTCATTACTTTCCGCACACTTTTTCAAATGTTGACCCGACAACTCACCAGCATTTTCAGTGCGGAAGCCCTTGCTGCGATCATTAGTATTGAACGTTTAAGCATGGTCGGTAAGGATATCAGCAAATCAAAATGGGGCCCGATGGGAGCCCCATTTTTTAAAGCAGGTGATCAATTGAAAGTATTAGCCGTAACGGGGTACAAGCCGTTTGAACTCGGTATCTTTAAACATGATGACCGGGCGCTTGTTTATATAAAAAAGGCGATAGAAGCCAGACTCAGAAGCTTTCTTGACGAAGGCTTAGAATGGATTCTCATATCGGGACAGCTGGGGACGGAACTATGGGCGGCAGAAACGGCGTACGATCTCAGGGAAGAGTATCCGGAATTAAAGGTTGCTGTAATCACGCCGTTCTACGGCCAGGAAGAAAAGTGGAAGGAACCGAATAAAGAAATGTATGAATCTGTGCTTGCACAGGCAGATTATGAAGAGAGCCTGACGCATCGGCCATATGAAAGCCCGCTTCAATTCCGGCAGAAAAACGCGTTTTTTATTGAAAAGTCAGATGCGCTTTTGCTTTTATATGATCCTGAAATGGAAGGATCGCCGAAATATATGCTGCAGCAGGCGGAAAAACGCCGTGAAAAAGACGGTTATCCGATTTATTCGATTACGATGGACGATCTCCGGGCTGCCGTTGAAGAAGAAGACTTCTTTACATAACATGTCAGAGAACATTTGACAACGGGACGTGTTTCTGAATAAAATATAACATGATGATTCACGATACGAGGTGAAAAAGATGCTTGCTGATAAAGTAAAGCTTTCTGCGAAAGACATTTTGGAAAAAGAATTTAAAACAGGCGTTAGAGGTTACAGACAAGAAGACGTTGACAAATTTTTAGATATGATTATTAAGGATTATGAAACCTTCCATCAAGAAATTGAAGAACTTCAGCAGGAAAATCTGCAGCTGAAAAAACAGCTTGAAGAAGCAAGCAAAAAACAGCCGGTGCAGTCGAATACGACCAACTTTGACATTCTGAAAAGGCTGTCCAACCTTGAGAAACATGTATTCGGCAGCAAGCTTTACGACGAATAAGACAGATGCACTTGTCAAATGAGACAAGTTGCTTTATAATGAACAAGTGTTCTTAACGTTCGGGTAATCGCTGCAGATCTTTGAATCTGTAGAGGAAAGTCCATGCTCGCACGGTGCTGAGATGCCCGTAGTGTTCGTGCCTAGCGAAGAAATAAGCTAGGGCAGTCTTGATAGGCTGACGGCAGGAAAAAAGCCTAAGTCTCCGGATATGGCTGAGTATCCTTGAAAGTGCCACAGTGACGAAGTCTCATCAGAAATGTTGAGAGTGGAACGCGGTAAACCCCTCGAGCGAGAAACCCAAATTTTGGTAGGGGAACCTTCTTGAAGGAACTGAACAGATAGAAGGACAGAATGCTTTCTGTAGATAGATGATTGCCGCCTGAGTACGAGGTGATGAGCCGATTGCAGTACGATGGAACAAAACATGGCTTACAGAACGTTAAACATTTATTGATATGACAAATTAGAGCTCTCCTTTAAAGGGGAGCTTTTATCTTGAATGAAATGAAAGCTGAAAAGAGACAGGGTGATACGATGAAGAAGTACACACTAATCGCGACGGCGCCGATGGGAATTGAAGCGATTGTCGCCAAAGAAGTGCGTGATTTAGGCTATGAATGCAAAGTAGACAACGGAAAAGTCATATTTGAAGGGGACGCGCTCGCGATCTGCCGCGCTAACTTATGGCTGCGGACGGCTGACCGCATCAAAGTACAGGTCGCCGAGTTTCAGGCAAAAACGTTTGATGAGCTGTTTGAAAAAACAAAAGCGATTGACTGGCGCGCATACATTCCGGAAAACGCAAAATTTCCCGTTATCGGAAAGTCCGTGAAATCAGTGCTTGCCAGTGTGCCTGACTGCCAGAGGATCGTCAAAAAGGCGATAGCGGAAAAGCTGAAACTGCAATCAAGAAAACAAAATGAATGGATTGAAGAAACAGGTCCCGAGTACAAGGTGGAGATTTCGCTTTTAAAAGATAAAGCTGTCATCACGCTGGATTCATCGGGAACAGGCCTTCATAAACGGGGATACAGGGTTGACCAGGGCGGAGCCCCGATAAAAGAAACGCTCGCTGCCGCTTTAGTTCTGTTAACCAACTGGACGCCTGACCGTCCGTTCGTCGATCCGTTCTGCGGTTCCGGCACGATCGCGATTGAAGCCGCCTTAATCGGGCAAAACATTGCTCCCGGATTTAATCGTGATTTTGTTTCGGAAGACTGGGAATGGATCGGAAAAGAACTGTGGGACAAAGCGCGTCTTGAAGCGGAAGAAAAGGCGAATTATGATCAGCCGCTGCAGATTTTTGCCAGTGACGTGGATCACCGGATGGTCAACATCGCCAAAGAAAACGCGGAAGAAGCGGGGCTTGGAGACCTGATTGAATGCAAGCAAATGCGGGTGCAGGATTTTACGACGAAACTCGAATTCGGCGTAATCGTCGGAAACCCTCCGTACGGCGAACGGCTTGGCGAAAAAAAGGAAGTCGAGCGGATGTATAAAGAAATGGGCCGGGCATTTGAATCTCTTGATACATGGTCTATCTACATGTTAACGTCAAATGAACAATTTGAAGAGGTTTACGGAAGAAAAGCGACAAAAAAGCGCAAGCTCTTTAACGGTTTTATCAAAACGGATTATTATCAGTACTGGGCTAAAGTGAGGCCGCAGCGGAAAAAGCCGCAACAAAGAGAAGACGCCTGAAACAGCGTCTTCTCCGGCATCTTTACATTTATTCTGCCATTACCAGCGGTGCGCTTTTGCATTGCTCCGTAAAATAATGTTGGTCTGGGACATTTCGGTGTGGCCGTTCACCTGCGATTTAGAGCGTTTCGGCCGCGTCCAATTGTGATGAAACAATTCAGAATGCTGATCTAATCGATCTTTATAACTCATGTAACCATCACTCCCGGATAGAATAAATTTGTGAAGATGGATATTCGATCGAATATCTGTTGTAGTTTGTGCAGGTCATGTGCCAATCATTCAGGAAGCATGTATAGAAAGTGAAGCATCGGCATAGAATGATGATTATTTCTATTTGAGAGGTGATCTATTTTATGCTGAACAGCGAGCACTTCAGTAAGATACAAAAGGCGCTGGCCGCAACTTCTTCCCAGCTGCAGGAAGTTGGAGCGGAGTTCGATCCTTCCGCCATGACTCACGCACAGGAAGATCTTGAAAATGCAGTAAAACATACACATTCAACAGACCATCCGTTTTTATGTTCGCATATCTTTAATCGGAAATAAAAATCAAAAAACTTGGCGCGGCCAAGTTTTTTTGTTGTATTGAAAAGGGTTAAATGATATTATAGATGGTCTGAATGCCGAATAGTTAGGGGTTGGAGTTGGGTGACAACATCACGTTTGCCTTTTGCTTTAACAAAAGAAAAGAATTTTTACGAAGAATTGAACAATTGGATTGGTGACGTGTTTTACGATATCCTTCCCGAAAAAGGCTTTGACCTTCGGGATGAACAGGTATTTATGGCGTTTCAGCTTGAACGGGCATTTAAAGAAAAAAAGGTCATGTTCGCTGAGGCAGGAGTCGGTACGGGGAAAACGCTGGTGTATCTGCTGTTTGCCATCAGCTATGCCAGATATACGGGGAAACCGGCGATTATTGCATGCGCCGATGAAACGTTAATTGAACAGCTTGTCAAAAAAGAAGGCGACATTTCCAAGCTGACAGAGCATTTGGATTTACAGATTGATACTCGGCTGTCAAAATCCCACGAGCAGTACCTGTGTCTGAAAAAGCTTGAAAAAACGATGCAGCGTTCTGATGATGAAAAGTGGCTGGATCTTTATGAGTCGCTGCCTTCATTCGTGCACGAGTCACAAGCGATGCAGCGCTTTTATCCGTACGGAGACCGCAAGCAGTACGCTGATCTGACGAATGAAGAGTGGTCAAGCGTAAGCTATGATTCCTTCCAGGATTGTTTAACATGTGATATGAGACATAGATGCGGTTTAACCCTTTCAAGAGATCATTACAGAAAATCAACGGACCTGATCGTTTGCTCCCATGATTTTTACATGGAACATGTATGGACGGAAGAATCACGCAAGAGGGAAGGGCAGCTGCCGCTTTTGCCGGATCACAGCGCCGTCGTGTTTGATGAAGGGCATCTTCTGGAATTCGCCGCGCAAAAAGCGTTAACCTATCGCGTAAAGCAATCGACGCTTGAGCTGTTTTTAGAGCGCCTGCTTCAAAATGACATCAGAGAAGAATTTGCCGAACTGATTGAAGATTCCCTTGCTGCAAACGATGAGTTTTTCTACGTGCTTTCAGAGGAATCGAAGGAAATCGCCGGCTCTCACCGATTGGACATCCAAAACGACCAGCGCGTGAAGCGTGCAGCTGATGAACTGTGCCGTCTGCTCGATAAAATCGGCGAAGCGCTCGTATTTGAATCGGAAATGTATACGATCGATAAGTACGAGCTGTCAGTCGTAGAAGAATACGTCGAACAAATGGCATATTCCCTTTCACTGTATCAAAAGGACGCCATCAGCTGGCTTGAAACGCAGGATACGGACTCAACATTTGTCGTTATGCCGAGAACTGTAGCCGAAGTGCTTGGAGAAAAGGTCTTCTCTAAAAAGATCCCTTATATTTTCTCATCAGCCACTCTTTCTGAGGGCGGTTCATTTGATTATATTGCAGACAGTCTCGGAATCCGCGATCCTTTATCATTTACTGTTGAGTCACCGTACGATTACGAGGAGCAAATGTCAGTTTCTCTTCACGGTGATATGACGTCTGAGCAGAAAACAGCCCGGACGATTGATACGATTAAGGAGAATGAAGGCCGCACCCTCGTTCTTTTCCCTTCCTTTGAAGACATGAAGGAATTTAAAGAACAGGCTGCCGCATGGGAGCTGCCGTATCCGATATATTACGAAGGTGACGAAGAGATCAGTAATCTGGTCGAAAAATTCCAGCGGGATGAAAAATCCGTGCTTTGTTCCGTCCACTTATGGGAAGGTCTTGACATTCCGGGTGACTCGCTTCGAAATGTGACCATTTGGGCATTGCCGTATCCGCCTCATGACCCCGTGTTTACCGCAAAGCGGAACGGGGCGAAAAAAGATCCATTTGAAGAGGTTGATCTGCCGTACATGCTGCTGAGAGTCCGGCAGGGAATCGGCCGCCTGATCCGCTCCAATCAGGACAGCGGAACCATATCTATTTATGCGGGCGGAGAAAGTGAACGGGTCTTGTCCGAGATCAAAAAGGTCTTGCCTGTTACACCGAAAATCGTATAAAAACAAATGCTGCAGGATTTTTATCCTGCGGCTTTTTTAAATTCTGGAAAACCAACAAGTTGACTTTATCACAGCGTTCCATTAGCCTGTAATTGATAGTGAAAAGGGAGGGAACGGATATGGATATACATACATATGAAAAAGAGTTTTTTGATCTGTTAAAAAGAGTATCCCATTATGAAGAAGCCATTGCGCTTATGCATTGGGATTCAAGGACGGGAGCCCCGAAAAAAGGCTCCGATGACCGTGCGGAAAGCATCGGACAGCTGTCGGCTGACGTTTTTCAAATCCAGACATCCGACCGGATGAAAGAGCTGATTGACATCCTTCTCGCGCATGCAAAAGAGCTCTCTGAAGATACAGTGAAAGCGGCGGAACTGGCAAAAAAAGATTATGACCAAAATAAAAAAATTCCTGAAGAAGAGTATAAAGAATACGTCATTTTGACATCAAAAGCTGAAACGGCTTGGGAGGAAGCAAGGGCGGCCTCCGATTTCTCCATGTTTGCTCCTTACCTTGAGAAGCTGATTGATTTTAATAAGCGGTTTATTTCTTATTGGGGCTATGAGGATCATCCGTACAACGCATTGCTCGATATTTTCGAACCGGGTGTTACGGTAAAGGTGCTGGATCAGCTGTTTTCTGAATTGAAGGAAGCGATCATTCCCTTAGTCAAAAAAGTGACGGCATCCGGCAATAAACCGGACACTGCCTTTATAACAAAAACGTTTCCGAAAGAAAAACAAAGAGATCTCTCCTTGTACTTCTTAAAAGAACTCGGGTATGAGTTTGACGGCGGCCGCCTGGATGAGACGGTGCATCCGTTTATGACGACAATCAACCGCGGCGATGTGCGGGTGACGACCAGATATGACGAAAACGATTTCCGCACCGCGATTTTCGGAACGATTCATGAATGCGGGCATGCAATCTACGAGCAGAATATTGACGAAGCGCTGAGCGGGACAAATTTATCTGACGGTGCATCCATGGGAATTCATGAATCCCAATCGTTATTTTATGAAAATTTTATCGGCAGAAATCAACATTTCTGGACCGCATATTATGAAAAAATGATTGAGGCTTCGCCTGATCAATTTCAAGATGTAAAAAGAGAGGATTTTGTACGCGCCGTCAACGAGGCGAAACCCTCCTTTATCCGAATTGAAGCGGATGAGCTGACGTACCCGCTTCACATTATTATCCGTTATGAAATTGAAAAAGCGATTTTCAGTAATGAAGTGTCAGTGGAGGAACTGCCTGCATTGTGGAATCAAAAATATCATGATTATTTAGGCATTACGCCGCCATCTGATGCAAAAGGTATTTTGCAGGACGTTCATTGGGCTGGCGGAGATTTCGGTTATTTCCCTTCCTATGCGCTCGGATATATGTATGCGGCTCAGCTGAAGAATACCATGCTTGACGATCTGCCTGAATTTGATCAATTAATCGAACGGGGCGATTTTGAGCCGATCAAACAATGGCTGACAGAAAAGGTTCATCAGCACGGAAGACGCAAGCTGCCGCTTGACATTATTAAAGATGCAACGGGAGAAGAGCTGAACGTTCAATACCTCATTGAGTATCTTGTCGGCAAATATTCGAATTTATTTCTATAAACGAAACACCCGGTGTATACCGGGTGTTTTTCTAAAAGACGAATAATGAAGGCGGATTCTCTGGAAAAAGTTCGTAATTGTTTAAATTTCTCTATGCAAAATAAGCGGGTCTTGTTATAATTTGATTAATATCATATGAACACTCATATAATCGCGTGGATATGGCACGCAAGTTTCTACCGGTCACCGTAAATGTCCGACTATGAGTGAGCAATGGAACGGCTTTTATTCGGCCGTTACGTGTAGACATTCGGCATTGCTTGCTCTTTTTATTGAGAGCGGGCAATGCTTTTTTATTTTCTATAAGCGGGGGTAATCATTGTGGAAGCATTAAAACGAAAAATAGAAGAAGACGGAATCGTTCTTTCTGACCAAGTGCTGAAAGTGGATTCTTTTTTAAACCATCAAATTGATCCGGTTCTTATGCAGAAGATCGGCCGGGAATTTGCGCGCCGTTTTGAAAAAGACGGTATCACAAAAATCGTCACAATTGAATCTTCGGGCATTGCGCCTGCGGTGATGGCCGGCCTTGAACTCGGCGTTCCCGTCATTTTTGCGAGAAAAAGGAAGTCTCTCACGTTAACGGATGATCTGCTGACGGCGTCCGTTTATTCTTTTACGAAAAAAACAGAAAGTCAGATTGCCGTCTCAGGCAGTCATCTTTCTAAAGATGACCGCGTGTTAATCATTGACGACTTTTTAGCGAACGGACAGGCGGCAGAAGGGCTTTTATCCATCGTAAAACAAGCAGGCGCAGCAGTTTGCGGGATCGGCATTGTCATTGAAAAGTCATTTCAGCCGGGAAGAGACGGACTGGTGAAAAAAGGATGCCGTGTCGAATCACTGGCGAGAATTCAATCGCTTAAAGACGGAAAAGTGACATTTGTACAGGAGGTCCGTTCATGAAAAACAGCTATGCCAAAACTCTTTCCCTCGGTATCCAGCATGTCCTTGCCATGTATGCCGGCGCCGTTGTCGTTCCCTTAATTGTAGGAGCGGCGCTGGGACTGAATGCAGAACAGCTGACATACCTCGTTTCAATTGACATTTTTATGTGCGGGGCGGCAACGCTGCTTCAAGTGTGGAGAAATAAATATTTCGGCATCGGCCTGCCCGTTGTGCTCGGCTGTACGTTCACCGCGGTGGCTCCGATTATTTCCATCGGCAAGGAGTACGGGATTTCTGCCATTTACGGAAGCATTTTGGCATCGGGTCTGCTTGTCATTCTGCTGTCTTTTTTCTTCGGCAAGCTCGTCGCTTTTTTTCCGCCCGTTGTAACCGGATCTGTCGTAACGATTATCGGGATGACCTTGATGCCGGTTGCAATGAATCATATTGCCGGCGGGGAAGGCAGCAAGGATTTCGGTGATCCGGCTAACCTTGCCCTCGGATTTACGGTGCTTGTCATCATCGTGCTGCTTTATCGGTTTACAAAAGGATTTTTGAAATCCATTTCGATTTTAATCGGCATTGTCATCGGGACGGCCATTGCTTATTTTATGGGCAAAGTGCAATTTGACAATGTGGCGAACGCTGACGCAATTCAAATGATTAAACCGTTTTACTTTGGGACGCCGACATTTCATGCGGCACCGATTATTACGATGTCCATCGTTGCCATTGTCAGCCTTGTGGAATCAACCGGCGTCTATTTCGCTTTAGGTGATCTGACAAACCGGCGCCTGTCTGAACGTGATTTAGCAAAAGGCTACCGCGCGGAAGGCCTTGCGGTATTCATCAGCGGCATTTTCAACGCATTTCCGTACACGGCCTATTCCCAAAACGTCGGCCTCGTGCAGCTGACGGGAATTAAGAAAAACGCGGTCATCGTTGTTACGGGCGGACTTTTAATGGTTTTCGGCCTTTTTCCGAAAATCGCAGCTTTCACGACTATCATCCCATCTTCGGTACTGGGCGGAGCGATGGTGGCCATGTTCGGCATGGTCATTTCCTACGGCATTAAAATGCTCAGCCAAATTGACTTCAAAAAGCAGGAAAATCTTCTGATCGTCGCGTGTTCCGTCGGATTGGGACTCGGCGTAACCGTCGTTCCTGATATGTTTAAGCACCTGCCGTCTTACTTAAATCTTTTGACCACAAACGGAATCGTCGCCGGCAGTTTTACCGCTGTCCTTTTGAATATTGTTTATAATATGATTCCTAAAACGAAAAAAACCCTTGATGTGACAAGGGTTCAAGAGGGTTAGTTATCCGTTTTTCTTTAAAATAACATCTTATTTTATCCAGATCGAGGATGCTTCCGAAAGTTGCTGAACTTTTTGCGAGGCATTCTCTTTTTTTCTTAGTTTCATTGTTTGAAAAGAAACAAATTGAGTGATGAGGCATACGCCTTATTTCGCCGAAAAACCGTCCCGAACTATATGTACATGAACATATGACCAAATGTAAGGGAAAAAAGGAGAATGGAGGGATTATATCATAAACGAATATCATTGTTCGGACTGTGATGACACGAAACTTGGTTTAGACATGCAATGAAATGCCTGATGCCCGAAGTGTAACTGCAGAGTGAGCGCTGAGGGGGAGTGTTTGTGCACGAATTCTTACAAAAGAGAGTAAAAGAAGGGAAAACCCCTTCTTTTAATTAATCCATCCTTCAAAAGTTGCGCGATAGAACCCTTCGATTATCTCTACTTTCTTAAGGTAATATGTAACACCATTCTTAACAGTTGTATTTGGGATATCCCATCTATGAAGGTAATCCATTGTAAAAGAATCTTTGGTCGCTTGTGTCGAAATTTTTGTTTGAGTTGAGTCGCTATTTGTATTGCCAGGGCTAGATGCAAAAGCAGGGGCAGCGAATACGAGTAAAGCGAGAGACAAGGCAGAACCAGTTAAAACTTTTTTTAATTTCATTTTTAACACTCCTTTGTTTTTTTGGTACACTTGTATTATTACATACAATACAAAAATAACCAAGGATTTTTTTGTTAATATTTTGTGAGCGTGAATTTAGTTAGGGGCAATCCTTTCATTCACTGTTGCGGCTTATTTCAGGATATTGATAAGTATATAGAGAAAAAGAGTTGAATATTGCTGGCCTCTAGTGATCTGCAGCTTTTGAGTGAGTGCTTGCTTTAGATATTTCAATGCTTTTCCAACGGGGAAGGTGAGATATGAAATTTAACACTGAAACAATTGTACAAAAGTAAAAACTTTATTTAAAATATTATAATCAATACCAAATTTTCATGCAGGGGGTTATCTTGTGAAAGAAAAGAAAAAAGCTTTAATCATTGTGGATGTACAAAAAGCTTTCGATGATAAAAAATGGGGAGAACGAAATAACGTAAAGGCAGAAGAAAATATCAGCAGAATACTGAAATTATGGAGAGAAAAAGGATGGACAGTCATATACATCCAACACATTTCTGATAAACCGGGTTCTTTATTTTATCCGAAAAGTGAGGGAGTTGCGATAAAGGAAATCGTTAAGCCTATAGATGAAGAAGTCATCATAACGAAGAAAGTAAACAGCAGCTTTATTGGTACTAATCTGGAAGAGTTCTTAACATCAAATGGTATAACAACTGTCGTAATAACTGGTTTGACTACGCCTCACTGTGTATCAACAACTGCAAGAATGAGCGGGAACCTAGGATTTGATACATATCTCATTTCAGATGCAACAGCAGCCTTCGGTATGAGAGACCAACATGGTACATATTATGATGCGGCAGCTATTCACAATATATCTCTGGCTACATTGCATGATGAATTTGCCACAATATTAACGACTGATCAATTAATCAATGATTTTATTAAAATTCACTGATGGGCGGGCGGCTTCTCCAATAGGAGGGCATTTTTTAATTGTTCATCACTTTGTTTTTATTAGCAATAGCGATTGAAAAAAAAGCATCTAAAGCAGATGCTTTTTTGTTCGTATATGCGAATCATTCAAGATTTTTCGGCTTGTGCTGAGTCTGGTGTCTTTTGATTTCCTCGAATATATTGGCTTGATCATCTTTTTCTGGTTGAGGCTCTTTGTTAAGGAATTTTGGATCGATCACATTTTTAAGATCTTTGATGGTTAAAGGCTTATAGTCATCTTTTAATTCGTAGCCTAATTGTCCATTAGCTTCTAAAGTGGCATATTTAATTGTGTTTATATTTGAAATGCCAAGAAGCCTTAAACGCATTTCGAGTTGATCTGCTGTCAATCTCAACTTCTTTAAGTTTTCTATATTAAGTTGGCCGTCTTCTATAACGAATTTAGATTTTCCGGTTAAAAAAATTCAATCCAGTTTACTTTTACTTGAATCCATTCCATCAAAATCAAAGCACTAAAAAGGATAGACGCATCAATTAATGTTTTTAATAAACTAGTTTCTAAAATGGGATGAACGATAATCGTACCGATTGAAATCATCACCATTGTCTGTGCGATGGTCATTTGTGCAATGGATTTTCTCCCTGAAATTCTCAGTAAAATCTTTCCGAATGCAATTATAATTAATTCTTCCCAAGCAAATCTCATGTTATCACCCTGGATTGTGTTTTATCAAAAATAAAAGAGCAAGTAAGAGGTTTTATGGGGTACTTGCTCACGAAGAATTATTGCCCTTACATTTAATTTTATTCATTTTAGGTGTTTTCCTAACCTAGAGAAACTATTCTGCTAGGGTGAATTCATTTTGGAATCTCCAATACAAGGGGCGGCGGTGAATATTGATAGCTGAAAAGCACACCAAGGAGTATAAGGAGTGCGTAAGGCATAAAATAGAAGAACCTTGCCAAGAAATACGAGTTGTCAATTAACACAATTAAGTCCTAGGAAAAGCAGCAAGGTTGGGAACAAAAAAGGATGCATACTGAGACATCTTACTAAAATGCAATGAGGAACAACGGTCTGCTGCTGAGACAGAGCTTGAAATACGGTTGCTTGGGCTCGCCGCATGACGCTTTTCGTTGATCATGGTTTTTAAGAGGTTAGTAGGGAAAACAACTATGAAAAAAGGGATAAGAGAAAAATCTCTTATCCCTTAGATAATCTTAAAACCAACCTTGGTATTCACCAGTCCATGTGCCATCACTGTTCTGCTTGGCATCTTTTAAATAGTATTTAACTCCGGCAAATACTGTTACATTAAGAAGTTCTCCACGTGTATTAGCTTTGATATATATCGTTTTTAACACAGCCTGAGGAGCTGCAGTTTTATGACTCCCGCCATCTGCAGTCGGGCTTGCTGCAAAAGCTGGAGCAGCAGAAACAAGTAAAGCAAGTGATAGAGCTGAACCGGTTAAAACTTTTTTAAATTTCATTTAAAACACTCCCTTTTTTTATTTGATACAACTGTATTATATAACTGCATGTAAAATTTGTCCATATAAACTTATGTTAACTTTTTGTGAACATAAGGAAGTATTTTCCCCTTTGAGTTCCATTAACTCGTACCATCTTATTTTAGGTCTCCGAAGTAAGGCATCATCATATGACGTCAAAACGTTGTATGATACTAGGGAAATCATTTTTAGTCGAAATGAGGGGTTGCATGACATTTACGGAGCGGGCGTTAGCCATTATTAAACAGATACCTGAAGGAAAAGTGATGACGTATGGGCAAATTGCCGGTCTTGCGGGAAGTCCGCGGGGAGCGAGGCAGGTTGTGAGGATTCTTCACTCCATGAGTAAAAAGCATCGTCTCCCTTGGCACAGGGTCATCAATGCGAAGGGGGAAATCGGATTGAAAGATGAAGAGATGTTTTCTGTACAGAAGCTGTCCCTTGAGGCTGAGGGGGTAGAGGTCACGTCAGATGGACGGATCGATCTCAATTTATACGTCTATGATCCGAATATGTAAAAAACCTGCCGTATAACGGCAGGTTTTTCAGTTATATGCTCCGAGCCGGTCAGAAAGGTTTTGCCGGATATAAGGCCATTCCTCCCGAAGGATGGAGTAGTAGGCGGTATCTCTGAGGCCGCCGTCGACAGCCCGAATATGCGCGCGGCGGATTCCTTCAAATTGGGCACCGATCCTCAAAATCGCAGTCCGTGAGCGCTGATTGCGAACGTCGGTTTTCAGCGTCACTCTGACAGCCTGCCACACGTCAAACGCATGGGTCAGCATCAAAAGTTTACACTCCGTATTGACACCGGTCCGCTGTACGGAAGAGGCATACCACGTGCTGCCGACCTCACACACTTCCGGAGCTGCCTCCGCCGGCCGCGTAAACACCTCCACATCCATAAATCTCGTGCTTCCGACGATTCGGTCTGTTTCAAGGCTCCGTACTGCAAAAGGCAATGCAATTCCTTTTTCATAATCGGAAAGCGCACGCTCAATATAACGCTTTGTTTCTTCGATGCCGTCAGGAACATGGGTGTAACCATAAGTCGTCCTATTTTCTGAAGCTGCTTCGCAAAGTGCCTGAGAGTGATCAATCGCCAGCGGCTCTAACTGAACGAGTGACCCTTTAAGAATTACAGGTGTCAGCATCCCAATCACAACCTTTTTTCATGAATGGGTCAAGTATAGTCGAACGGCTTATCATTCAAAAGGGTCAATTTTAAATTAAAATGGCATGTCAGTGAAATCCTCGGTTCAAACTTATGCATACATTCAGGAAAAAAGCGGAAACCTTTATGTGAAGAGGTGATGGGCATGGCATATGTGTTATCGGTCGGAACCAGCATTCCGGAATATCATGTCTCGCAAGAAACGGCGGCGGATTTTGCGAGAGGGATGTTTGCCAATTCATTTAAGGATATTGACCGGCTGTTAAAAGCTTTTCAAAACGGCGAAATTGAATCAAGACAGTTTGTCCGGCCGATTGAATGGTATAAAACGGCACGGGGTTTTTCAGAAAAAAACCGGCTGTATACGGAAGAAACCGTTAAGCACAGTGTGGATGCGGCGGTTGATTGTTTGACAAACCCGGGATGTTTAACAAACCCGATTCCATATGAAAAAGTGGATGCGATCTTTTTTATTTCCAGCACCGGGCTTTCGACACCGAGCATTGAAGTGAAAGTGATGAATCAGCTTCCGTTTTCTTCAAAAACAAAACGGATTCCGATCTGGGGACTAGGATGCGCAGGCGGGGCGGCCGGCCTGTCCAGGGCGTACGAATACTGCCGCGCCTATCCCGAAGCTTACGTGCTTGTCATCGCGGCTGAGCTTTGCAGCTTAACATTTCAGCCGGAGGACAAGTCAAAAAGCAACTTAATCGGAACCTCCCTGTTTGCGGACGGAATTGCCGCCGTGCTGATCGGAGGGGAGAAGGCGAACCGAAAAGACGTCAAACAGCCGCTCGTTCCGCGGATATTCGCCACTCAATCGGTGATGATGCCCGATGCGGAAGATGTGATGGGCTGGGAATTCACCGACAGCGGGTTTCAAGTCATTTTTTCAAGAGACATTCCCACCCTTGTTTCGCATTGGCTGAAAGACAATGTTGATGTATTTTTACAAGAACAGGGAATCCTGTCTCGCGACATTAAAACCTTTCTTGCCCATCCCGGCGGGAAAAAGGTCATTGACGCCTACTTAACGAGTCTTTCAATGGACACCGGACAGCTTGCTGCATCTCAGAAGGTGCTGCAAAAACACGGGAATATGTCTTCTGCAACTATTTTTCATGTCATAAAAGAACAGCTGCTGCACGGGATGCAGAAAGAAAACGAAAAAGGGCTGATCGGCGCTCTGGGGCCGGGATTTTCGTCCGAGCTTTTGCTGTTCAGCTGGGAAAAGGGGGCATCTTAATGTTTTGGCTGTTTATCATGCTGCTTGCCGTCCAGCGGATTGCGGAGATGATCGTAGCCCGGCGCAATGAGGGGAAAGTGAAAAAGCAAGGCGCCGTCGAATACGGAGAAGGGCATTATCCCTTTCTCGTCCTGATGCACGTGCTCTTTTTTGTCTCTCTTACAGCCGAGGTGGCGGCATTTCATAAAGCGCCTTCTCCAAGGTGGGCCGCCATTATATGTATCATTTTCTTTGTGCAGGGGATCAGGTATTGGGCGCTTTTATCATTAGGGCAATATTGGAATACGAAAATTCTTGTCGTGCCGGATGCGGAGCTTGTCAAAAAAGGGCCGTACAGGTGGATGAAACACCCGAACTATGCGGTCGTCATTTTAGAATTTATCTTGCTGCCGCTGTTATACGGAGCGTACTGGACATTGTTTCTCTTTTCAATCTTGAATGCATGCATGCTCACTGTGAGAATTCGCGCCGAAGAGAAGGCTTTAGAAGAAAACACCGCAAAATAGGATTGAAAATCATTCTCACTCGTGATAAGATGTAAATATGAAAATGATTCTCATTCAAGGTGGTGCGGAAAATGACCATGTTATTTTTACTAGCAGCCGTTTGTACATACAGTGTTTTAATTGGTTTTGTTTTGAAAAAAGTTTCGAATAAATCAATGTCCTCTTAAGCATCTGCGGTTTTTCCTGCCGCGGGTGTTTTTTCTTTATCAGCTGCCGATATCGGCGGCTTTTTTGCGTTTCCAGAAGAAAAGTAAGCCATTCTTGTGTAAAATGGGGGAGAGGTTTTTTTCAGAGCTTTCTAAAAACGAAAACGTCATTTGATGCGACAGACACAAAGGGGTAAAGACACATGACAGAAGAAGAACGCCGTAACAGGGAGATATTCAGCAGAACGGGAGCTTTATACGCACAATTTTTGGATCACCATGATGAAAAACGGGCCGATCAGCTCGCGGCCATTATGAAAAAAGCGGCTGATGAAGAGGTTTATATCGCATTTACCGGGCATTATTCGGCCGGAAAATCCTCTTTATTAAACACATTGCTCGGTGAGGACATACTGCCGACAAGTCCGATTCCTACAAGCGCCAACCTCGTTGTCATCCGGCATGGTGCGGATAAAGTCGTGCTTCATACGACTGACGGGGCTTATGCAGAAATAGAAGGAAGTTACGATAAAGAACAAGTGCAGCAATTTTGTAAAGACGGTGAGCAGATTGAGACGGTGGAAGTCTATGCCGGCTTTGAGGAGTCAGAGCCCCATGCGGCCTACATTGACACACCGGGGATTGATTCAACCGACGAAGCGCATTTTTTATCAGCCGCATCAATTCTTCACCAGGCTGATGCTTTATTTTACGTCGTCCATTATAATCATGTTCATTCAGAAGAAAATATGCTGTTTCTCAGCTCCGTCAAGGACCGTATTCCGAATCTGTTTTTGATCGTCAACCAAATTGACAGGCATAATGAAACCGAAACGAAGTTTGAAGAGTACCAGAGACAGGTGGAAGAGATGCTCGAAGGCCTCGGAATACCGAAGGAATCGCTTTTCTTTACATCTGTCACCGAGCCTGATCATCCGTTAAACGGCATTGAAAAGCTGAAAAAACATCTGCAGCAGCTGAAACGTCAGGCAAAAACAAACCTATGGCCCTTAACGGAGAAAAAAGTTGAACATTTGGTCAAGGAGCATACAGACATGCTCGTAAAAGATGCGAAGAGCGGCAGCGGGGAGCGGTTTGAGAAACAGGAAACACTCGTCCGTTCTGTCGAAGCTGAACTTGAAAATGCCGTTCAACAGGCTGAAACAGCAGAGAAAGACATCAGAAAAGACGTGCAGAACATCTTGCAAAACGCAAATCTGACACCGTTTGAGATGAGGGAGCTTGCATCTGCTTATATTGAATCACAGCAACCCTCGTTCAAAACAGGATTATTCTTTTCAAAAGCGAAAACGGCAGCAGAAAAAGAGAGAAGGCAGGCTGAATTTTTTGCTGATATTAAAAAAAGAACGGAAGGGGAAGCGGATTGGCATATTGTCGACACATTTACGAAAGCGGCCAAGCGTTATGAAGCGGAATCTGATGAACTGATCAAGAAAATACAGGCGTACCGCACAACGCTTTCTGATGATATCACTGCACAGGCTCTAAAGCAGGGAGCGGCCTTTTCAGCTGAATACGTATTAACCTATTCGAAAGATCTCGCCGACATGATCCGAAGAGAAGCAAAAAGGCAGACAGCAGAGCTCATTGAGGAATTGACTGCTTTTGTGCAGGCAAAAAACGGACCGCTTATAGAGAGCCTGAGAAAACGGCTTGAGAAAGAAAGCGCAATAAGAGATGAACTTGCGCAATCGGCAGAAGAAGAGCGCAATGCCGGAGAAAAAGCTGCCCGCGTCCGAGCTTTGTGGAAAGAAGAATCAGCCTATGATACGGAAAGCAGCGACTGGTATACGCGAAAAAAACGCCTTGCGAAAGCACCCGTCCAAAAAGAGAAACCAATAGAGACTGTAATGCATGAAGTAAACAAGCCCGAGAAAATTGCGGTGAAGGAACTTTCTATAAAAGAGCAAGTGGATCGGTTCTATGAACTGGCGGGGATTCTTGACTCATCAAGCCTATTAGGAAAACAGGCAGAAGCCTTTCGAAGCAGGATTGATCGGCTTGAAAACCGTCAATTTACATTGGCGTTATTCGGAGGTTTCAGCTCGGGAAAATCATCGTTCGCCAATGCACTGGTCGGGGAATACGTGCTTCCTTCATCACCGACGCCGACAACGGCCACGATCAACAAAATAACGAAACCGCAAGACGGCAAACCGCATAAATCTGCGGAAATCGTTTTTAAAACGGAAGAGGAGCTGGACGCTGAAATGCTTCAGCTGACAGAGCTGAAAGATGCTGACATAAAAGGGCGGTCACTGAACGAGAGGTGGAATTATGCCATTAAAAAGGGAAAAGTGCCTGATGATCTTACGCCGGTGATTCAAACGATGCTTCAGGCGTTTAATACGTACGAAGAACAGATCCGTCAGAGGCTGACACTGACGGTTCCGATTGAAGATTTAAAACCGTACGCAGCTGAAGAAAAAACGGCCTGCTGCGTGAAGGAAGTCACCGTATATTATGATTCGCCTCTCACGCAAAAAGGCATTACCATTGTTGATACGCCGGGAGCAAGCAGTATAAACAAGCGCCATACAGAGCTTGCCTTTCAATATATAAAAGATGCTGACGCGTTCTTTTATATGACGTACTATCAGCATTCTTTTTCAAAAGGAGACAGGTCTTTTCTGAAGAAACTCGGCCTCGTCAAAGAATCATTCGGCATGGATAAAATGTTTTTTGTCATTAACGCCGCTGATCTGGCCAAAACGGAAAGCGAGTTGGAAACCGTCAAAGACTATGTCCGCTCTGAACTCTCAAAAGAAGGAATTAACCGGCCGAAATTATATCATGTCTCAAGTAAAGAAGAGCTTGCGGGGAAGAATAAAGCTTTCTATAACGGGTTCTCTGATGTAAGAACCGGACTTGCGCACTTTATTGAGGAAGATGTAATGAGGGCCAGCTGCGCGCAGCTGCAAACAGAGGCAGACAAATTGTGCGATATGGTGGAACAGCTTCATGAATCTCTTCACCAGTCGGCAGAAGAAAAAGAAAAAAAGAAACAGCGTCTGGAATCTTCTTATGAAAAAGCACTCGCTGATGTTTCAAAGCGCCGTACGTCTGAGGTCATCATTCGAAAAGTGATGAAAGATACGGAAGAACAGCTCTATCACATTAAACATCGTCTGTCATTTTATGCGAATGATATGCTGAAAACCGCCTTCCATCCGGGCCTTCAAAATGGCGATTGGAAACGAAATATATCAGCGGCGCTGAAGGAGGCGCTTAAGGAATTCCGTTTTGAATACATTCAAGAGCTGAAGACGCTCGATATCCGGATGACCGGGTTTATTGAACGCCATATGACTGAGGAGTGGATGGAGAACTGCCGGAAGAAGCTCATGGAAGACGGGGAATTTTCCATTTATGTCAGCGCTGAAAACGAATTTGCCGTTCAGCTGAAAGAGGTGGCGCCGGTCATTGACGTCTCAGCATTCACACATCACGTAAAAGAAGTGAAATCGCCGAAACAGTTTTTTGAACAGAACGGAAAAGCGGCATTTGTGGAGGGGCTCAGGCTCAGCCTGCAAAAAGTGACAGAAAGATGGCTTGAGCAGGAGAAAGAAAGCCTTTCAGCGCGCTATACTGAGCAGGTGCGCCGGCTTCAGGAAAAAATGGCGGTTCAAAGCCTGTCCCAGATCCGCGAGCAGCGTGACACTTATTTACGGGGGCTTGCGGAAAATACCGGTGCCGGAGAAATTGAACGCCTTTACGAGGCTGAAAAAGCATGGAAAAAGAAAGATGAAATCCTGAAAATTTAAAAATCGGGTTGGCGGGTATATAACAGTCGTGGTAGACTAAAATGAAAAAAGCGAGATGAAACCTTTTATGTCAGAAGTCCATAAAGCAATTTCAGCACATTCCGCAAAACAGCATCAGCACGTCAAAACATTTGTGCAGCTTGACTATCAGCGTGAACAGGCGATTGAAGAAGCCATTGTAAAATGCAGACGGAATGAACCGTTCACGACAGATGCCATCAACGGCATCACCGCAAAAATGAACCAGCTGGCTGAAAAGGGAATAGTGCCGCAAAGGCGATTCGTAAGTGAAGAAATGGTGAAAGAATTCGTCAGCAGACAGTAATGGTTGAACCTGCCGTGTGTGGCGGCAGCGCTTGCTGCGCATACTATCCGTATCTTCTCTAAGGGGGGATATGACAATGGGCAGAACAAAACTGGGAAACAGAAATGCACAGCAGAATAACAACGCCAAAAAGAAAAACGGCTTCGGACAGAAATTTGATTCCTATGCCGGCCGTGAAGCTGAAAAGCTGATGGCAAGCAATAAAAGACACGGCGAGTAACGTGACGGCAGCATCTTCCAAACGGGAGGATGCTGTTTTTTTACGGCCTTCCTATGGTAAAATAGGAGCATTGAATAAAAAAGGAGTTTCGATATATGAATAACAAATTACTGCTCGTTGACGGCATGGCGCTTTTATTCCGTTCGTTTTTCGCCACGGCCGTGCATCGCAATTTTATGATAAATGAAAACGGAATTCCGACAAATGGAGTCAACGGATTTTTAAAGCATCTCATTACGGCGGTTGATACTTTTCAACCCACACATGTCGTCTGCTGCTGGGATATGGGAAGCAAAACGTACCGCAATGACTTGTTTCAGGATTATAAGGCCAACCGGAGCGAGCCGCCTCTTGAGCTCATTCCGCAATTTGATTTAGCGAAAGAAGCAGCGCGAGAGCTCGGATTTTTAAACATCGGTATAAAAGGCTATGAAGCCGATGACTGTATCGGTACGCTCTCTGCCTTATTTTCCGGTGAAGCGGAAATTACGATTGTAACGGGCGATAAGGATCTGCTTCAACTGCTGAATGAACAAGTTCAGGTGGCCCTGCTGCAAAAGGGAATCGGCAATTATAAAGTATATACAGATGAGATATTCAGAGAAGAAACGGGAGTTCCTCCAAAAGCGCTGATTGACATAAAGGCGCTGATGGGAGATACAAGCGACAACTATCCCGGCGTTAAAGGAATCGGAGAAAAAACGGCGTACAAGCTGATCCGTGAATACGAAAACATAGAACGGTTATTAGAAAGTCTCGCTTTACTGCCGAAGGGCCAGCAAACGAAAATTCAGCAAAGCTTAAAAGAATTGGAGCTGTCAAGGCAGCTTGCTGAAATACATTGCGAAGTGCCGTTAGTCTGTACGCTTGAAGAAGCGATTTTTTCATTGAAGATGGAAGAAGCATCCTTAATGCTCAGACGCCATCAGATAAAAGGAATTGAAAGGATGCTCGAAAAGCTGAACGCCAGAGAGATCAGCTGATCCCTCTAGCGTTTTGTATTGCTTTTTTTTGCGTTGTTTTCAAGGGCTGATTTCGGGTCTTTGTGCGCATTTCCCTCCATATTTCCCTGAGGATTCACGCCTCCGGTCAGCCGGCCTTTATTTTCTTTTCTCATAGCTGTTCACCTCATTTGTAGGATGAACAGTGTGACGCAATTTCATTCCGGTTATTTATTCAGCCGAACTGCTTTTTTTGCGAGCTGATCGGCTGTTTGGTTCTGTCTGCCGGGAATCCACTTAATAAAAAACAATGGAAATCCGGCCTTTAATCGGACGATTTCATCCACAAACGGCTGGAAAGCCTTGTTTTTAACCGCTTCAAGTTCCGCGGCCCGCTCTACGATATCTGAATCCGTCCGGAATGACACGGAATCATATCCGCGGGCGGCACACAGCTTCATTCCTTCAATTAAAGCGAGAAATTCAGCTTCCTGATTTGAATGGTCGCCGATCGGAATTGAGAAAGATTCTGATTTCCCGTCATGCTTAATAAAAATACCGATACCGGACGGACCCGGGTTTCCGGCGCTTGCACCGTCTACATAAATTTCAGCGGGCATCATCCGTCACTCTCCGTTCGGTGTCATTCGTTTTGCCGCATATGCATATGGGACAGAAATGAGTGATACCGCAAATTTAATCAGATAAGTTGAAATAAAAATGCTGAACCATACTCCCGCAGAATAAACACCGATAAAGGCCACGGCAGTGAAGATAAATGTATCCAGCAATTGGCTGAGCGCCGTGCTTCCGCTGTTTCTGAGCCAGAGAAGCCGATCTGAAGGAAAGATTCGCCGAATGGCGGAATATACATAAACATCTATCGTTTGGCTGAAAATAAAAGCCAAGAGGCTCCCGAGCGCAACACGCGGCAGAAAACCGAAAATTGTCTCAAGGGCAGGCTGCGCGATATCTGACGCAGCCGGTTTATATAAAAGAGCCCCCTGCATGGCGCATGTCAATGCGAGCAAAGTGGAAAAGCCGAGCCAAACGGCTTTGCGCGCTTCCCGGGGACCGTATTTTTCGTTCAGCACATCCGTTGCGAAGAAAACGGTGCCGTACATGATATTTCCGAGTGTCGCCGTAAGACCGAACAGCTCAACTGTTTTGACGACCTGCAAGTTGGCGCACACCGTGGCGAAACCGATCCATACAAATAGGCCCGTTTTGCCAAATCCTTTATAAAACAAAAGAACAATGATAAAATGAATGATCGCAAATAAAATCCATAACACATCATTAAACAAAACCTGCTGACTTCCTTTCAATTTGAGAATGGTTTGATTATAGCACACGCCCGTCAACTAATGAATGGTAAGGTGATTTCAATGAATCTTAAGCCGTATATCGAAATAGAAGCAAAAGGAACAGGCCCAGTCGCGTTTTTTTCTGAAGATTGGCTGACCGTTCCGAAAGCGCGCATGCTTGCAAGAGAAGTCAGCCGCTTTCCATATATAAAAGACATGTATTTTGAGGATGAAAAAGGCGCAAGCTGGACGCTAAAAGAGCTGGAAAAACTTACGGAAGAGCTTGCGCACGAACCTGACGACATTACGGTGTATTTCGATGGCGGCTTTGACAAAAAAAGCAGCTTAGCCGGACTCGGAATTGTCGTGTATTATTCTCTCGGCGGCAAACGCCACCGGATACGGAAAAACAAAAGCTTAACGCTTCGGACGAACAATGAGGCGGAATATGCCGCGTTGTACGAAGCGCTTAAGGAAGTGCAGGAACTTGGCGCAAGCAGAAATTCAATCACGATAAAAGGGGATTCCCTCGTCGTTTTGCATCAGCTTGACGGCAGCTGGCCGTGCTATGATGATACGCAAAACGATTGGCTCGATAAAATTGAAGCGATGCTCGAATCCTTAAAGCTGACACCGACATATGAAGCCGTAAACCGAAAGGAAAATCAAGAAGCGGATGACCTTGCCAGAAAAATTCTTTCGGACGGCCGGCAGATTGAAAGCCGCATAATACTAGAAGGTAACGGAGATGACTGATATTGGATAAAAAAAACATTTATAAAGAATTGACAGAGCTTCAGGATGAATATTGCAAAGACTGCTTTGTTAAAAAGCATTTCCGTAAGGAGTTCGGAAAAACGCACGCCCATTCTTTCTGCATTAATCAATGCACGGTGGGGGAGAAACTGAAAACCTACGGCAAGGTGCTGACAAATCAATAAAAAATAAAACCGCAGCTTTTGCGGTTTTATTTTTTGAATTCATCGAGCTGATGCTGGCAATCGTCCAGAAGCATTTGCTGCTTTTGCAGGAAATCTTGATCGAGTGCCTGCAGTTCACTGGATTGTGACATCGTTCTCGCATCCTGAATCGCCTGGTAAGCAGATTCAACCAAAGTTGAATTTTGACCCCGAGTAGCCGCGCCTGTTGTTTTCTGGGCCGTTTCCACCGCTAATTCAAGCTGGCGTTTATCCGTCAGTCCGTTTGGAAAAAATTCAGAGTCCATAAAAAACACCTCCGCAAATAGTTTGGAGATTTTTTTTAGAAATATGTATGGAAAATAGAAAAAAATATAGAAAATAAGCCGATATAACTATTGAACCTGATAATTAGGGCTTATTTACTATTATTCAGGGTATCTTGGGAGAGAAGGGAAAAACCAGCCGTGAATGATAAAGATTTAAAAACAATCCTTCAGCAGACATTTAAAGAAATATACGGTGATTTGGGAAGTTTAGCAGAAATGGCGAAAAAAGGAATGCCGTCAATGGAGAAACAAATTGAAGAAATCGAGCAGCGGTGCAAGCAGAATCTTGTAGCAATCGAGATTCAGACAGCAATCAAATAGGAGAGGCATGCGCCTCTCCTCTATTTGTCATCTGATCAACATGTATTGAGTTTAGAGTTTTACAACATTAGAAGCTTGAGGTCCACGATTACCTTCGACAATTTCAAAAGAAACTTCTTGTCCTTCTTCTAATGATTTGTATCCTTCTCCTTCGATAGCAGTGAAGTGAACAAATACATCGTCTCCGCCTTCAACTTCGATGAAGCCGAATCCTTTTTCGTTATTGAACCATTTTACTTTACCGTTTTGCATATTGCTTAATTCCTCCTAGTACTGTAGCACCTTCGTGCTAAAAAAAATTTTGTCATCATCCAACCGTACGTATGTAAACGTTGTTAAATGATGGTTCAACTATACACCAAATGGGAGCGGGCGTCAAGCGGCCGCTCTCTATTTTTTATCTTTATTTTTCCAGCGGCAAAACTTATCCGAACAAAAAGCACACGAATGATTCGTGTGCTTTTTGTTATGACATTGCCATATCTGCCTTCCCGGCCATCAGTTCAGATTCTTTTATAATGTCCTGCAAAATGACTTCAGAAGAGTTGGGGAGGTGAAGGCTTTTAATATTGTCCTTCATCCGGTTCAGCTTTTCCTCATCCGCAAGAAGGGAGGTGACAGACTCTAAAATTTCTTCGTGGCGGTTGACCACGACAGCCGCACCGCGGTCTTCAAAGAAAATGGCATTTTCCTTTTCCTGTCCTGGCACGGGTTTGTACAAAATAACCGGTACGCCGATCGCTGTCGCTTCCGTCAGCGTGATGCCGCCCGGTTTTGTAATCATGCAGTCCGTAATCCGGAACAGCTCGTCGATTCTTTCTACATAGCCGAGCACTTTCAGCCGGTCGGTGTTGCCGCTTTCCAAGCTGCTGAGTGATTCTTTCAGCGAGCCGTTTTTGCCGCATACCACTACAACCTGGACCTGATCGTCATGAACGAGGTTTTCACACAGTTCTTTTACGTTTTTCAGCACACCATGCGCTCCCGCCATAATAAGAAGCACTTTTTTGTCGGGAGAGAGATTGTATTTTTTATAAATCGGTTCTTTCGGCATCGTTTCCTCGAATTGAGGCCTGATGGGAATGCCTGTGATCTTAACGTTGTTCGGATGAGTACCGATTTCAATCAGTTTTTCCTTCACGTAATCCGTGGCGACATAGTATTTATCCACATTTTCATGAACCCAGATTTTGTGAAGGCAGAAATCGGTCATAACGTTGAACGTCGGGATCACTTTTCCGGTTCTCCGTCTGTATTCCGGCACGACAATCATCGGAAATGTATTGATTATAATGTCCGGCTTATGCTCTTCGACGAGCTGGCCCAGACGTTTATTTCCCATTTTAAAATAAATATTGAATTTGCGTTTATTATAGATTTTGTCAACTCCGTAATAAAACAAACGATAAAACTGTTTCCCGATTGAGAAGCTTTTTAAATAAAGGTATTGAGTAACCTCTGAAACAATCGGATTTGACTCTTGATACAAATTGGAAACCGTCACATCTAAGCCGAGACGCAGACATTGTTCGTAGAGCGTTTTGGCCACTTGAACATGTCCGTTTCCGTAATTTGCAGTCAAAATTAATACTTTTTTATTGGTATTCAAGTAAATTCACCTCAATGTAATCAACAACAAGCAAGCTTCATGCATCGTAAGGAGTTATTGTCTATAGATAAACATAACACAAGTACATCATTTTATAATAAGCGCGGCAACATATTTAAACTAAATTTAATTGATATGTTCCAGTATTTTAAAGTTCTGTTATACCCATACTGAATCAAGAGTATTTTATCATATTTTTGTCACCGTATCACTCAAAACAAAAATTAATCCCATTCATACGGGGTTTCCTGATATACATAATAATTCAGCCAATTCATAAACAATAACGTCGCATGAGCCTTCCAGCGGTTTACAGGTTCTTTCCCGCCGGGTGCAAAATAGTGCTTAGGAGCTTCTACGTTTGAAAGATTTCTTTCTATATCCCTCTCATACTCTTGAAGAAGCGTATCAGTATCGTATTCCGGGTGACCCGTTAAGAAAATCTGCTTTTCGTCTTTAGAAACGATTAAACAGACACCGGCTTCTTCTGAAACGCTCAGCACATCCAGATCTGAAGCAGATTTCAGCTGCTCCGTATTAATATCTGTATGCCGTGAGTGGGGCACATAGTATAGCTCGTCAAAGCCTCTTACCAATCTCTCGTGTTTTTTAAGAACGGTATGCTCAAACACTCCGAAGATTTTTTTCGGCAGCTCCGTTTTTTCAATGCCGTAATGGTGGTATAAACCGGCTTGAGCTCCCCAGCAGATATGGAGCGTTGAAGTGACGTTCGTTTTGCTCCACTCCATAATTTCCTTTAATTCTTCCCAGTAAGAAACATCTTCAAACGGCAGGTGCTCAATCGGAGCGCCGGTAATAATCATTCCGTCAAACCGTTTGTGGCGGATGCTGGAAAATTCCGTATAAAATTCATCCAAATGCTGCCTTGCTGTATTTTTTGGAGTATGTGTGCTCGGAATTAGGAACGTAAAGTGAACTTGTAAAGGCGAATTCCCAAGCAGCCTGAGGAGCTGGGTTTCCGTTTGGATTTTTTTTGGCATCAGATTTAAAATCACGATCTTCTGCGGCCGGATATCCTGAGAAAAAGCCCGGCTTTCATCCATTACAAAGATGTGTTCACTTTCAAGCACCTGCTTAGCGGGCAGGTGATTTGGTATATTAATAGGCAACATGCCACCTCCGTTATTCCCCGTTAATTTTCTTCATTATAGAAATTTTTAAGCCATTTTTCAATCCATCCCGGCGTAATAAGCCGCAATTAACGCATAAAGACAGGATGAAGGCGGCAAATGGGCATAAATTTGGGGCGGCTCTTTATTATGACGGGCAAAGAGCCGTTTGGTTCCTCGAAAAAAATGTTTACCGGTAAATGGAAGGGAAAAGCGGTTTCCGTTTGTTTTGCATTGTAAAACAGTTAAAATAAATGAAGAATGAAAGTAGGAGGGGCGCAGATGACAATCTACGACATAAACGTACGGACCATAACTGGCGAAGACATGACGCTATCGGCTTACAGGGGCAAGGTGTTGATCATTGTGAATACAGCGAGCAAATGCGGGTTCACGTCCCAGCTCAAGCAGCTTCAGGAGCTCTATGATACATACCGGGAGGAAGGGCTTGAAATATTAGGATTTCCCTGCAATCAATTTATGAACCAAGAGCCTGGAAACGAGGCGGAAATTCAGGAATTCTGTGTGAAAAATTACGGCGTCACATTCCCGATGTTTGCGAAAGTGGATGTCAATGGAGCAGACGCTCATCCTCTTTTCACATATTTGACGGAGAAGGCGAAGGGGATGCTTGGCACAAAGGCGGTTAAATGGAATTTCACTAAGTTTATTGTGGACCGAAACGGCGAGGTCACCGGGCGTTTTTCTCCAAACGTCAACCCGAAGGAGCTTGAAGATACAGTACAGAGGCTTTTGGCTCTATAAGAGGTGACACGGTGAACGAAAAGAAAAAGAACAGCTTATCAATGAAAGAACGGGCCATGACTGGCTTCATTCCCGGATCGCAACACTTCCTGTTTGTATTGCAAAAGAAGAAGGCGCACCGAGGCGGCCGCGCTGGTTCATGGTCTAATTGATGATAACCCAAAGAAAGCCTGACGGCGGGCGGAGTGACAGAACAGCTGGCTGCTTTCAACATCGTGCATGACTCCATTCAGGAGATTGCGGATATGATCACGGGGATGTCATTTTTGCACAGGGAACCGCTGAAAAAACGGCCGCTTTCATTGGAAGGAAAAGTTATTCAGGATGCAGACATGCTTGATGCGATCGGCGCTGCGGGTATCGGCTTAATGAATACAAAAACAGGAGCCGGATTGGCAGAGGAGCGGCATCAATTTCTATTGCAGTTTGCCGCCCGCATTCCAAAAGAGGCCGGCATGGCAAAAAGCTAAGCGGGGCAATAGAACGCTTGTGCAGGCTGTGTTAGAATAAGTGTCAGATTGTGCATAGGAGGACCAATATGAAGATTAAATCAATAGAACCGACGCCGAGTCCGAACACGATGAAAGTGATCTTGACTGAAGAGCTTCCGGCCGGCAAAAGCAACAATTATAAGCCGGATCAGGCAGAAGATGCTCCGGCCGTCGTACGTGATATTTTAAAGATTGAGGGAGTAAAAGGCGTTTATCATGTTGCTGATTTTTTGGCTGTGGAGAGAAACGCCCGTTTTGACTGGAAGGAAATTTTGCCGCAAGTCCGATCAGCCTTCGGAATGGAACAAACGGAGCAGTCTGAGAGCCGTTCTGAACAGGAATCATTCGGAGAAGTGAAGGTTTTCGTCCAAATGTTCAGCGGAATCCCGATGCAGGTCAAATTGACGGACGGCGAACGTGAAGAACGGTTCGGCCTTCCGGAACGTTTTCAAGAAGCCATATTAAAGCTGCGTTCAGAAGCCTCAAATGTCGTATTTGAGCGCTCCTGGAAAGAACAAGGCGTCCGCTTCGGGGATTTTACCGAAATCGGACACGATGTCACAGAAGAGCTTCAGGCTGCCTACAGTGATGAGCGGCTCAAACGCCTGACCGAAGCGGCCGCACAGCAAAAAGGTGAGGCCAAGCCGGCAGTGCAGCGGAAAGCTTATAAAGTGACACCGGATATGCTCGATGATGAAGACTGGAAACAGCGCTATGCGCATCTTGAGCAAATGGACCCGGATGAAGACGATTTACCTGTATTGGAAAAAGCGCTTCATGATCCGAAGACCTCGATCAGAAGACAAGCCGTCGTCTATTTAGGAATGATCGAAAAGCCGTCTGTGCTTCCGCTGCTATACAAAGCGCTTGAAGACAAAACGGTGACGGTCAGAAGGACGGCGGGTGACTGCCTGTCAGATATCGGAGATGCGAGCGCCATCCCGGCAATGATAAAATCGCTCAGTGACTCAAGCAAGCTCGTGCGCTGGCGCGCGGCCATGTTTTTATATGAAGTTGGCGATGAAACAGCGCTGGAAGCATTAAAAGCGGCGGAAGACGATCCGGAATTCGAAGTCAGCCTGCAAGTCAAAATGGCGATTGAACGGATTGAGCACGGAGAAGAGGCGAAAGGTTCAGTCTGGAAACAAATGACTGAAAGCAGAAAAAAAGAACAGCAGTAATAAAAAGGTGCGCCATGCACCTTTTTTATTTGAATTCACTTTTTATAAAAATTATTTAGAATATTGTTGAAAAATGATTCAAAACTCTATATAGTAAGTACAATATTAATTGTTGGAGGGTTTTTATCGAGATACAAAAAGAATACGAAAGCGGACAGGGTGGAAACGCTGTAACTGGAGATATATACAGAATGCGCCCTTAAATAAACTGAAAATTTTAAAAATATCGCACAGTCTAAAAACAGTAGGGGGATCATCATGGCAGAATTACGCAGCAACATGATCACACAGGGAATTGACAGAGCGCCGCACCGCAGCCTGCTTCGCGCTGCCGGCGTAAAAGAAGAAGACTTCGGCAAGCCGTTTATCGCGGTCTGCAATTCATACATCGATATCGTTCCCGGACATGTTCATCTGCAGGAATTTGGAAAAATCGTAAAAGAAGCAATCAGGGAAGCGGGCGGAGTGCCTTTTGAATTTAACACCATCGGAGTAGATGACGGAATCGCAATGGGGCATATCGGCATGAGATATTCGCTGCCGAGCCGTGAAATCATTGCCGATTCAGTTGAAACGGTCGTCTCGGCGCACTGGTTTGACGGAATGGTCTGCATTCCGAACTGTGACAAAATTACGCCGGGAATGCTGATGGCGGCTATGCGGATTAATATCCCGACCATTTTCGTAAGCGGCGGGCCGATGGCAGCCGGCCGCACAAGCGACGGCCGCAAGATCTCGCTTTCTTCAGTATTTGAAGGCGTCGGCGCCTATCAAGCCGGGAAAATCGGTGAAGGCGAACTGCAGGAGCTGGAACAGTTCGGCTGTCCGACGTGCGGATCTTGTTCAGGCATGTTTACGGCAAACTCGATGAACTGTCTGTCTGAAGCGCTCGGTCTGGCGCTTCCGGGCAACGGAACAATTCTTGCGGCTTCTCCGGAAAGAAGAGAGTTTGTGAGAAAATCAGCGGCCCAATTGATGGAAACCATTAAAAAGGACATTAAGCCGCGCGATATCGTCACAGAAAAAGCGATTGACAACGCGTTTGCGTTAGATATGGCTCTCGGCGGCTCAACCAACACAGTGCTTCATACGCTTGCGCTTGCCAATGAAGCGGGAGTCGAGTACTCATTAGAACGCATTAACGAAGTGGCTGAACGAGTACCTCACTTATCGAAATTGGCGCCGGCATCGGATGTCTTCATTGAAGATCTGCATGAAGCGGGCGGAGTCTCTGCGGCCCTTAATGAATTGGCGAAAAAAGAAGGCGCACTTCATCTTGACGCGCTGACTGTGACAGGCCGGACACTCGGAGAAACAATAGCAGGTCATGAAGTAAAAGATTATGACGTGATTCATCCGCTTGACAATCCGTTTACCGAAAAAGGCGGTTTGGCCGTGCTGTTTGGGAATCTGGCTCCGGACGGCGCCATTATCAAAACAGGCGGCGTACAGGACGGGATTACAAGACACGAAGGCCCCGCTGTCGTCTTTGATTCACAGGATGCCGCGCTTGAAGGCATTATAAACCGCAAAGTAAAAGAAGGAGACGTTGTCATTATCCGTTATGAAGGTCCAAAAGGAGGCCCCGGCATGCCGGAGATGCTCGCTCCGACTTCTCAGATTGTCGGAATGGGGCTCGGCCCGAAAGTGGCGCTTATTACAGACGGACGTTTTTCAGGGGCGTCCCGCGGCCTTTCAATCGGCCACGTATCCCCTGAAGCGGCTGAGGGCGGCCCGCTCGCGTTCGTCGAAAACGGAGACCATGTCATCGTTGACATAGAAAAACGGATTTTGGATGTGCAAGTGCCTGAAGAAGAATGGGAAAAACGTAAGGCGAATTGGAAAGGCTTTGAGCCGAAAGTCAAAACAGGATATCTTGCCCGGTATTCCAAACTCGTGACAAGCGCCAATACGGGCGGAATCATGAAAATTTAAATCAGCGGCCTGAACAATTGAATTCCGGCTCCCTCTATAGTATCCTTGACATCATATAAGGATTTTAGAGGGGGCTGTTTTTATGTCAATGGCTTATGAAGAATATATGCGCCAGCTGGTCGTGCCGATGCGCCGCGAGCTGACGGGCGCGGGTTTTCAGGAATTAACGACGGCGGAAGAAGTGGAAAGCTTTATGGAACAAGCTGAGGGCACGACATTGGTCGTTGTCAACTCCGTGTGCGGCTGTGCCGCGGGTCTTGCCCGTCCGGCTGCGACTCAGGCTGTTTTACAGCATGAAAAAGCGCCTGATCATACGGTTACCGTATTTGCCGGTCAAGATAAAGATGCGACTGCAAAAATGCGTGAATATTTTACGGGGCAGGAACCTTCCTCGCCATCAATGGCGCTGTTAAAAGGGAAAGAGGTCGTTCACTTTATTCCCCGCCACGAAATCGAAGGGCATGACATGGAGGAAATTATGAAAAATCTGACGGATGCCTTCGATGCACACTGCTGAAATGCCCGAATTCCGGGCATTTTCTTTTTGGAGAAATAAATGATCACAACCAGTTACAGACCTAGCGAATATACGATACACACAGCACAGTCTCTCAGTGACAGGCTGGGTGACACCTATTGCAGCCGCAATAAACAGCCCATTGAAAAAATGCTGGAACGAGCGGCAAACGATCTTTTGGTCATTGGAAAGGAACGGTTCGAACTTTACACGAAGCAAGGGGAAAAGTTCTTTTTTCACCCGAATACAGCGATGTTCCGGGCAAAGCGGTTTTTGAGAGGGGAAGCCGAGCCGATGTTAAAAGCAGCCGGTTTACGCGAAGGGGACTCCTTTTTAGATTGCACGCTCGGCTTGGCATCCGATGCGATTTTGGCAAGTATGGCTGTCGGAAAAAGCGGACAAGTAATCGGCCTGGAGAAAAATGAGCTTGTCTCATTGCTTGTTAAAACAGGCCTTCAAACGTGGGAAACCGGTATTGAACCGCTGCAAGCCGCCATGAAACGCATTCAAGTCAAGCATGCCGACTGCGCCGATTATTTGCGGGAGCTTCCTGATTCATCGGTAGATGTCATCTATTTTGACCCGATGTTTCACGAACCTGTTGAAACGTCAGACGGCATTGCGCCGCTCCGTGCGCTGGCAGAAGAAGGTTTTAACGAAGAGTGCATCACGCAAGCCGTTCGGGCGGCGAAAAAATGCGTAGTGCTTAAAGACCATTGGAAAAGCCCGCGATTTGAACGATACGGCTTCAAGGTGCTGAAAAGAAAAACGGCGCTTTTCCACTTCGGTGTCATTCATGTAAGCTCATGATATCATGAGCTTTTCTTTCGTTAATCAGTAATTTCCATGACGACAAAATAAAGCAGCGTGAGAAGTGATACAGTCGCAAATAAAGCGTTAATCATCTCATCCCCTCCTTTTTTCTCTATCTTATTGTAAGCGGTTTAGCCGCTCGGTCACAGTTACCAATTTCCCATATTGTATGATCATGCGCTTCAGGACATGACGCCGCGCTTTGATCTATGCTAGAATATAGGGACAAGAGGACAATAAAACAGAGGGGAACTATCTATCATGAAATTGTGGATGAAAAAGACCCTAGTGGTTCTGTTTACCATTGTAACGTTCGGGCTCGTGTCTCCTCCGGCTGCTCTGATGACAGACAAGCCTTCAGGACAGTCGAGCAGTCTTGAGCAGAATGATTACACCGCTTTTTATGATGAACACTCCCTGCCGGGGGAAGAGAAGGCAGGGCGGGAGCCTGAATTACAGTTTCAATCGTATCAGCAGCAGCTTCTCGGTGATGCTGAAAATCAATCATTTTTAAAATTCGGGAGCAAAATCTCTCCGGTCATTGAAGATGATTACAGAAGTGAAATTCTGCCGAAAATCGAAGATGTGATCACAGGGCATTTAGCCAATTTTCAAGATGATGAAGCGTATCAGGATGTGGTCATTTCCAGCAAGCCGTCGGCCGGAAAAACCGAAAAAATTTTTCATGTGTATAACAGGCTGACGGGTGAAGATCTTTTAAGATTCCACGTCCGCCGGGATCACCCTCCGCAAGACGGCTACTGGTTTAATTTTCATTACCATACCGCTGAAGACGGATTCCAATCACACCATGAGCTCGGCAGCATTTATTGGGACCGGAATACGCCGCCTGACTGGATGAGCGTGTAATAACGTGAAGAAATAAAAAAATCATTTCTGAGAAATTTTGCAGAAATGATTTTTTATTGTGTTACACTACTAAAAGACTACGTTAAAAGGATGAAAAAGATGAAACAATATAAAGATTTGTGCCGTCATGTGTTAGAAAACGGAGAAAAAAAAGGAGACCGTACGGGAACGGGCACGATCAGCACGTTCGGCTACCAAATGCGGTTTAACCTTCAGGAAGGTTTCCCGATGCTTACGACGAAAAAGCTCCATTTTAAATCAATCGCGCACGAGCTGCTTTGGTTTTTAAAAGGAGACACGAATGTCCGCTATCTTCAGGAAAACGGAGTACGCATCTGGAACGAATGGGCCGATGAAAACGGAGAGCTTGGACCGGTTTACGGCTCTCAATGGCGCTCATGGCGCGGAGCGGACGGCGAGACGATTGATCAAATCTCCCGGCTGGTTCATGACATCAAGACCAATCCGAATTCCCGGCGTTTAATCGTCAGTGCGTGGAATGTCGGCGAAATTGATCATATGGCGCTTCCTCCTTGCCACTGCCTGTTTCAGTTTTATGTCGCTGACGGAAAACTGTCGTGCCAGCTTTACCAGCGGTCGGCGGATGTCTTTCTCGGCGTGCCGTTTAATATCGCGTCTTATGCGCTTTTAACAATGATGATCGCGCATGTGACGGGTCTTGAACCGGGTGAGTTTGTTCATACGTTCGGAGACGTCCACATTTATCAAAACCATGTGGAACAGGTGAATTTGCAGCTGACAAGAGATGTCCGCCCGCTGCCGAAACTGCGGTTTGCGCGCAACGTTGATTCTATTTTTGATTTTACGTTTGAAGACTTTATCATTGAGGATTATGACCCGCATCCGCATATAAAAGGAGCTGTAAGCGTATGATTTCGTTTATTTTTGCGATGGATGAAAACCGGCTGATCGGAAAAGATAACGATCTGCCTTGGCACCTTCCGGACGATCTCGCATATTTCAAAAAAGTGACGACGGGGCATACCATTGTGATGGGGCGGAAAACGTTTGAATCAATCGGACGTCCGCTTCCGAATCGGCGTAACATCGTTGTAACTTCACGGGACGAATCCTTATTTCAAGGCTGTACTGTCGCTTCCTCGGCTGAGGAAGTGCTCAAACTGATCCCGGAGAATGAAGAATGCTTTGTAATCGGCGGCGCCCAGCTGTACAGTGCGCTCTTTCCATATGCGGACAGACTCTACATGACTAAAATTCATCATGTCTTTGAAGGTGACCGTTTTTTTCCGGAGTTTAATGAAGCTGAATGGGAATTGACATCCCGCAGACAGGGAGTAAAAGATGAAAAAAACCCTTACGATTATGAGTACCTTGTATACGAGAAAAAGAATTGAGATCGAGCAGGGGGACAAGAATTGATTCGTTACGGCTGCCTTGTCATGTACGTTGTATTTATGTTCATGAAAAATATTCAGGAATATATCAATCTAAAAGAGCTTGACCCGCGGCTTTCTTTTCAAAAACAGATGAAACGGGTGTACGAACAGCCCAAAGCGTTTATGAGAGGCTGCATTGACTTGTCGGGATCGGTAATCAGCATTCATCATGATCGGCCGATACCGGACGGACCTGTATTGTATGTGCATCCGAGATTAGGTGTGGGTGATCTTGTGCTGCTTGCGGGACATCTTGAAGATCCGGCTGGTTTTATCGCCGGCAAGAAAGCTTTTCGGATGCCGTTTCTGGGGAATTGGCTGAGACTGATGGGTGTCATTTGTGACGGAGAAAGCCGGGACGTGCGTCAGGAGGCGGAAGTCAGCCTGCAAAAAGGACAAAGCCTGATTCTTTCTGAAGACGGCAAAATCAATCCGGAGGAACTGGCCCTGCGTTTTGATCTTCCGATTGTTCCGGTCAGCACAACGGGAACAGACCGGCTGCTTCGGGGCAGATTCTTGAAACGGCTGAAACCGGCTGACATTGAATTGCATGTCAAGCCCGCTTATTATCCGGCCGTTCAAAAACGGCTCCGTGCATAAAAAAAGCACAGTCTCTTTACGAGAGGCTGTGCTTTTTTATTTCAGATAAAGGGAACTTTGACACAATAAAATAAAATACAGAAAAACATTGAGGCGCTGCCGCCTAAAACAAAGCTGTGCCAAATGGCGTGATGAAACGGGATCTTTCTCCAAATATAAAAAACGGTGCCGGCGGAATATAATAAGCCGCCGAGAAGAAGAAGGCCGAATCCCGGGCCTGACAGCGAAGCGTACAGCGGTTTAATGGCGACGATAATCAGCCAGCCCATCATTAAATAGACAAGCGTTGAAAAAATGATAAACCGCTTCACGAAAAAGATTTTAAACACGATGCCTCCGAGGGCAAGCGACCAAACGATAATTAAAAGAGTCAGGCCGAGTGCGCCTTTAAGCGGCCCTAATAAAAATGGCGTATATGTCCCCGCTATCAAGACGTAAATCGCGGAATGATCCACAATCTCAAGAATGTCTTTCGTTTTTTTATGCTGAATGCTGTGCAGAAGAGTCGAGCTGAGATACAGAAGCAGCATTGAGGCGCCGAAAATCGAGAAGCTGGCGATGTCTGTCGGCGATCCGTATTTTACCGCGAAGATAATGAGAAAAATCAGCGCCGGAATCGACAGCAATACACCGATTCCGTGTGTGATGGCATTTGCGATTTCTTCTTTAATCGTGAACAATCAAATGTCCTCCTTTTAAAGGATTTGTTTTTGCAGTGACTGCAAAAAGCCTAACCCTTCTATTGTGATTTTTGTTCCTGCGCGTCCCCGGCCTTTTGTGACATAGTTCATCTTTTCTAAGTAATCAAGCCTGTTTCTGACCTGCTGAGGCGTCAATGTCATTGTGCCGTTCTCACTTAATTCGGATATGCTCCGTCTGCTGGCGGGTTCGCCTTTGGCATTTAAGCCTTTGATTGATTCCAAAATAAACAAAAATTCTTCTTTCTCCATCAATGTCAGGCGCTTTTCTTTTTTCTTGGCGGTTTTCGCTTTCTGGCTGTTTTTGATATACGGCGGGACATCCTCGGGATAAATCGTACCGCCGGAGGCTGCCGCAGCCATATAATGCGCCGCGTTTTGAAGCTCTCTGATGTTGCCGTTAAAGGTGTGCCGCTCAAACAGCGGATAAACGGACGGATCGAGATGCAATTGCTGCCCAGAGGCTGCCAGCATATGCTGAAGAAGGAGCGGTATATCGCCTTTTCGTTCAGATAAAGCAGGGAGCGGAAGGCATAACACGTGAAGCCTGTAAAATAAATCTTTGCTGAACGTGTTTTCCGCATCGGCAAGATCCGCCGTGCTGCTTGCAATGATGCGGGCGGAAAGCCCGGCATCAAGCTCCGAAAGAAGGCGGGCCTGTACCGACAGCGGCATGTCTCCGATTTCATATAAGAATAATGTTCCGCGGCGGGCCCTATTTAATGCACCTTCAGCACAGAACAGTTCATGATTGAGCCGCTCTTCGCTTTGGCTGCAGTGAACGGTAATAAATAGTTCGCTGTTTCTGCGGGATTTATGGTGGATCGCTGCGGCCATTTGTTTTTTTCCGGTTCCGACTTCACCCGTGATGAAGACCGGCAGATCCGATAAGGCGAATTTGGCGGCCAATCGTTTCGTTTCTAAAAAGGATTTATGTTCGCCGGCTAGCTGATGAAAGGGATCAGATTGTTCAATTACAGTCATGAATTGGCTCCTTTTGGTTCTAATTGGTTTAAGTATAACATGTTTTCACCTTTGAAAATATCTTTTTCTCGCGAATCGGTTTATTTAATTTTATTTACGAAATTCAAATAATTATCTTATTATTTGAATATTCATGTTATAATGGCATATTAAATAGGGATTTAAATAAGAAAGGACTCTGTAAATGAAACCGTTACTTAAAGAAGACTCTCTCATCCAGGTAAAAGACATTTTAAAAGCGCACCAAAACGTAAAGGACGTTGTGATACATACGCCTTTGCAGAGGAATGACAGACTTTCTGAGAGATATGACTGCAATATCTATTTGAAAAGAGAAGACCTTCAGGTGGTCAGATCATTTAAGCTCAGAGGGGCTTATAATAAAATGAGACAGCTCTCAAAAGAGCAGACTGAAAACGGAATTGTCTGCGCCAGTGCGGGAAACCACGCGCAGGGGGTTGCGTTCTCATGCAAACATCTCGGCATTCACGGCAAGATTTTTATGCCGTCAACCACACCGAGACAAAAGGTATCTCAAGTGGAGCTGTTCGGAAAAGAATTTGTTGAAATCATATTGACGGGTGACACTTTCGATGATGCATATAAGAGTTCTGCGGAATGCTGTGAAAAGGAAAACCGCACGTTTATTCATCCGTTTGACGATCCGGACGTCATGGCGGGGCAGGGAACGGCTGCCATTGAAATTTTAAATGACATTGACGTTGAGCCGCATTTCCTCTTTGCGAGTGTAGGGGGAGGAGGACTCCTTTCCGGTCTCGGCACGTACATGAAAAACATTTCGCCGGAAACAAAAATCATAGCGGTGGAGCCGAAGGGCGCAGCTACATATTTTGAATCGAAAAAAGCCGGACAAGTCATTGAACTTGAGAAAATCGATAAATTTGTTGACGGGGCGGCTGTAAAAAAAATCGGCGCGGAAACTTTTCAGACGCTTGAAACCGTAGTTGATGACATTCTTCTTGTCCCGGAAGGAAAAGTGTGCAGCACAATTCTCGAATTATACAATCAATGCGCCATCGTAGCTGAGCCGGCGGGAGCATTGTCCGTGTCGGCACTTGATCTGTACAAGGAAGAGATTAAAGGAAAAAACGTCATCTGTGTGGTCAGCGGAGGGAATAACGACATCGGCAGAATGCAGGAGATGAAGGAACGCTCCATGATTTATGAGGGGCTGCAGCACTATTTTATCGTTAATTTCCCGCAAAGGGCGGGAGCGCTTCGCGAATACCTTGATGAAGTGCTCGGGCCTGATGATGACATCACCCGATTTGAATATACGAAAAAAAATAATAAAAGCAGCGGACCTGCATTGGTCGGTATTGAGCTGAAACATCGGGAAGATTACGGCGCGCTCATTGCCCGGATGGACCAAAAAGGATTTCATTACGTAGAAGTGAATAAAGATCAGGACCTGTTCCACCTGTTAATCTGACTTTTTTTAGAACGGCCGCGCAAAATGACAGACACGCTTTCTCAGATTGTATATAATAAAAAGAAAACAATCGAAAAAGAAGGATTGATATCTTGTTACTCAAAAGCCTAGAGTTCAAACGACAGGACGGGATTCAGGTGAAAGTGACAGAAATACCGGTTGTCACGAAAGGTGAACATTATTTTTTTCAAATTCATCGGCACCTTGAGCTTTATTTGAGAGAAGTTTTTGCTTCACGAAGTGTGAGAACAGTGTATTCATTCCGACAATATGTTAAGCGCCGTATGAAGTGGAAAGATTACGAGGCCGTTTTCAACCAAGAGGTATTAAAACATAACGCATGACGGCGCGCATTCCTTAGCGCCCTCCTTTTGATAAGGGAGGGTGCGGGGATTTTTTTATGATGAATGCTGTAAGCGTTTTATCCATGGGGGGAATGGAAATGAAAAAAATGAAAAGCTTCGCTGCCGTCATCTGTTTGCTGCTCTTGTGCGCCTGCGGGGGGAAGACGATAAAAGACCCGCTGAACTATCAGATTGAGCCGTTTTCATATCAGAACCAAGACGGAAAAACAGTGTCACTGAAAAGCCTGAAGGGGCATGTCTGGATTGCGGATTTTATGTTTACAAATTGTAATTCGGTCTGTCCGCCGATGACAGCCCATATGACTGAACTGCAAAAAAGACTGAAGGCTGAGAACCCGGATGTGCGGATTGTGTCGTTCAGTGTAGATCCTGAAAATGATACGCCTAAACAGCTGAAAGCATTTGCTTCCAAATATCCGCTCTCACTTCGCAACTGGGATTTTCTGACCGGTTACAGCCAAAAGGACATTGAAGATTTTGCGCTGAACAGCTTTAAAGCAATCGTCAACAAGCCGAAGGGGGAAGATCAGGTCATACATAAAACTTCTTTTTATTTAGTCGGACCTGACGGCAAGGTGCTTAAAGATTATGACGGCGTGCAGAAAGTTCCGTATGATGACATCCTCTCAGATGTCAAAGCGGCTGAGAAGCTCAAGTAAACTGGCAGATTAGACATTTTCAAATCTGAAAAAACATGTTACACTTTCCACTAGTAGACGGGGAAGGAGCAACCAGATTGAAGCTGCGAATGTTCTCATTGATCGCCGGACTGGCCTTGCTTTTATCAGCTTGTTCTGTCCAGCGCACCGGTTCTGATGCTGAAGAACCGAAAACGAAAGATCATATTGTCATAGCTGCGGTCGGAGATTCATTGACTGAAGGAGTAGGAGATTCTGACGGTTCAGGATACGTCGGCAAGGTGGCGGATTCCCTTAAGAAAAAGGGACATGTGAAAACGGTAGATATTAAAAATTATGCGGTGCAGGGCGACAAGACGTCTGACCTGCTTAAAAAGCTTGATGATAAAAAAGTGCAGAAATCATTGAAGGGCGCCGACTATATCTTTTTTACCATCGGCGGTAATGATTTAATGAAGGTGCTCCGCCAGAACGTTATGCAGCTGACGGTTCAGCCGTTCCAAAAGGAAGAGAAACCTTTTGAAAAACAGTTCAAGGCGATCATTTCAAAAATACGCAAATACAATCAAAACGCTGAGCTGGTGTATGTCAGCATGTACAATCCGTTCACATTTACGCTGCCTGAGTTAAAAGAGATTAACGGGGTTGTGACTGATTGGAACCAGATCGCCGCAAAAGAGCTGAAAAAAGATCCTCACGCCGCCGCGGTGAATGTTGAAGACTTGTTCAGTCAAAAAAGCGGCAGCAGCCGGATTTCAAAGGATGATGATTTTCATCCGAATGCAAAAGGGTATGCACTCATCGCCGATCGATTGTACGGCACTATTGAAAAACAAGGGTTACCAGCAGAATAGGGTGAAATGATGAAGAAATGGAAATCGCTGTTTTTTATTCTTCTTGCACTCAATGTGATTGCCGCCGCGGTAATTGTGACATTGATGGTTATGCCGGGAGAACAGGCGAAAATACAAGATGAGACAAAAAGCGAGTACGGCTTTCATATCACCAGCTCCAAAGAATCACTTGCCAGGTTTGTGAATTCGTACTTAAAAGAGAAGGCATCGAATCAGCTTGACTACAAAGTGGACATCAATAACGACGTGCACGTAGCCGGTAAAATCAAGGCGTTCTCAACATCCATTAATGCGGTTGTCACATTTGAACCGTCCGTACAAAAGAACGGAGATGTGGTTCTGAAAGTGACGAAGTTTTCATTAGGTGAATTAAGCCTTCCGATCAGCTTTGTGCTGAATTATATGGACAGCTTTTACGAACTGCCGTCATTTGTGCACGTTCATCCAAGTGATAAAAGCATTGAGGTCCGTCTGTCAGAAATGCCATTAGACAACGGTATGTATGTTAAGGCTGATAAAATCAATCTCGACACGGATGAAATTGAATTTTCCTATTATCATCCGAAGCAATAAGTTTTCATAAAAAAACACAGATCCTTTCTGGGATTTGTGTTTTTTACGTTTCAGCGTTTTTTATCCAGCTTGCTGAACAGTTTGATTAACGTTGCGAGCTCTTCATCAGAGTAACAGTCAAACCGTTTAAAAAAGTATTCTGTTTTTTTCTGGTTGAAATGATCGACAATTTTCTCCCCGTCTTCCGTAATATGGATTCTGATAATTCGTCTGTCCTCTTTAGAACGGATGCGGGTGATCCATTCCTTTTCTACTAAAGCGTCGGTCACTGCGGTAATGTGGCTTGCGGAGACCTCAAGAATGGGAGCGAATTCCGTAACTTTTTTAGGGCCTTGTTCACTGAGAATCCGTAAAATGGTGAATTCGTTCCTGGACAGCTCTTTATCTAGAATTTCATTAACTTCATTTCTGATTTGTTTAAACACTTTTCGAAGCAAAGCTTCCATATCATACATCATTTGTGTTCTTACTTTCAAATCATGAACCTCCAATATGTAGTCAGCGCGGTATTCGGCTTATGCTTCCCCTGAAGAAAGCAGAATTATTTTTATTCTGTTTATACATGCTATAATATAATAATACCACGTATGAACAAAGGAGGGCACCCGTATGTCAGAAAAAAAAGAAATCGCCACATTTGCAGGCGGCTGTTTTTGGTGCATGGTGAAGCCGTTTGACGAACAGCCCGGAATTGAAAGAGTGGTGTCCGGCTATACAGGAGGCCATACTGAGAATCCGACTTACGAAGAAGTGTGCAGTGAAACGACCGGCCACAGGGAAGCCGTTCAAATCACATTTCAACCAGACATTTTCCCGTATGAAAAGCTTGTCGAGCTGTTTTGGCAGCAGATCGACCCGACTGACGCAGGCGGCCAGTTTGCGGACCGCGGCAGTTCATATCGGGCGGCGATTTATTACCATAATGATGAACAAAAAGAGATAGCTGAAGCCTCAAAAAAACGGCTTGAAGACAGCGGCATCTTTAAAAAGCCGATCGTGACAGACATTTTAAAGGCTGAGCCTTTTTATGAAGCGGAAGGCTATCATCAGCATTTTTATAAGAAAAATCCTGATCACTACGGGCGCTACCGTGTAGGCTCCGGACGTCAAGGATTTCTGGATGAACATTGGAGGGACAGATAGGATGGCTCTAAATAAAGACGAAAAAATCAAATCATTAAACCGCATGCAATACGAAGTCACGCAAAACAACGGAACAGAGCCGCCATTTCAAAATGAATTTTGGGATCACAAAGAAGAGGGGCTTTATGTTGATATCATTTCAGGAAAACCCTTGTTTACTTCTCTGGATAAATTCGATTCTCATTGCGGATGGCCGAGTTTTACCAAACCGATTGAGGAAGAAGAGGTTGACGAAAAACTGGACACGAGCCACGGGATGTTCCGGACGGAAGTGAGAAGCAAAACAGCGGACTCCCACTTGGGCCACGTTTTTAATGACGGCCCTGGGCCGACCGGTCTCCGTTATTGCATTAACTCTGCGGCACTCCGTTTTATTCCGAAAGACAAGCTGAAGGAAGAAGGCTATGAAACCTATCAGCATTTATTTGAGAAATAGAGCTCAGCAATGAGGCCTGCCGATTTAGACAGGCCTTTTTTCTATGCTTTTTTTTCTTCATGTAATCGTTCAATTATCTTTACGACTGTGTCTGTTGTGATGAGCGGCGCTTGATCGGATTGATATCTGGGGAGATTGACCTTCCGGAATTCAGGGTGTTTGGCGGGGTCCGGCAATATCGCGTAAAGATTGCCCCATTCATATAAAGATTCCGTTTCATGAGGAGAGGTCAGTTCTTCGTGAAGTTTCTCCCCGGGGCGTTTTCCTACTTCAACAGCGGCGGGGCGGGGCAGTCCGTGCCGGATCGCATATTCCTCAAACCCGTGAAGCAGTTCTTCAAGCCTCAGGGACTCCATTTTAAAAATAAACGTTTCTCCGCCCTTTGTAATCGCCGCAGATTGCAGGGTAAGCATTGCTGCGTCATCAATCGACATAAAAAACCTCGTCATATTTTTATCCGTAATGGTGAGCGGGCCGCCATCCATCAGCTGTTCAAATAATATAGGAATAACAGAACCGCGTGAACCGAGGACATTGCCGAAGCGGACCGAACAAAACACCGTACCGCGGTTTTGAACATGATGATTAGCCTGATGAAACAGCTTCTCGGACAACAGCTTCGTAGCTCCCATTGTGTTTACCGGAGAAACGGCTTTATCGGTTTTTTAAGATATTTACTGCATTTTGAGGGACTATCAGTGACGGTGAGATCGAAAACGAAAAATTAAACCTTAGGATAGGGGTGATTTCAAACTGAGCTGGAATTGGCCCTTTTCTTTTTTGTGTCATATTAACGATAACTTCTTTGAAGACCATTCTTAATAGCGCGTTCTTTTTCTCTGTGTTTGATTCAATGTGATATTGATCAATTATCTTATTTATGTTGTTTCTGACTGTATTACTGTCTATTTCTGTTTGCGCTTCCTGAGTTTCATTGACCTCATTCTTGGCAATTTGGAGTGCTTCAAATTCTTCATCTAAAACAGCTTTTCTTTTCAAAAAAAGTTCATCAGTGTAAATGCCGCTTTCATATTTCTCGAAGATAAAATTCTCTTTGTTTTTTAATTCTTGTTCTTTTTGTGAAAGATATTCACATATTTGCTTCTTTGTTTTCACATTATTATTTCCGTCTTCGTATTTAGAAATCATTGAAATGATATGTTTTGTTAAAGTCTTATTATCTAAGTTGTTTAAAGAAGAGAGGTAATCCATAATGGCATTTTCAACATCGTTATACCTCACATAAGTGCATTTATTCTTTTTGCAAGTGAGTGATTTAACGTGATACACACTTTTGGTGCCGTTTTTGTTTTCTCGCGTTCGCTTAGTTTCATATTTAGATAATGGTTCACCGCACTTGGAACAAGTGCATACGCCTGCCAATTCACTTAATTCCAATGTATTTTTATTAGGCAGCAAGGGGACTTTGTTTGCAATTTTCTCTTGTGATTGTTGAAATTGCTCTTGATCTATTATGGGGGCATGTGCATCCGGTACTACAATTTGTTCCTTTTCAGGTCTAATTGTTCGTTTACCGTCTTTTGTTTTTTCTCTAACCTTATATTTAACAGTTCCGATATACGCTTCGTTTTGCAGAATTGCTTTAATTGTGTATTGATTCCAGCGCTTTTTTCCTGATGGAGTAGGTATTTGTAATTTTGTTAAGTGAGAAGCAATCGCTGTATAACTATAATCTTTTCCATTCAACCCATTTAAAAAGATGTTAAAGATGAATTGAACGACTTTTGCTTCTTCCTCGACGGGGACTAGTTTGGATGTTTTTTTGTTCAACCTGTATCCAAAAGGCGCTAGTCCGGAAATCCACTTCCCTTGCGCCGCATATGTGTATTTAGCGCCTGTCATACGCTCTCTGGTCATTTCAAATTCTTCTCTGGCCATAAATAATTCAAAACGAATCTGACGCATGTCTGCAGGATTTCGAGGGTCATAAACTTTATATGGTGTAATGATAATTAATCGCTTGCTTTGAAGAAGGTTAACTATTTGTCCGGCATCACTGTAGCTCCCGCGGCTGAGTCTTGTTAATTCTTTAACAGCAATTGCCTGGTACTTGCCTTCCTCGAGGTCTTTAAGACATTCTTTAAAAACGGGGCGACCCTCAATGCTTTCTCCTGACCCGATTTCCATTTTTAATTCATAGGGGATTTCAATCGACTTCAGTATTTTATTCATGAGTTCTTTTTGTTCAGTTAGCGTATCTTCGCCTGTTCTTTTTTCTCGCTCCATATCCTGACGGGAGCGTCTAAGATAACCCAAAATATTTGTAATGTTGTAAGAATTAACGATGTTTTTTAACTCCAAAAAATCAGCACCTCCTCTTTATTGTATTTACTGTAAAAACAGAAGTATTCGTACAATATTCTGTCTGACATTGAATACGAAAATAGCCTAATAAATTGTAAGGGCTGTATTCTTTAAGATCCATTCTAATCGTATTCATTTTTTAATTAAACGCCGACTGTCATTAACAGGGTTTTTTTGCTCATACCTTGAAAAGTCAATGCATTTCATTAGTGGCAGATAAGAATGGGTGACAATTCTTCAAATCAGTTTAAAATGGGGTGATTTTATTGACTAACTTTATCCATAAGACTATCCAAAGGTAATTTAATGATAAATTTTGGTAAAAAATGAAGAAGAGTTCATTAAGATGGAGTGCAAAACACAGCGGTATAAATGATGAGGAATTAAGAATCGTTCTGAATCAATTCATCATTGACAGAAGAGAGTCTGCAAAAGTCGATATTGCGTTTGATTATGTACATAGAAGACGGCATAAAAAGAAATGGTTAGCTAAAAAAAGGCAAAGAGTCAATGCTCTTTACCATCAGGTGTTTTCCTTAAGCGGTCTGCCATATGCTTAATTAAACTAAGCGCAGCAGTCACTAATCCAATAACTAAAACAATTTCAAGTAAAAGGATAAATCCAAAATTTAAACCGCGACTTTCAAAGTAATCACCAGTAAAAAAGAGCAATTGATAAATTCCAAGCATTAGTACAATAAAGGAAGCGCCTATAATAGCCAGAGACTTTTTAGAGAACTCCTTAGTATGTTCAAAATTATAAACCAATAAGAACAAAAATAGACAAGCCATGGCGATCTTTTGAGTCAATGAATCACTTGCTGAAAACTCATGCACAAGTAAGGAGATAATTAACCCAGTCATTCCGATTATTTTGTTCATGATTTCACCTGCTTTGAATAAGTATGATCTGGTGTCAGCTTACCAATTAAAGGGGATTTTCTCAAGATGATACACATTAAAGTTAAATTAAAATCGTGATTTTAACTATTTATTAAGAGGAGACAAAATGAACATTAACATTGCAAAGATTCCTACTTATGAACACAGGATTGGTTCTAATCGCAGCCGAGGACACAATTATTGAACCTGGTGAAATCCCAGTGGATACGAAATGCAGATTCGGCCGCTGACTGGGATCACGCGTAAGACGGTGGTTGTACATAATATTGCACAGAAAATTGGGGAGGAAGATACAATATACCATTTCGTTAATGGTGGTTGGGAAAAAACCGAAAAGGACGAGTTTTTTTACGATTTCAATATTGATGATTATCGTTATGGAAGTATATTTGTTCCGAATAGCACGTACAAAATTCGCAAAGGTGATCGTATCGCACAAGCATTAATCAAGCCGGTCATTATCAAAAGTCCAATTCGTGAAAAGATCTATAAGAATTTGGCTCTGTTAAAGAATCGTGTTGATTTTTAAATTAACATCATAGCTTGGTATTTAATAACTTAGTTCAGTTTTGGAAAAATAAAAAACATATGAAAATGCATGCAAATTCGGCATGCATTTTTTTGTTATATCAAGTTTTATTGCGTTACTTGCATTGAAACTATATACCAATTTGCAAATCAACTTTCAATACTGAAATTTCCATTGAAGCCTTGCAAATTTATGTGAAAAACGATTTTAAATACATGTACAAGTCAAACCAATGCACAACTTAGTCAGAATATCGAAACTTTAACTAGGAATTGGTCTTTTCTGGGTCATTCATCATTGTGATTCTGTATTCCAACATCATGTTAAGAGTTCCAAGCATCTGTTCCATTTCGTCCTTCTTACGTTCGATTTCTATTATCTTTTGGCGAATCCATTCAATTACTTGTTGATTGGTACGTGTATTTGAATCACGATCTTGCAAAATTTCCTTCACTTCCGTTAGTGAACAACCCACCCCTTGAAACTTCTTTACCAGATTCAGACGTTCAATCGCTTTTTCTGTATAGTTACGATAGTTATTTTCCTCTCTCCGTATATGCCGACTGTCTAATAAACCTTCCTTTTCATAAAAACGAATGGTGTGGACTGATAAACCTGTCTTTTCTGATAATTCTCCAATCTTCATAAAAATCTCTCCTCGATTTAATTTGCCTTAGAGTTAACTCTATAGTATAGAATCAACTTGTTCAATAAATAGTACAACTCAAGGAGGGCATTTTTATGCGTATTTTTGTGACAGGAGCAACAGGTTACATCGGGTCTGCTGTCGTCCGAGAACTCATCGATGCTGGTCATAAAGTTGTCGGCCTTACACGTTCTGACAATGGTGCCATGGCGCTGAAGGAAGCTGGGGCTGAGGTGCACCATGGAGCCCTTGATAACCTCGACAGTCTTCGCAGCGGAGCCGCATCTGCGGATGGTGTCATTCACCTGGCGTTTAAGAACGACTTCTCGGACTTCGCTGGTTCGCTCGCAACGGACCTGCGTGCAATTGAGGCGATTGGGGAGGTGCTCGAAGACTCCAACAAGCCGTTTGTGACCACTGCTCATGCAAACGGAAAGGCATCGGATAATGCGGTGATCGCACTGGCTGAGCGTGGGGCGCGGACATCGATTGTGGAGCTTCCGCCGTCCGTCCACGGCGTGGGCGATAAGGGCTTCGTACCGAGGCTCATCAACATTTCCCGTGAAAAGGGTGTCTCTGCTTACATTGGCGATGGATCCAACCGTTGGTCAGCCGTACATCGGCTTGATGCGGCACGCCTATTCCGTTTGGCCTTGGAATCGGCCCCAGCAGGAACACGGCTTCAAGGGGTCGGAGATGAAGGTATAGCATTTCGAGACATAGCAAGCGTCATCGGTAAGCATCTGAACTTGCGCGCAGTCAGCATTTCACATGAAGAGGCAGATGCACACTTTGGCTTTCTTGGCTTAATTGCCGCTCTTGATTTACCGAAGTCAAGCACACTGGCCCAAAAACTCTTGGGATGGCGGCCTGTGCACCCAACACTTATCTCGGACCTAGAGCAGGGTCACTATTTCAAAAGTTAATCTTTAGCCCTTTTCATTACGAAAAGGGCTGTTTTGTTAAAATTGAGGCTTACGAAGGATTATATGCTACATTGAAAAAAACATAAAAAATATAGAGGCGGAGTAAATGACCGAAACTAAAGCGAACACAATTACTGCTTAATCAGATATAAACGTTGAGTAGAGTTGCTCCAAAATAATTTCAGGAGAATAACCGCGAACTTCTCTTTGAAATAAATAAAAATCACTCCTTAAAGCTTGAAGTAACGTATCCGATCTAAATACATTGTTAACTTTCGGGAATCTGGTTTCGTATATTTCTTCAAAAAGATTGACGAATATTTGGTGTAATTCACTATAAATCGGACCTTTTGATAGGGGATTGCGGCTTTTGCTTGGAGCAGCATCTTCAACACCTTTAAGCAATTGAGCTTTATTTTCTCTGAATTGGATAAATAAACTTAGTACGCCTTTAAATCGTAACCGGGGTGACTCTTCTCTATGCTCCTCTAAATACGCATCTATATCCTCAAATAGTAGAACTACGTTGTCCCTAATTAAATCAAGGCACAATTCTCCCTTATTTTTATAACGTCGATAAAGAGTTCCGGGACCGATTTTTGCTTCTGTTGCGATCTGATTCATGCTAACCTCTTCAACACCATTTTGTTCAAATAATTTAAAAGCAGCATCTAAAATACGTTGGCGGTTCTCAGCTGCGTCACGACGTTCAGTGTGCTTATGTAATATTTTTTTATCATTAACCATGCAAATATCACTCCAAAAAATGATTATATAATTGACAAGTGGAGATATCTCCGTTTATTATTAAAAGGAGAGCTCTCCACTTATTGTATCCTATTGAAAAGGAGATTACAACATATGTTAAATCAAAATGGTAAAACTGCACTATTAGTAATGGATCTGCAAAATGGAATCGTACCACATTTAGGAGAAAATCTAGAACAAGCTTTAATGCCATTTCAAAAGGCAATAAAAGCCGCCCGTAAACATTCTATTCCAGTTATTTTTGTCAGGGTCGGATTTAGTGAGGGTTATCCGGAGGTCAGCACGAAAAACAAGGCTTTTTCAGCTATAAGTAAGTATGGTGCTATGACGGTCAATGATCATGCAACACAAATTTATGAATCCGTCCAACCCGAAGCAAATGAACCTGTTATTACGAAATATAGAGTTAGTGCTTTTAGTGGAAGTAATCTGGAAATGATCTTACGGGCGCAACAAATTGAGTCACTTGTTCTCAGTGGAATATCTACAAGTGGGGTCGTTTTATCCACTTTAAGAGAAGCAGCGGACAAAGACTTTGAAATTAAAGTGTTAAATGACGCTTGTTTTGATCCAGATCCAGAGGTTCACCGAGTTCTAATGGAAAAGGTATTTCCACGTCAAGCCGATGTGTTAACGGTCCAATCTTGGATTGCTGCATTGAATTAAACAAAGAGGGTCTGTTTCCGTTATGGGAAATAGACCCGACTAATTTGCCTTCAGTTTTTCTATGATTTACACAGTCGTTTTTTATGGTTCCCGAAACCTTTCGAGATGAAATGAAGGAAGGAAGGAATAAATTTGTCTATATTTGGTATCAGCAGGAAGGCTGTAAATAAAAATCATTTTAATCAAAAACTGGTTGCTCCAATGGTTTTAGGTTCCATTCTCAATCCTATTAACTCTTCGATCATTTCAGTTGCTTTAATTCCAATTGGTCAGGCGTTTGGAGTACCGCCTTCTCAAACAGCATGGCTTGTTTCTGCTTTATATCTTGCTACGGCAATTGGACAGCCAGTTGTAGGAAAGTTAATTGATATTTTTGGTCCAAGACTTCTTTTTTTAATTGCATCATCATTAGTAGGTATCTCTAGTTTAATCGCAATCTTTGCCCCTAATATTTGGTGGCTTGTTTGCTCAAGAGTTCTACTTGGTTTTGGAACCTGCGCTGGTTATCCGGCCTCTATGTATCTTATCCGTAGTGAAGCAGAGCGAACAGGTGAGGAAAGTTCAACGAGTATTCTTACATTATTAACGATTTCTAGCCAAACGATTGCTGTTGTTGGACCAACCTTAGGGGGGCTGCTTATTGAATTTGGCGGTTGGCAAAGTATATTTATCGTAAATATTCCTTTATCATTAGCCTGTGTGTTCTTAGGTTACTACCGGTTTCCAAGGGGGTTAGGAGATTCCCTTAGCAAAGAGGAGAAAAATACTTCCATTGATTTTATTGGTATCATTTTCTTTGGAATCACCTTAATTTCTGCTCTCCTTTTCTTAATGAGTCCGAATTGGCATAATGTATATTTATTAATAATTGCAATCATCTCCGGTGTCATTTTTACTGGCTTCGAGTTGAGAATCAAAAATCCTTTTATGGATTTACGATTATTAGGCGGGAATACTCCCTTGTTATTAACGTATACCAGAGGTTTGCTTTCAGCTACCGTATCATACAGTTTTCTTTATGGATATACCCAATGGTTAGAAACAGGCACGGGGCTGTCCCCTTCACATTCTGGTCTGTTGTTATTGCCGATGTTTTTAACGTCGATCATCATTTCTAAAACAACCGGAAAAAATCCTGCAATCCATATGAAATTGATTGTAGGGAGTATCGTTCAGTTTATTGCTATGTCACTGCTGTTATTTACAAATCATTCAAGCAGTCTTATTTATCTTGTTGTCATTGCTATACTTTTCGGAATACCTCAAGGCATATTGAATTTGGCTAATCAAAATGCGGTCTATTTTCAGGCTGCTTCCAAACAAATGGGCGCTTCAGCAGGTTTGTTAAGAACCTTTATGTACATGGGAGCTATGCTGGCTTCTGCTGCCAATGGATTGTTTTTAAAATCCGAAGCTATTACAAATGGTCTCCACAATGCAGCAATATTCAGTTTAGTCATTTGTTTGATTCTAATTATTACCCTATTCGATCGATCATTGAGCAAAGTTGGAAAAAAACACATGAATTTGTGAAAAGGAATTTTTATATTTTTCTATAGTCAGCAATCAGTCAATTTGTTGAACAAGAATTAAACGGGTGAAACATATTAGACATGTATAATATGTTTCACCCGTTATTTTTTGTGGCTTTTTACGATTTAGATATTAATAACTGAAATTCGGTAATATAACTATCCCTCGAATGGCTCTTTGATTGAACGCAGTAACATTGGCGATACAAACAAAATATCACCTCCTTAGAACATAATAGCTAAGCGAAGGTGATATATAAAGCGATATGGCAGTAGTGTTTCAAGCACAGAGTCAGGAAACAGAGTTCAAATTGATGGTAATACGATCAGTGGCTTTGAAGTGGGCATTTATAGAGGAAAGGGCGGCACAGTATCAAATAATAGTTTTGAAAAAATAAAAGCAAGTTCTATTGCAACACATCAAGCAGAGGACTTCTTAATTACGGACAACAGGATAGAGAACAGTGATTGTGTCCAAGTCCAGGTTAGAAACTCAAATGATATTAAGGTAAGGAACAGGAACGAGCTCATCATATGCTGCAAAGATAATGGATTCTAGCCGAATCAGTCTCGTTAATAATGAGTTTGCTAATGTATACGGTGGAATTTATTGCGAAAGGTCTCAGTCAGTTCGTTTAAAGGGAAAGGACTTGTTGTTAAGTGGGAGTGGATACGGCATCTATTGGGACAAAGACTCTTTTGTCTCACTACATCGAAATGAAATTCATGAGCCTAGGAATGTTGCAATTAAAGGTACTCCTGAGAAATACAGTTGCCAGATTAATGAGAATCAGATTTATTTCTGTAAATCATTAATCGCCATTCAACTGACTGGCGGTTCAGAACAGATATTAAAGGATAATGAAATCATGTTCAATCGTTCAGCAGATCAAGGATATGGCGTTTATTTTGGATAATACAAACAAGGCACGTCTCGTAAGAAACGATGCGCGTGGAATTGGAGGTAAGTTATTATCTCACCCGTATTGTATAGATAAAGCAAAGAATACAACCTTAATTCATAACACATATGATACTGGAACGCTGAAGACTGCAGAAGGGGACGTAGTCATTTAAGGCTACGTAAATATTCAATATCTTAATATTGAGAAATTTGAGATATAATAAAGAAGCAAATACAAAGAAGGGGATTGGTTCAAATGGAAAAAAGAAAAATACAAGGGTTGTTAAGTTTTGAAATTGTTAAGAAAAAAGATGGTTTATTAGGTGAATTGAAATCAGCTTTAAAAGAACTATTTAAAACGTACATTGAAACTACTCCGATTGAAATTGAAAAATTAGAATTTGAAGAACGGGATAATGAAATCAGGGTAGAATATGAGTTCACAAATGTAATTTTCCATTATAAACATCAATTTAGTGATGACAAATTCCGTGAAAGGACATCAACAAAAAATAATGCAGAGCTTGGACGAGCCATCTTTGAATTTTATACCAAGCTTCTAGTAGAGAGCTTTTTCAAAGACTATTTGAAAGTTTCAACAAGACATACAGAAATAACATTTTTTAAATTTAAAGGGTATGAAACGATTTAGATAAACAAAAAGTTGACAGGGCGTAACCAGCTTTGTCAACTTTATTAGATTAAATAAAACTGTAGTTTTAATAGAAAATAAATTTAATAGAAAGTGGTTTATATGGATATTTTTAGGGTAACATCTGAGTGTAATATAATCAAAACACTCAGAGGAGGAATTAGGTTTGAAAAACAACATTGGTAAAATTGGAGTTGTTGGAACTTTACTCGTAAGTGGTTTGCTTTGTGATTTTGGAGCAGGGGTAAATGCAAAAGAGCTCAATCATAGTAGGACTGATACTGAAAGCAACTACCACCAACCAATCAATGTACTTAAGACCGCCTCAAATATTAAGAATCCAAGTTTTTCAACAACTGCAGATGATTGGCAAGATGCCGGAACTACATACGGCGATACCAAGTTTGACAAGTATTCGACTGCTGCAGTCGTTCAAACATTAGGATTTGCATTAAATTTGCCAACAGGGGGATGGTCTTCTTATTTAGCTGGACTAGCTAACATGATTATTCTAGGTGAATATAAAATTGTTTACTTTAAGGATAAGCAGGAATTTAAGATGGCAGGAGCAACTCTAATGACAAAGCACCATGTAACGATTTATGAAGATAAGGATCGAAAGAAAAAAATCGGAAGTGACAGCTTTATCATCACAGACAAAGGCGGCCCAAAAGTTGCTGAAATGTAAAGGATAAAAAATAGTCCTCCCTTAGGTGGGAGGATTATTATATGCTGTTTATTATGCTGTAAACTAATGCTACAACAAACAATGGATATGAAATAATGGCAATTAATTTTGAGGATTTACTCTTATTTTTTTCAAATGTGTATATGAGTGCAAATCCTAAAAAGAATATCGTGACAAACCAAGAGGAATAGGACGGGAACAATGCAATAAGTAAGACAATAAGAGTGGATAACGCGAAAGAAGAGTTTAGCGTTATTTTCTGATTGTTTTCCAAATGAACCACCTCCTTACATGTATTCCCCCATATAAAAACACTTAAACATTATACTTAAGGGAGCTTGATTAAATGATTAACATTTTAAGTGAAGAGCAAGATGAAGCAATCTGTTATTTCAAGAACAAGCTGAACATATCCTTAATAAATTTTGAACTGCTTAGAGATAAACACGAAGGAATATCATATTGAACAGAAATAATGTCTTCAAATCTGACCTCATTCTTCATTTGCTTATCTTTTGTTGAGGATGTGTTAAAGCTGGTGAGAGTTCAATTGGATACTAGTGAAGAAGTAATGTTCATTGACGTTGGTTCTATATATGAAGCATTCCTGCCACAACGTTTATTTGTGGATTGTTGGCTCAGATGATGAGAAGGCACATTTATATTTTCCAAGGCTGAATGATAATTGGAGAGTAATTGAAAAAGACTATAGGAAAGCGGATGCCAAGAACACATTTTTGAATTACGGAGTACCGTGAACGAACAAAGCTGCTTTCCCATATTCATATGCGAAGAGATCGTTTCTGAACGCTGGATAAAGAAAAAAGTAAACCATACATATTATTTGAACAAGCTTTGCGAGGCTTTGATAAAGAAAGAACAGTCAAGAGACGAACCATTATATACATATAATACTCCTGTGAAAGCGGGGGTGTAGCTTTGGAACCTTACCAACGTTATGAGGAATTAAAGAAGAAAACAATAAAGGTTGTCCATAAAGATAATTACGGTATCCGCTATATAAATCAGGATGAAGCAAGTAATGACTTAGATGAATTTTATAAACAATTTGCTCAGCATTTATTGGAGGCTGCTTTGGAAAGGAGTGCAGAGTAAGCTTCTTTTTTTGATTTGTTTGTAGTCAGTATCCTAATAAACGGCTTTATCGGTACTGATATTAATCACATGCGCCACCTCTTGCAGCAAAGCGGCTTCTGCGACATTTTGTCCGCCGATAAGGTTGGTTTGAATGGCTTCAAACGGATGATCCTCACAAGTCGGAACCTGCTTCAGCGCAGCGGCGTGAAAGACAATATCAACACCTTTCATCACTTGGTTTACTCTTCTGTAGTCACGTACATCGCCGAGCACAAATGACAGTCTTTGTTCATCCGCGTATTTTTGTTTCATCACATATTGTTTGCTGTCATCTTTGCTGAATACAATGACTTCTTTAGGCGTTAAGAGCAAAAGGCGTTTAACAATTTGGCTTCCGATTGACCCTGTCCCGCCGGTGACGAGAACAGTTTTATCGTGAAAAAATGGTTTTAGCTCTACTGCTTGCTGTTTAGGCATGGCTTATCCTCCAACTCTCGTTTCTCTACCATGCATCATATGTTGAACAATTTCAGCGAGTTAATGAAAGCAACCAATAATTCAAAAATTAGAGAAAATCATTAATCTGATGCGCTTTCATTTCGCTTGAGCCAATTAATAGAAAAAGAATTACTAACAAATCATTGTACTAAATATTCACTTGTAATTCTGCTCCCGTCTTTTTTTCTTCTCTCAACACGAATTTTCACTTTCTTACAATTTTCACAAAAACTTAACACTGATGATTCTGTATGTATTTTACAATTGAAGTGCAGGTTTAAAAAAGGAGGAAGTAAAATGAATCATTCAAAAACACTTTTGTTAACCGCGGCAGCCGGACTGATGCTCACATGCGGTGCCGTTTCTTCTGAGGCCAAGCATAAGCTGTCTGATCCTTATCATTTTACCGTCAATGCGGCGGCGGAAACGGAACCTGTTGATACAGCCGGTGATGCGGCGGACGATCCTGCGATTTGGCTGGACCCCAAAACTCCTCAGAACAGCAAATTGATTACGACCAATAAAAAATCAGGCTTAGTCGTTTACAGTCTCGATGGTAAGATGCTTCATTCCTATAATACCGGGAAACTGAACAATGTCGATATCCGCTATGATTTTCCGTTGAACGGAAAAAAAGTCGATATTGCGGCAGCATCCAACCGGTCTGAAGGGAAAAATACAGTTGAGATCTACGCCATTGACGGAAAGAACGGCACATTGCAAAGCATTACAGATCCAAAAAATCCAATTGCATCAGCAATTGATGAAGTATACGGTTTCAGCTTGTACCACAGTCAAAAAACGGGAAAATATTACGCGATGGTGACAGGGAAAGAGGGCGAATTTGAGCAATATGAATTAAAGGCGGACAAAAATGGATACATATCCGGCAAGAAGGTAAGGGCATTTAAAATGAATTCTCAGACGGAAGGAATGGCAGCAGACGATGAATACGGCAGTCTTTATATCGCGGAAGAGGATGAAGCCATTTGGAAGTTCAGCGCCGAACCGGACGGCGGCAGTGACGGAACGGTTATCGACCGAGCCGACGGCAGGCATTTAACGCCTGACATTGAAGGATTGACGATTTACTACGCTGCTGACGGTAAAGGCTATCTGCTGGCATCAAGTCAGGGAAACAGCAGCTATGCCATTTATGACAGACAAGGACAGAACAAATATGTGGCGGATTTTCGCATTACAGACGGGCCTGAAACAGACGGCACAAGCGATACGGACGGAATTGACGTTCTGGGCTTCGGGCTGGGGCCAAAATATCCGTTCGGTCTTTTTGTCGCACAGGATGGGGAAAATATAGATCACAGCCAAAAGGCAAATCAAAATTTTAAAATAGTGCCATGGGAAAGAATTGCTGATAAAATCGGCTTCCGCCCACAGGTCAATAAGCAGGTTGACCCGCGAAAACTGACCGACAGAAGCGGAAAATAAACATACAAAAAGCAGCTTGGATAAGCTGCTTTTTCATGTGAAGAGCGTTTCATGAGAAAGTATCGGAGCGAATAGCCGTAAGCACGGCCGGAAGCTGGTCATACGTGTAAGCCGGCACTGTCTCTTGATAATTAAGCGCCGCAATTCGTTCACGTTCAGTTGGGTTTGTCATATAAAATTGGATCTTATCCGCAAAATCCGCAAGCCCGCTGTAAGAAACAAAGGATGAAAAAGGGGGCGCGGGAGATAGATCTGTCAGCTGAAATGTCTGACAGGCCGCAATGTCAAAGCTTCTCGTATTTAAACTGATATTTTGGATGCCGCGTCCATTCTGATTGAGCGCAAACCGGTAAGAACGGTGCGGGTTTAAGACCACGTCTGCGCTGTTGTAATACAATGCGGCATGTTCAGGTTCAATCCATTCATCCATTATGAGCACATTTTTCTGTCTGGCGATTGTTTTAGGCAGATGTCTGCGCCATCCCTTCCCGATGATACGAAGCGTATACGGAAGCTTCGCCGCTGCTTTCACGAGTTCAACACGATTCGGATACGGATATCCGATCAGAAGCAGATTGGTGTGAAGAGAAGCGTCAGGCGCTTGTTTCGTAAAAATCCGCTGATTAACGGGAATCGGGACATAATATACGTGCTGTAAGCCCATTTGCCGATAAGCATCAAGAGCGTTTTGTTCTATGGTCAAAACGGCATCGGCGAGCGGGGCGATTTTCGCGCTCACATCAAAATAAAAAGGGTCCTCCGTCAGCCATAGATAGACGGGAATCTGCTCTGTTCTCAGCCATTGAAGCCATTCTGACGGAATACGGTCGCCCGCCATCATCAGACTGATGTCAGGTTTGAATGCCCGTATGCTGCTGATTGTATCTTCCTGAAGCTCAGAAACAGAAAAAAAGCGGACGGAAGACTGTAAAAAACCTTCCTCGATCCAGCGGTCAAAATACGTGTAAATGCCTTTATATCCTGAACGGATATATAGAACGTTCATCTGCTGTTACGAAGTGAAGGTGACACTTTCGACTTTGTCAACGTCAAGCAATGTTGTAGCAGAGCCTGCCGGTGTAACGGAATTTTCCTGCGTAACATAAACAATTCCGTGAACTTCGTCAAAGAAAACAAATTGAACCGGACCGATCATGTCTCCTGAATCCATCACAATGCTGATAACAGTGCCGGGCTGAACTCTCGCAAAAATCCATCTCGCCGCTAATGAAATGCCGCTTCCTAAAACAGATTGAGCGCTGAGACTGTCTTGCGCAGCTGCTTCATCCACTTTTGCATCAATTGCCGATTCTAATAAATCTTTTATATTGTTTTCCACGTTATCTCCTCCATCTGTGCCGCTAGATAAAGCGCTGTTGTCAAATATAGGGTTCAAAAGAGTTTTCAATAGCTTCTTTTTGAGCTCTAAACGATCCTCACTCATGGGATCATACACCTCCTTTAACTATTTCAACCTCACGTTTATTCATATTCCTGATTGGTGTGATTGGTATAAGTCGAATGCCGTTTTGCCGTATTTTTTTCATATTTAATAAAACCGCTGAATTTAGAATCAGGCTATCTGCCTATGCGGATTGCAAGAGTGCGACATACGTTGTATAGATGAAAAAAAGAAGGAGAGGAATTATTTTGGATTCAGAAGAAACTGTAAAACACGGGGGTTTTGATGAGGAATTTCATCTTTTACTGCTGCTTCTTCTTTTAGTATCGCGTCAGCCGTCCGGAGATCAATCAGATTTGCGGCGTCAGCTTGTGATGGCAAAAGAGCTTGGAGTTCCTGTTTCACGTGTCAATCTGGTTAACGGCAGCACATTGCAGAACGTGATTGTCAAAGAAGTGCTGTCAGATTTGGCCGTTTTTCAAAATCCTCTCAATAATACGAGATCAAATGTCGCGATTTCAAGCATCGTCAGCTGGGGTGCTTTTTAATACCAGATATCAGGCTCTGTCATTTTCGGAGCCGTTTTTTATGTGTTCAGAAGGGGTGATGGGATGGAAAAGAAGATCTCGATTATCTTAACGAGTTACAACAAACCGTATCTCGTGAAACAGGCAATTGAAAGTGTGTTGCAGCAGACCTACAGCAATTGGGAGCTGTTTATAATGGATGATCATTCAAATGAAGAAACCTCGGCGGCCATCAGTACGTATATAAAAGATCACCGCATATACTATTACAACAGTTTTATCAATCCGGCTGAACGGCTGAAATCGACCCGGTATGCCGTTTTGATTAATGATGCGCTTACACGGATTAAAGGTGAATACGTCACTTATCTGACGGATGACACCGTATATCATCCGGATAGACTCAGCCGCATGGCGGAAACGCTTAATCAATGCACCGAATTTGATGCCGTCTATTCCAGTCAGAAGGTGGTGCATGTAAACGAGCGCGGAACAGAGCAATTCCACTTTTATCGTTTTGCTGATGACGTGCTTGACCAGGCTGCTTTTCTCGTTGATCACTGTTCAGTGATGCACAGGAAATCATTGCTTCGGTGTGTGAAGGAGAAGTACGGCAGTTTTTGGGACGAAGATGTCATGCATTGGAATCACGGAGACTCTGTTTTTTGGAGCAGGCTCAACACATTTACATCATTTCTGCCGATAAAAGAAGTGTTGGATACGACCTATAAAACACCCCACTCATTCCAGAATACGTATCAATCGCTTCCGTCAGAGCTGGTTGACGGGTCTTTTGTAAAGGGGACGGATCAGAAAGTATATCAGCTTGACCGGAATAAAAGAAAGCTTGTCAATGAGCGCTGGCGACCGTTATATGAAGGAAGAGCCGTCGTCATTCCGGATCCTTTTTTATTTCAATACGAGGAAGAGAACGCTGCCGGTATTCCGAATTTTCAGCTCGTCACGGATCAGTGTCATATCTATTTTGTAGAAGACGGGACGAAAAGGCTGATTGATCTTAACGCCTTTCGCTTTTACCAATTTAAACGACCCGGCATCCTGGCTTTAGAACGGGATGAAATCCAAGCGCTGCCGGACGGTCCGCCGATCAGATGGGAGAGATCGGGCTGTGTTCAGCATCTTCCCGGAAGAATGCTGTTTCGCATTGAACGTGAATTTTATGTTTATTTGAGAGGGGTTCTCCATCCGATCAGTCAGGATGTAGTGAAACGCTTTTTTGCGAATCAGAAGGCGGTACCCATTTCCTTTCAGCAAATTAAACAATTACCAATTGGAAAGCCGTTCTATCCGATGTACGATGAAATTATAAGAAATCTCAATATCACAAAAGGATGAGAGATGCAGTTGGATGTGTAAGGAAAAGGAGAGCTTTTATGACCGATCAATTTGCTAAAACCGAGAAACAATATATTGAGCTTACTTCCGGCATGCAGAGGTTCGAGCATTACACTGTGTATAGAGACCCTTTGCTGCCGCAGATTTTTTCACATAACTTTGTTCAGCTGCACCGTACATTTCCGTTAGACGGACTGCTTCCGTTTTTTGCGTCGGTTCCGAACATGCTTCAAACCAATTATATTCATGTGAAAGCGTCACCGGAGCACACATTTCCGCTTCTTCTGAAACAAACATTGGTAAAGCAGGGATACGTAGTGGAGGATGAACTGTTTTTTGCAAGGAAGCTGGAAAATGGGGACCGGCAGGCCGGACATCCTCTCACCGCTTGGGGAACGGACAAAAGTCTTGCTGACGGGTCATCTATTATGAACATTTATGATGCCCTTTACATTGGCGAGGCGGCGGCCGAACAAAAGCTTCAGCGGAAATATCCTTTGTATAAGGACGGGACGGTTTTGCTTGTCGTGTGCTACAGCGATGCCTCCAGAACGATTCCGATCGGCTGCGGAGAGCTTTTCATCAACAAAGCGGATAAAACCGCCAAAATTGAAGAAGTAGCCATTCTGGATCAATTCCAGCGAAAAGGCTACGGGACGATATTGATGAACGAACTGATGGCTGCGGCGAAGCGGAACGGCATGGAAACCGTATACCTTGTGGCGTCCGGGATGGACGGTGTAAACCGCTTTTATGAGAAACTCGGCTTCAAAAGATTTCGGCGTGTGCATACAATTTTTCATTATTTTCTTACATAGATGGGCATTCGCATAAAACAATTGGGAGTTGGCCCGCATACAATGCCGTATATCGTAAGAAGAAAGGGTGATTCGTATGTACGGATACGGATATGGGGGATGCGGCAGTTATGGCTTTGGATACGGCGGCTGCGGAGGCGGAACCAGTACATTTGTGCTGATCGTGGTATTGTTTATTTTATTAATCATCGTCGGTGCGGCTTTTATTTGTTAGACTGAAAAAATCCTATAATGAACATCAGCCTGCAGAGAACAACACTCCTGCAGGCTTTTTGTTATGTTCATGTTGAAAGTCAGCTTGAAAAACATTTTAATACATATTACTTTTCTGAAGAAGGGGGCGAAAATGTGAAAATAACGATTGAAGAATGACCTGAATCAAGAATTGCTTATTTCCGAAACGTCGGGGAGTATGGCGGAAAGCAAAATAAAGAACTTATGGAGTCTTTTAAAAATTGGGCGCAATTGAATGGACTGCTTGATCATTCTGTCATTTTAGGAATTCCGCAAGATCATCCGAATCGTACGCCTAAAGAGAAATGCCGCTATGATGTTTGCGCTGTTATTCATCAAGATCATGTGCCTGAACCGGCTCGGGTCGGTACATTTTTCGGAGGCAGGTACGCTGTTTTCTTGCTTGATCATACGAAAGAGGCAGTCAGTGGATTTTGGAAAACTGTTTTTTCAGAGATTGAAAAAAATAATCTAATCGTAAGAGAACAGCCTATTATCGAAAGGTACACCTTACAAAAAGTGAATGATCATTTGTGTGAAATATTGGTTCCCATACAGTAAAGAAGACGGGAATTTCCGCCTTCTGATTATGCCGATTCCGATCAAAATTGCTGTGGTGATGAGCTGAGCAGATAAATATCAGAACTGAGAACGCTCTTCAGGCTGTCGGGACATCTCCGGCAGCCTGTTTTACAGAAAGGTAATTACTGCAAAAAAACTTTCTGAAGGATAAGAATGCCGTTATTCATCTGTTCATACAATGAAGCAAATGGGTTTTCGAGGTGGAAAGATATGGGGAGTTATTTAATCAAACCGGAGCTTGACGGGATCTATCCGACAGTCAGCCATGGAAAAGGATCATATGTGTATGATCTGGAGGGGAACAAGTATCTTGACGGGGCATCGGGAGCGGTCACTTGCAATATCGGCCACGGGACGGAGGATATTATACAAGCTTTAAAAGAGCAGCTTGACTCCGTTTCGTTTGTGTATCGCTCGCAATTCACCAGTGCGCCGGCAGAGGAGCTGGCTTTATTTCTGGCTGATCATTTGCCGGGCGGGCTGAATTGGTCATTTTTTGTAAACAGCGGCTCAGAGGCAGTTGAAACAGCGATGAAATTGGCCGTTCAATATTGGCAGGAAAAAGGCCAATACCAAAAATCCGTCTTTTTATCAAGATGGGGCAGTTACCACGGAATTACTTTGGGAGCGCTTTCATTATCAGGGTTTTATGAACGGAGATACCGTTTTACCCAGCTGCTTGAACGGTTTCCTGCCGTTTCAGCGCCTAATATGTACCGTTCTGAGCTGCAGGGAGAGGAATTTGTAAAAGCTGCGGCAGAGGAGCTGGAAACGGCTGTTAAACGGATCGGCGCCTCATTTATCGCCGGTTTTGTCGCAGAACCGATTGTCGGAGCAGCCGGGGCTGCCATCACTCCGCCGGCAGGCTACTATGAAGCACTTGAGGATGTCTGCCGCAGGCACCGTATTTTGTTTATCGCGGATGAAGTCATGACGGGGCTCGGAAGAACAGGACGGATGCTTGCTTCTGAGCATTGGGGAATCGTGCCTGATATCGCTGTGCTTGGAAAAGGGTTAGGCGCCGGTTACGCTCCGATTGCGGCAGCCGTTGCCTCTGATGACATCATTGAAACAATCAAGCGGGGCTCCGGGGTCATTATGAGCGGGCATACGTACAGCGCCAACCCATACTGTGCAAGAGCGGCGCTTGAGGTGCTTCGCTATGTCAAGAAACATGGGCTGCTTCAGCAGGCAGAGGAAAAAGGCGCAATACTGAGGCGGAAATTAGAACATATCAAAGAGCGCAGCGGGGTGATCGGGGATGTCCGCGGTAAAGGCCTTCTGATCGGGGTGGAGTTCGTCAAAGATAAAACGACAAAGGAAGTTTTTCCGAAAAAACAGGCGTTTACAGAAAAAATGATAACAGAAGCAAAAAAACGGGGGCTGCTGATTTACCCTGCAAAGCCCGGCATTGACAGCGGCGAAGGAGATGCCGTCATCATCGCGCCGCCGTTGACGGCTTCCCATGCTGAGCTGGATGAACTGTCAGATCTATTTTCACTAGCTGCAGAAGAAGCAGAAAAAATGATGAAGAGGGATTGAACTGACATGTCTATTTTTCATAAAAAAATCGATATTCATGAAGCAATTGCCGATGTCAAGGACGAATCTGTCATCATGTTCGGCGGTTTCGGGGGAGTGGGTTCTCCTCCGTCATTAATCGAAGCGATTTTAGAAAGCGGCGTTAAAGAATTGACCGTCATCTGCAATGATGCCGGATTTCCGGAAATCGGTATCGGTCCGCTTATCGTTCATAAACGGGTGAAACGGCTGATCGCTTCCCATATCGGTTCAAACCCTGTAGCGGGCAGACAAATGACTGACGGAACGCTCGAGGTGGAATTTTCGCCTCAAGGGACGCTTGCCGAACGGATTCGCGCAGGCGGAGCGGGGCTTGGCGGTATTTTAACGGATATCGGGATTGATAACGCAACCGTTTGCGAGAACAAAGAAACCGTAACGATTGACGGAAAGCCCTATTTAGTTGAAAAAGCGCTGACGGCTGATTTTGCTTTTGTGTCGGCACATACTGCTGATGAATTCGGGAATTTGACGTATGACAAAACGGCGCGCAACATGAACCCTCTGATGGCGGCTGCGGCCGAAAGAACCTTTGCTGAGGCGGCAGAGATTGTGCAGGCCGGCGAACTTGACAGCGAGCATATTGTAACACCGGGCGTTTTTGTGGAGGGTGTCGTGCAAAGTGAAGGAGTGAAATGGAAATGGGCTTGGGAATAGCGGAAAGAGAGAGTATCGCAAGGCGGGCCGCCAGTGAAATTACCTCAGGTATGATTGTCAACCTGGGGATCGGCATTCCTTCTTTAGTGCCGAACTTTCTGCCGGCCGGCATGGAGGTGATGCTGCAGGCGGAAAACGGCGTTCTTGGGATAGGAGGAAGTCCCGAGCCCGGAGCGGAGGATGAACTCTTATGCAATGCCGCCGGATTTCCCGTCAGCACGGTAAAGGGAGCCTCATATTTTGATTCAGCTCTGTCTTTTGCCATGATCAGAAAAGGGCTGATTGATATTACCATTTTAGGCGCATTACAGGTCAGCCGGACAGGTGATCTCGCCAACTGGCTCGTCCCGGGGAAAAAAGTGCCGGGAATGGGCGGGGCAATGGAGCTTGCCCAAGGTGCGAAAAAAGTGGTTGTCGTCATGAGCCACACCGATCAGAAGGGCAGGCCGAAATTAGTCGAAAGCTGTTCATTGCCGCTTACGGCTTCGCGCTGTGCAGACCTCATTATTACAGAGAAAGCCGTCATCAGCATAGAGGATGGGACTTTTGTTCTTGAGGAACTGCTGAATGGCTCGACGATAGACGATGTCATCCAAACAACGGATGCCGAAATCAGATTGGGAGAATGTTTTCTTAAAAGGGGGCCTGTCCATGGAGCAATTAGAAAAGAAAATTACTGAGTGGGCGGAAGAAAACGCGGCAAAAGCGGTAAGTCTGCTGAAACGGCTGATCGGGGAAAAAAGCACGTTCGGACATGAATTTAACGCACAGGCAGTCGTTTTAGAAAAACTGAGACAGTTTGACATGGATATTGATGTGTGGGAACCGAATGTCAAACAATTAAAAGAGCATCCTTATTTTGTATCGGAACGCAAAGACTTTCATGAAAGCCCGAATATCACCGCCATAAAGAAAGGAGCCGGCGGCGGAAGATCACTGATACTGAACGGACATATTGATGTTGTCCCGGAAGGAAATCCCGCCGCATGGACGTATGAACCGTTTACCGCTGTTGAAAAGGACGGCAAAATTTACGGCCGCGGTTCAACGGATATGAAAGGCGGCAATACAGCTCTCTTGTTTGCATTAGAAGCGCTTGAAGCCTGCGGGGTTACATTAAAAGGAGATGTTCTGTTTCAAAGTGTCGTAGATGAAGAGTGCGGCGGCGCAGGAACGCTTTCGGCGGTTATGAGAGGCTATAAGGCTGACGGGGCGCTTATTCCGGAACCGACTAATTTAAAGCTGTTTGTGAAGCAGCAAGGGTCTATATGGTTCCGCATTACGGTAAGAGGTTTGTCCGCACACGGCGGCACTCGCTATGAAGGGGTGAGCGCGATTGAAAAAAGCCTGCATGTCATCACAGCGCTTAAAGAGCTGGAACACGTCCGCAACGCCCGCATCACTGACCCGCTTTACCGGGATGTTCCGATTCCGGTTCCCATTAATATCGGCACCGTCCAAGGCGGAACGTGGCCATCTTCGGTCGCTGACCGTGTCGTGATAGAAGGCAGGTGCGGGATAGCTCCGGATGAAACGCCTGAAGCCGTAAAAGAAGAGCTCGCAAGCTGGCTCAAAGATTTGGAGTACCGGGATGAGTGGTTTAAACATCATCCGGCGGAAGTTGAATGGTTTGGAGCTCAGTGGCTTCCGAACGATCTCCCGGATGACCATCCGCTGATTTCCGCTTTGGAATCATCTTTTGAGAAAATGAAAGGGGCAAAACCGATACGTGAAGCGTCTCCGTGGGGAACGGACGGGGGACTTTTGCATCATGCGGGGCAGACGCCGGTCATTGTTTTCGGGCCGGGAGAAGTCAAAGCGGCGCACCAGGCAAATGAATATATTGAAGTCCGGGCGTTAATTGATGCCGTCAAAATCATTTCTCTTTTTATGATGGAATGGTGCGGGGTGGCAGATGGGGGTGGCAGAGCTGATAAAGGAACTGAGGGCTGAAAGCGGATCGGCCGAGATTGATGCAGACCGTTTCAACGAGCGGATCAGGGTCATTCGTTATGACGGGCAGCCCGAGGCGCTTATCCCGGCAGTTTTGGCAGAAGCGAAGCAAGAAGGGGCCAAAAAGGTGATTTTCTTTGCCAAGCGCGGCGATGAGCCGGAACTTGTCAAGCATCTCTTTATTCAGGAGGGGGTCATAGACGGATATTACAATGGGAATGAGGCTGCTGTGATGGTGCGTTATTTATCAGAGAAACGGAGACAGTCTGATTCATATGTATCGGAAGATTCGACTGTTGACCGTTTATATGAGACACAGCGGCGGAAACTGATCCAGACAGAAAGTAAGCTCATATTCAGAAAAGCGGATGAAAATGATGCAGACCGCTTATCGCACTTATATAAACATGTTTTTCTCACCTATCCGACTCCTGTCTTTAACCCCCTTTATATAAAAAAAACAATGAGAGAAAACACCATCTATTATGCCGCCTTCGATCAGGAACGTCTTATCGGCGCGGCAAGCGCGGATCTCAATCCCGTATTGGGGCACGCTGAAATGACCGATTGTGCAGTTCTGTCAGATTACAGAGGAAATTCCGTAACGGCACACCTGTTTAAAGCCTTGGAGCAGGAACTTTCGGGCCGGGGAATCATTCATCTTTTTTCCTTGGCCCGTGCAGCCTCTTACGGGATGAATGCCGTTTTGTATCATGCGGGATACGGCTACAGAGGCAGGCTTGTGAACAACTGCCGGATTTCAGAAGGGCTCGAAAATATGAATATATGGTGCAAGACATTACGTTTCAGCCATTCATAAGGAGGAATTCGTTTGACAAATAAGTGGTTTCAGCCGAAGCGTCATTGGAAGGAGATTGAATTATGGAAGGATGTGCCGGAAGAAAAGTGGAATGATTGGCTGTGGCAGCTCACTCATACCGTAAGAACCGTCGATGACCTGAAAAAAGTCATTCATTTGACCGAAGAGGAAGAAGAAGGCGTCAGAATGTCTGTAAAAACGATTCCTCTGAACATTACGCCTTATTATGCTTCCTTAATGGATCCCGATAACCCGAGATGTCCGATCCGCATGCAGTCCGTGCCGCTGTCAGAAGAAATGCACAAAACGAAATATGACCTCGAAGATCCGCTGTTTGAAGATGAAGATTCGCCGGTGCCCGGCCTTACGCACCGCTATCCCGACCGCGTTCTTTTTCTCGTGACAAACCAATGCTCGATGTACTGCCGGTACTGCACCAGAAGGCGCTTTTCCGGGCAGATCGGGATGGGCGTGCCGAAAAAACAGCTTGATGCGGCGATCGCTTATATTCGGGAAACGCCTGAAATACGTGACTGTCTCATTTCCGGCGGTGACGGGCTTTTAATTAACGATCAGATTCTCGAATATATTTTGAAAAACCTTCGCGACATTCCTCACCTCGAAATTATCCGGATCGGAACGAGAGCGCCTGTCGTTTTTCCGCAGCGGATAACGGATAACCTTTGTCAGATTCTGAAAAAATATCATCCGGTCTGGCTGAACACTCATTTTAATACGAGCATCGAACTGACGGAAGAATCGGTTGAGGCGTGTGAAAAGCTTGTCAACGCAGGTGTTCCGGTCGGAAACCAGGCCGTTATTTTGGCGGGCATTAACGATTCGGTGCCGATTATGAAAAAGCTCATGCATGATTTAGTGAAAATCCGCGTCCGCCCGTACTATATTTATCAATGTGATTTGTCAGAGGGAATCGGTCATTTCAGAGCGCCCGTGTCAAAAGGTCTGGAAATCATTGAAGGGCTGAGGGGGCATACGACGGGTTTTGCCGTGCCGACTTTTGTCGTCGATGCCCCGGGCGGAGGCGGAAAAATTGCCCTGCAGCCGAACTATTTGCTCTCCCAAAGTCCGGAGAAAGTTGTGATCAGAAACTTTGAAGGGGTGATTACATCTTATCCCGAACCGGAAAACTATATCCCGAATCAAGCCGACGACTATTTTGAATCTGTTTTTCCGGGGACGATGGCCAAACGCGAGCCGGTCGGACTAAGCGCTATTTTCGCGGATAAAGAGGTCTCTTTCACACCGGAAAATGTATCGCGAATCAGCAGGAGGAAAGAGTTTACTTCTAACCCTGATCATGAAACGCTGAAAGACCGGAGGGAAAAGAGAGATGAATTAAAAGAAAAGAAATTTATAGCACAGCAGAAGAAAGAGCAAAAAGAAGGCTCGGAAGTCGGGGGTGAATCGCCGTGAAGCCATGCGAGTGGTGCGGCAATCAGAAGGCGTCAGCTTGTCAGTCGGCTGTATACTGGGAGCTTCCTGACGGTACGAGGGCCATAGAAATTACAGACACACCCGCGTTCGCTTGTTCTTCCTGCGGGATGACGTATCAGGAGGAAGCGGTCATAGGCGAAATCGAAAATCAGCTTTTTTTAGTCGACGCCAAAAAATTACCGGAAACACTCACATATCAAGAGCTGATGCAGACAGAACGGATATTGAAACGGAATTATTTTGACTTCTCCTAGTCTTCTTTTGTTGTAATTTCACTTTTGAAATGTATAATAGTACAACAAAAGACAGTCATCAGGAGGGGAAACCCATGAAATCCTTTTACCACTATTTAATGAAATACAGGCATCCTAAGCCGCAGGACGCAATCAGCCGATTTGCGAATCAGGCATATGAAGACCATGGCTTTCCGAAAACGTCAAGCGATTATCATGAGCTCAGTTCATATTTAGAACTGAGCGCCGATTATTTAGAAACGATGTCGACATTTGATGAGGCTTGGGAAAAATATGAGACCGAGGTGCATCACGCCTGACGAAAAACCGCACATGACATTGTGCGGTTTTTTTGACATGTTGAACAGGTGCAGAAATGGATATTTCCTGTGGTTTTCATGCCCATGCGAAATAATGACGGCCGGCATACGATAGCGTATGACAGTCCGCGGCAAGGGGGAGACAGCATGAAGCCAAATAAACCGAAATTTCAAGTGGGAGATATCGTGGTCGTCGTGATGTACGGAACCGTCGGCACCATTACGAAGGTTCATCAAATTGATAAACATTATCTTTACGAAGTCAACCATAATGAAGTGCTTTATTTTGAATCGTCTATCCAGCTTTATAAAGATTATGAGGGCGTAATTGTTGATATGGAAAAATTGGATATTGAATATGAGTTTCTGATCGGCGACGTCGTATATGTAAAGGACTACGGAAAAGAATTATTCCGTATCATCGGTCACAGAACTGAAATATGGAGATATTTAGAGGATGGCTGGGAGGATATTATTTATGAGCTGACTCGGCTGAAAGACGGAGAGTGGCTTGAAACGGAGGAAGAGGATCTCACGCTGGTTCTGAGAAAATATGAAATGGATCAGTTTGTGCATCAGCTGCTGTTTGTCCACTATGTTGGGGAAGCATCTCATGAGATCGGCGAGGATACCGCCGCGTCCGCTCTTCTTCAGTTTGAAGGCGATGCTGATGATCTTGATACCCTGCATGTGCTGGCGGTATCGATTGTAGATGAGCTCCTTGATATTTATAACGATTATAAGATTCTTTATGATATGTTCGGTGACGAAGAATATAAAGATATGATGAATTTTGTGCTGGAAAGCCTGCGGGAGCATTTCAGCTAGCCGGCAAAAAAACGGACGGTGACATATAAAAACCAGGGCAGACAGCCGGCAAAGATTACAAACGACATTCCTTTCAGCACTTTTTCCAATACGATATCAAATCCATCTCCGTCCAAAAAAGCCATCATTTTCGTCATCATCTTTTCTCCCTCCGGGGGCTTGTTTTTTTAAAAGTATATGAGCGGACAAAGCGATTAGAACTTTCGGGTATAATTTGAAGGGTTTTTTCATAAAACATAAAAAAGGAGGCGGTGTTTGCATGAAAGAAATAGATCTTGTGATTGACACAGAAGAGATAGCCGATTTTTTTTACAGTCAGCTTGCTATGCGCGGGTACATACCGAGTGAAGAGGAGATCTTTGAAATAGCCGACATCACCTTTGATTATTTATTAGAAAAATGTATGATAGACGAAGAGCTTGATGAAGACTGAAACTGCGGAACCGAAGTGAAAAAAGCTTCGGTTTTTTCAATCGGCTCGGGAGAATGAAAAATGGGGGGAAAACGTTGTACAAGCCAGCAGGTCTTTTCGCATTGTTTATTCTGCTCGCAGCAGCCATCCGGATCGATGCTGTCCGGGTTTTTGACGAGAGGGTGATAGAAGCGGCGGTCAGGATCAGGGCTGCCTGGCTGAATGAATTGATGTTATGGATAACAGAGCTCGGCACGACTGCGGTGCTTTTACCGCTTCTTCTTTTGACGGGAGCGGCCCTGTATATGTACAAAAAAACGCCTGATGTTGTGTTTTTGCCGCTTCTCTTCCTCATTGAACGAATAATAAACATAAAAATAAAAGAATTGATCGAAAGAGCCAGACCCGCTTTTGAGCCGCTCGTCCATGAAACCTCATACAGCTTTCCGAGCGGCCACTCCATGAATTCGGCAGTGATGTATCCCGTCATCGCCTACTTTTTAATCAAGCACGTTCCTTTCTTCACGAAAAGAAAGCGGGCCGTCTCCGTCTTTACCGGAGTTCTCGTCATCCTGATCGGGCTCAGCAGAATTTATTTAGGCGCGCATTTTCCGACGGATGTTCTTGCCGGATTCAGTCTCGGACTTTGCCTCGTCTCTCTATTTGCGCTCTTTGACGAAAAGTATCACCCTTTTCGACAAAAATAGAGACAGGAAAATTGAGAAAAAACGCTAATACTATTAAGAAATAAGAGGGAGGGATCTTGATGCTGTTATCGCTGCCCGTGTTTAAAAAAAAGACTTGTGCCTATGATGTGACGATTTTTCAAACACCTCGCTACGGCGAGAAAAAGGGATACAGGGTCGTCTATCGGACAGAGCTGGCCGCTGACAATCATCAAGACGCACTGGAAAGGGCATTTTCTGTTTTTAATGTGCCTGATACGGTTCCAAATGACTATCAAGCCAGATTCATAGCGACCGGAGATGTCATACTCATAGACGAAGGAAGAAAAGGAAAGACCTACTACAGGCTTAACCCTGCGGGATGGAGCAAAATCAACCGTTTGCTCGTCCAGCCGAGGTAAGGCGGGGCCGGCTGAATTTTCAGCCGGCTTCCGTTTTGTTTTAAGGCTTCCGTTTAGCGGCGGAATGCTCTTTTCCATGCGCTTCATCAGCTGCAATCACGTCTGAAACGGGTACGTGATTGTTCTTTTTCTGGCCGGTCACCCGGTTGCGCTGTTTTTTGCCCATTTATGCTCACTCCTTTTCCTTAGGCTGTCATCCCGCATATTCTGCCCAAGATCGCTCTGATCAATGCTGATGATTGTCTCTTACCGTTATTCAGTGTACAATGGGTGGGAGTTTGAATAGGCAGGAGGAAATGGAAATGAGTGTACATATAAACGCAGAAAAAGGTCAGATTGCGGATACAGTGCTTTTGCCGGGAGATCCGCTGAGAGCGAAATTTATTGCGGAAACTTACCTTGAAAATGTGGAATGCTATAATGAAGTCAGAGGAATGTACGGATTTACGGGTACATATAACGGTAAAAAAATATCAGTGCAAGGCACCGGCATGGGTGTTCCGTCTATCTCTATATATGTGAATGAACTGATTCAAAGCTATGATGTTCAAAACCTGATCAGAGTCGGTTCATGCGGAGCCATCCGTAATGACGTGAAGGTGCGCGACGTGATTTTGGCTATGACGTCTTCAACCGATTCACAGATGAACCGAGTCGCTTTCGGAAGTGTGGATTATGCGCCTTGCGCAGATTTCGACCTTCTTCATAAAGCGTACCAGGAAGCGCAAAAAAATAACCTTCCTGTAGCCGTCGGAAGCGTATTCACCGCCGATCAGTTTTACAATGAAGACTCGCAAATCGAAAAGCTTGCGAGATACGGCGTCCTCGGCGTAGAAATGGAAACGACTGCTTTATATACGCTTGCCGCAAAATACGGCAAAAAAGCGCTGTCTATCCTGACTGTAAGCGATCACGTGTTAACGGGAGAAGAGACAACCGCAGAAGAGCGTCAAACGACTTTTCATGATATGATAAAACTGGCGCTGCATACTGTATCGTAAACTTGAGATGAGGGTCATGCTGATAAAAGCAGCCCTCTTCTTTATGCACCGCTCTGATTCGAAAAAAGAAAGGTAAGGGTAAAATGAAGAAATCCACTAAATGGTTCTCGCTTGCTGCTGCTCTCAGCGTAACCGCAATCGTGGGCACCGGCTGCAGCATTTCAGGCGGCGACAGCCATAAGGACACAAAAACAACGGCTCAAACAAAACAATCAGATGACACATCAAGCAAAAAAACAACGAAGACAGAAGACAGCGATTTTGTATTGGAGAGCAAATATTTTAATGACATTAAAGAAGTGAACGGGCTTGAAACCATTCAAAACCCGACAAATACACTTGCGCTCGTGAATAAGACATACACGCTGCCGGGAGATTATAAACCGGAGGATCTCGTCATCCCGAAAGTTGAATTTTCTTTCACTGAGAAAATTGAGAAACGATATATCCGCAAACCTGCCGCCGATGCTTTGGCGGAATTGTTCAACGCGGGGAAAAAAGAAGGCTATGACCTGGTTGCGGTTTCAGGATACCGCTCTTATGACAGACAAAAAGTGATTTTCGATAATGAAGTCAGTCTGAAAGGTGAAAAGAAAGCGAAAGAAGCCGTCGCATACCCCGGGCAAAGCGAACACCAGACGGGGCTTGCCATGGATATTTCCAGCAAAAGCAACGGATATGAGCTGAATGAAGCGTTCGGAAACACGGCTGACGGCAAATGGGTGAAAGACCATGCGTATGAATACGGCTTTATCATCCGCTATCCAAAAGGCAAAGAAAATGTAACAAAGTATGAGTATGAACCATGGCATTTGCGTTATGTAGGCAAAAAAGCGGCAAAAGCCATCCATGACCATCAGTTAACTCTTGAAGAATATTTTAATGAAGTAAAGAAAGTATAATAAGAAAAAGCCCGCTTTTAAAAAATAAATGTAGCGGGCTTTCTTTATTACCAGAAGAGCAAACCTCCAAGCGCAAATCCGGTAATTAAACCAAGGCCGATACCGTAGGCTGCTCCCCAGCCTCCCCAGCCTCCTCCCCAATAACCGAATCCGTACCCTCTGTGACGGCCGCCGACAGGGGCGATATACACTTTACTTTTTGTCACCCGTACGATTCTTCCGACGTGGACTCTGCCGTTTCGTTCTGTAATTCTTGCTACTTTTCCATGGTGCTGCCGGCAAAGATGATAATAGTTTTGCATCTTTTCTCCTCCTATCCAACCTATCTTTCTATGTCAGCTTATGATAGAGTGCGTAAAAAAGGTTGGACGAAAACAGGAGGACAATCGCCGTTTTACTTGTAAGCGACAAAAGCGCAGTGTCCCATATATTCACCGTACTTCTGCATAAGATCGTAATGAGCCGTCAGCGTATCGTAGTGAACCGGCTGGATAACGGGCGATAAATCCATTTCTGTAGTCGGTTCCTGCGCATTGTTTTCATAGAAAGCGGGAATGAAATCCGCTTTTTGAAAGCCTTGCTGAAGCAGTATCTGCTTCCATGCCGCTTCATCCTGCAATACGGTAAAACCGTAGAAGTCTTTTAACTGCGTGACAGCGTTTTCCGGCAGGGGTTTTTTCAAAGCTGCCTCAATGCCGATCAGCATGCCCCCTGGTTTAAGGACCCGCAGTATTTCAGACAGCGATGAATCAAGCTTTGAAAAGGTGAGAACTGATTCAGAGAGAACGGCAGAAAACTGATTTTCAGTAAACGGAAGCCGCTCAAGCTCCGCCAAATAGCTTTGAATGGTTAAGCCTTCAGCGGCAAATCGCTTTGCTGCCTTTTCAAGCATAAGGGGATCCTTATCAACACAGGTGACGGGATACAGCAGGTGGCTGAGATAAGCGGCCGTCTGTCCCGTTCCGCAGCCGGCGTCAAGGATCGGCTCGCCAGGAGGAGGAGCCGCTTTTGCGAGAACAGCTTTAGAAAAAGCGAGTCCGCCGGGGTGAGCCCCTCCGACTCCGAATAAGGACAGCATTTCTAAATATTTGCTCAAAGTCCGAATCCTCCTTTCTTCCTCAGCATATGTTGGGAGAAAAGCATAGGTTTGGGTAAACGGGAAAGAAGGGCGCCTCACGTTTGAAGTTGACGAATGAGCGTTCGTCTATGATAATAATGTAAGAATAAAAAGGTGGTGTTTTCTTGAAGCGGCAATTTAAACTGTTTTTTATCATATTGATCACTGCGGTCGCAGCCTCGGCGCTTACGCTGTTTATTACGGGCAATACGACCATTTTCGGACAAGGCTCGGCTGCTTTGACGAACAGCAAATTTGAGAAATTCAATAAAGCCTATGAGCAGATTAAAAGTGATTACTATCAAAAAACAGATGACAGCAAATTAGTAGACGGAGCGATAAAAGGCATGATCAGTTCCCTGGATGATCCGTATTCTTCTTATATGGACCCTCAGGAAGGAAAGTCATTTGAAGAAACAATTTCCGCTTCGTTTGAAGGTATTGGCGCACAAGTGGAAGAAAAGGACGGAAGCATTCTGATCGTATCGCCGATCAAAGGGTCTCCTGCGGAAAAAGCGGGGATTAAACCGAATGATCAGATCTTGAAGGTTGACGGCAAAAGCGTCAAAGGCCTGAATGTAAACGAAGCCGTCGCGTTAATCCGCGGAAAAAAAGGGACAAGCGTCAAGCTTGTGCTGCACAGAGCGGGTGTCGGCGATCTGAACCTGTCGATCAAACGTGACACCATTCCGGTTGAAACGGTGTACTCTGAAATGAAAAAAGGGGACATCGGCGAAATCCAAATCACATCTTTCTCCGAATCGACGGCAAAAGAGCTGAATTCAGCCATTGACAAACTCGAAAAACAAGGAGCGAAAGGATACATTCTGGATTTAAGAGGCAACCCGGGCGGCCTGATGGATGAAGCCATCAAAATGAGCAACATGTTTATCGATAAAGGGAAAAATATTATGCAGGTCGAATACAAAGACGGCACGAAAGAGGTCATGAAAGCAACGAAAGAGCGCAAAGTGACAAAACCGACAGTCGTCCTCGTCAATGACGGCACCGCGAGCGCCGCGGAAATCATGTCAGCTGCGCTGCATGAATCATCGGGCATTCCGCTGGTCGGAGAGAAAACGTTCGGAAAAGGGACCGTTCAGACGGCAAAGGATTACAGCGACGGTTCAACCGTTAAACTGACAATCGCAAAATGGCTGACAGCGGACGGAGAATGGATTCATAAAAAAGGCATCAAACCGCAATATCAGGTTAAGCTGCCTGATTATGCGAACCTGCCGTTTTTAGATGCGAAAAAAACGTACAAATACGGGGATTCCGGAACGGACGTCACCAATGCGCAAAAAATGCTGAAAGCGCTGGGATACAGCGTGAATGTAAACGGCACATATGACAAAGCATTTGAACAAGCCGTCAAACAATTTCAGGCAAAAGAGAAACTGAAAGAAACAGGCATTTTAACAGGAGACACAACGGCAAAATTGATGACAGATCTGCAAAAACAGCTTGCAGACAACGATACACAAATGAAAAAAGCCGTTGAAACATTAAATCAGAACATGAAGAAGTAAAAAAACACCCAGTGCGTCTGTCACGCATTGGGTGTTTTCTGTTTGTAATCCTGCTTACGTCGTTTCCTGTTCAAAAAGGTAGCTGTTCGCCTGAATGAAAAACTGCGATTGTTCATAGTGATAGGTGACTTTTGAAAAGTCGAACGGCTGGCCGTTGGTTAAATGAAAAATCGTTTCAACGCAAAGTTTAGGCGCTCCTGTAAACAGTCCTAAGTACTCCGCTTCTTCTTCATTTAACATTCCCGCATACAAATATAGATCTGAAAAACCGCGCTTCAATCCGAGACCTTCCCTAATATAATCAAATATTGATTCTGATACGATCTCTTTATTCAAATACGGAATAATCGATTTGTTGTAAAATGACTCCTCGATACATAATGTCTTCCCGTCAATATACCGGATACGTTTGACATAATACACCTCGCCGTCAGACGGCATATTCAGATTTTGTGCAGCCTCAGGTGTGGGCTTTCTCACTTCCAGCGCCAATAATTTGGAGGTGACATTAAAATCTTCAAGAGATTCTTTAAATCCCTGATTGGAAAGCAGGCTGATATACCCTTTTCTTTTATTCCGCCTGACAAAAATGCCGCTTCCTCTGACTTGAAACACAATTCCCTTTTTTTCTAATAGATCCAAGGACTTTGTGATCGTGCTTTTGCTCACGTTAAACTGGGTCATTAAGGTTTGCAGCACAGGTAGTTTATCCCCTTGCTGAAGCTGATGCTCTTCTATGTATTTTTCAATATCCATCGCGATTTGCTGGTATTTTAACATATACATTCCTCATTCATTTATTGTCCCGCTTCTTTCAGAATTATAGCATAATCGTTTTGAAAAGCCATTTTGTGAAATAAATATGATTGTTTATGCATTGATAAATTGTACCGGTACAATTATAATGTTAATGTATAATGAGAAAACTGACTTTTCATGTAAATGCAAAGCATTCTTCCAATCTTGCAAAGCGGATCTATTCGGCGTAACAAGCGGCGGTCAAAAAAGGAGGACATGAATGATGGGAACATTGCCAAAAGACTTTTTATGGGGAGGCGCTCTAGCCGCCCATCAATTTGAAGGGGGCTGGAACAAAGGCGGTAAAGGGCCGAGTGTAGTGGACGTTATGACGGCGGGCGCGCATGGTGTGCCCCGGAAAATAACAGATACAATTGAAGAGCGGGAATTTTACCCGAATCATGAAGCCATAGATTTTTATCATCGTTATAAAGAGGACATCGCATTATTCAGCGAGCTGGGACTGAAATGTTTAAGAACCTCTATCGGCTGGAGCAGAATTTTTCCTAAAGGTGATGAAACGGAGCCTAACGAGGAAGGATTGGCTTTTTACGACCGGGTGTTTGATGAATTGCTGAAGTATGGGATTGAACCGGTGATTACGTTGTCGCATTTTGAGATGCCGCTGCATTTGGCGAGGGAATACGGGGGTTTCAGAAGCAGAAAAACAATCGGCTTTTTTGTAAAGTTCGCTGAAGTGTGTTTTGAACGCTATAAACATAAAGTGAAGTATTGGATGACGTTTAACGAAATCAACAACAAGATGGATGTGAATAATCCGATCTTTTTATGGACGAACTCAGGTGTCGCCGTCAAAGAAAACGAAAACGCAAAAGAAGTCATGTACCAGGCCGGCCACTACGAATTGCTGGCGAGTGCATTGGCTGTTTCAAAGGGAAAGGAAATCAATCCTGATTTCAGGATCGGAGCGATGGTATCACATGTCCCGATTTATCCTTACTCATCCAATCCGGAAGATGTAATGCTGGCTGAGGAAACGATGAGGCAGCGCTTTTTCTTCCCGGATGTGCAGGTTCGCGGATATTATCCGAGTTATGCGTTAAAAGAGTTTGAAAGAGAGGGCTACCGGATCCGCTTTGAAGACGGTGATGAAGAGATTTTGAAAAACGGCAGGGTGGACTATCTCGGATTCAGTTATTACATGTCTACTACCGTAAAAAGTGACGTGATAAACGATAATACCGGGGATGTCGTAAACGGAGGATTGCCAAACGGTGTGGAAAATCCCTATATTACAGCGAGTGATTGGGGATGGGCAATTGATCCGACCGGTTTACGGTACACATTAAACCGCTTATACGACCGCTACCAGATACCTTTATTTATCGTGGAAAACGGATTCGGCGCTATTGACACGTTAGAAGAGGACGGTTCAATCCATGACACAGCGAGAATTGAATATTTAGCGTCACATATAAAAGCTTTGGAAAAAGCGGTCACATATGATGGTGTGGATGTAATGGGGTATACACCATGGGGAATTATCGATATCGTATCATTTACAACCGGTGAAATGAAAAAACGCTACGGTATGATTTATGTTGATCGGGATAATGAAGGCAATGGGTCAATGAAGCGATTCAAGAAAGACTCATTTGAATGGTATAAAAAAGTGATTGAAACAAACGGCTCATTTGTATCCTAAAGGTGTATGTTAAAAGAGAAGGCTTCTCAAACTGTGTGAAGCCTTCTCTTTATCAGTATATTTGAAAGCGCATTCATAAACCAGGAAGGGAATGATGATAATGTTTATTAAAAAAGGTCTGTTCATTACGGTTGCTTTTCTTTTGCTTTCCTTTCTATTTTCAAGCAGCTTGGAAACCGAAGCACATGCGGCTGATCGGAATGCTCCGGACAAAAATAAAGTCAGGGTGTGGTACAGCTCGGAAAAAGATCCGGCTTCCCGTACGTGGTATGACGGGCCAAAAGAAGTGAATTATGCCTTAGACGAACAAACACCCCTGACATTGACAAAAAAGAAGCCTTCTGACTCCGCTGCCGTGTATATTGATCCATCGCACCGTTATCAAAGTGTGTTAGGCATAGGATCATCTTTGGAAGAATCGACCATCCATAATTTATCGAAAATGTCTCCCGGAAAAAGAAAAGAAGTGTTAAAAAAACTGGTTGATCCCAATGAAGGCATCGGCATGGACGTCATCCGCATAACGATAGGGACATCAGATTTTACGGCACAGGAATTTTACACATATGATGATATGCCTGAGGGCCAAAAAGATCCACAACTCAAAAATTTCTCGATTCAAAAGGATATTGATTTACACATTACATCAACAATCAAAGAAGCGCTGGCGATCAATCCGAAGCTGAAAATCATTGCCTCACCGTGGAGCCCGCCGGCATGGATGAAAACGAATGAAAACCTCAAGAGGGGAAAGCTGAAAAATCAATATATCGGTGAGCTGGCCGTTTATTTCCGCAAATTTATTGAAGCATACGAAAAGCAGGGAATCCCGATTTATGCGATGACCCTTCAAAATGAACCTTTGCTGGAAATCGACTATCCGAGCATGTACATGCCGCCGTCTCAGCAGCGCAAACTGGCGATAGCCGTGAAAAAAGAATTGAAAAAACACGTAATTGACACGAAAATTTGGATTTATGATCACAATGCAAGCGGGGCGTGGAACTATATTCCGCCGATTTTAGATGATAAAAAAGGAAATCAGGCGGCAGACGGCATTGCTTTCCATGATTATGACGGAGACCTTTCCGTTATGTCGGAAATCGGAAGAAGGTACCCCGATAAATCCATTCACTTAACGGAGCGGTCCGTCTGGGGGACGGCAGGGGCGGACCGGATCGCGCAGTATTTCCGCAATGGCGCGTCCAGCTACAATGCGTGGGTGACGATGCTCGACAGTCAAATCAAGACGCACCATTGGATAGGCACCCCGGACCCGACGCTGTTTATTCAGGATGCTAAAAACCCTGACCGCTATTGGAATATCCCGATCTATCATATGACAGGCAATTTTTCAAAATTTGTCGAGCGCGGAGCCAAACGGATAGAAAGTAATTACGGCTCCAAAAATAGCGTCACGAATGTCTCGTTCCTTAATCCTGATCAATCTATTGTAACAGTCGTCATCAACCAGACATCCGCCGACCAAAAATTCCACGTTGTTTCAGGGAATCGGCAGTTTGAAGCCGTCATCCCGGCAAAAACCGTCGCCACCTACAAATGGCAGCACAAAAAGTAAAAAAGCCGGCACATCAATGTGCCGGCTTTTTTTGTTAAGCGCCTTTTTGATTCAGTTTATCAGAGGGCGTTTTTTTGAATAAACCGTCTTTGACGGCGTTTGAAGCCGCTTTTTTTACAAAAAACGGGTTAAGGATAATAACGGCTGCCATGTTAGCGGTCAAACCCCAAAAGCCTTCATATATACCGTGGGCGGATTGGGTGATATTTACGGTGAATGTCACGATAAGACCGACGAGAAGGCCGATAATTGTCGCTTCTTTCGTTTGATTCTTCCAAAACAGACTGACGGCGATCGCCGGAAAGATCTGCACCATGCCGGAAACGCCGAGAAGCTGAAGCGTAACGAGCGCAGTCGGGAACAGCATGCCGAATAAAAGCGCGAGCCCGATGACGACAAATACCATTGAACGGGTGATCATCGTCAGCTTGTTTGGTGACACATTCGGGTGAATCAAATCCCGATATAAGTTATTCGCAAATAAGTTTGATGCTCCGATCGCCATAATAGAGCAGGGAATCAAAGAAGCAAGAGCGATCGTGGAATAAGCAAAGCCTTGGGCGACCCCGCCGTATGACGTTTGAATCAGCTTCAATAAAGCGAGCCGCGGATTAGTATCTTCCGGCAGGACAAGAAATGCGATAAAGCCGAGAAAAATAACAAGAATTAAAACAATATTATAAAGCGGAAGAAACATGCTGTTTTTGCGGACGGCATCCGCGCTTTTTGCCGTGAATACACCAGTTGCCGCATGCGCCCACATAAAGAGCGCCAAGGCAGATACGATGGAAGCGGTGATAAACCAAGGAATTCCTTTCGGCCCCGAGTCTGGGATCGTCAGCATTTGCGGCGCTTTTTCCGCCAAGGTGTGAATCATCGGTGTCCACCCGTGAAAATGGATCACCGGGAGCGACACGACCATAAACAGCATAATCACCCACACCAGAATGTCTTTAATAATTGCCGTAAACGTCGGTCCTTTAATTCCGCTGAAAAAGGTATACAGCGCTACAAGAATAAAGGAGATGATAACGACCATATTAACATTAATGACACCCGTTCCGGCCACCTGAAGCGTATCCTGAATGCCGCTCAGCTGGAGACAGATATAAGGAATGAGCATAAGAACGCCGACAATGGCGACAAGACTGGCCAAAAGCTTACTGTCAAAGCGCTCACGGGCGTAATCGGCAAGCGTCGTTAATTTATGGATTTTTGCCACTTTCCACAGCTTCGGCAGAAAGAAATAAGCAATAAAATACGCCAAAACAGAATACGGAATTGCAAAAAAAGCTACGCTTCCCCCTGTGTAGGCGGTGCTTGTCAAGCCTAAAAACGTATAAGCCGTATAGAGGTCCGCGCCGACTAAAAACCAGACGAGCAGCCCGCCGAACCGTCTGCCCCCCACAGACCATTCTTCAACAGAAGTGCGTGATGATTTGTCTCTCCCGGCTATAAAGCCGATGCAGACAACGGTTAAAACGATGACGGCTGTAATGATCAATGCTGTTATATTTGCGGGCATCAGTCCAGTCCTCCTTGTTTCTTCTGCAGTCTATAAATAAGAAACGAACATAATGGAGTGACTGCGATCCATAAAAGCAGCCAGAAATGAAAAAACGGCAGACCGATGATGATCGGATGAACCCGATTAGCGACTGACAAAAGAGCCAGCTGGCTGAAAGGGATTAAAATAAGAATGAAAATTAGTGCTTTTCTGACCATTTACTTTCCTCCTGAAACCTGATAATGCTCCTTATCATAGCAGTTGTCAGATAAGATCACAAGAAATTTTTCAGAAAAAAAAGAATTCTATTACTTTTTTAACCGAAACACTTTAGTTGCAACTTCATTCATAGTAAATTAGAATAGTTAATATCTCGAAGTCAAGATATTTAGGAGTGAATACAATGAATACTCAAGGATTGCACCATGTTACCGCATTTGCGAAAGATCCTGCTGAAAATCTGCGGTTTTATACTGAAATATTGGGCTTGCGGCTCGTTAAAAAAACCGTTAATTTTGATGACCCGGCCACATATCATTTTTATTTCGGCAACCAAGACGGAGAACCCGGCACGATTATTACATTTTTCCCTTTTCAGGGCAGCCGCCCGGGAACCGTGGGAAAAGGGCAGGCCGGAAGAATTTATTTCTCTGTGCCGAAAGGGGCACTCGCGTTTTGGCAGCGCCGGCTTGAAGAAAACGGCATACCTGTAAAAGAGCAGACTATGCTTTCTGAACAAGTGCTTCTCTTTGATGATACAGAAGACCTGCCGCTTGCCATAATGGAAGATGAAAGAAGCGGACAGAGTGAATGGACTCCTGCGGGCATTACTGAAAAAGAAGCGATTACAGGCATGAGGGGTGTTCTACTGTACTCGTACCGTCCTGAAGCAACCATTCAATTTCTAATGGAACGCTTCGGCTATTCAAAGACAGGGGAAGAAAATCAGATTGTCAGACTGCAATCGGAGGCACGGATCGGACATATCATTGATGTTGACCTTGCGCCGAAAGAAGCAGGTGTCGGCGGTTACGGGACAGTTCATCATGTCGCTTTCCGCACCACTAAAAAAGAGCAGGCGGAATGGAAGAAGATTCTGGCTGATTCTCATCTTGCTTCATCTGACATTCTTGACAGATCTTACTTTACATCAATTTATTTCAGAGAAAGCGGCGGCATTTTATTTGAAATGGCAACCGATGAACCGGGATTTACGACGGATGAATCCTTTGAAAATCTCGGTACAGAGCTGAAACTTCCGGAATGGCTGGAAGAGCACCGCGATCAAATAACCGCTATTCTTCCCAAAATGGAGAAAGGAGAATGATGATGAAACATGTATTTGAACAAGGAACGTCAGAAAATGTTTTGCTGCTTTTGCACGGAACGGGGGGAAATGAACACGATCTTCTGTCGCTCGGACGTTTTATAGATCCGAAAGCAAGCTTGCTCGGCGTCAGAGGATCGGTGCTTGAAAACGGCATGCCCCGTTTTTTTAAGCGGCTGAAAGAAGGCGTATTTGACGAGGAAGATTTAATTGAACGGACGGAAGAATTAAAGAATTTTATTGATGAAGCGGCGCAAATGTACGGATTCAGCAGAGAAAACGTGATTGCTGCCGGCTATTCAAACGGCGCCAACATTGCGGCAAGTCTTTTGTTTCATTATAAAGACGTACTGAAAGGGGCGGTTCTTCATCATCCGATGGTGCCGATTCGCGGAGTGAAGCTCCCTGATATGGCAGGGCTGCCTGTTTTTATCGGTGCAGGGAAGCGGGATCCGCTTTGTACAAAAGAAGAATCGGAGGAGCTTTATCAATATCTGACTGCTGCTGGTGCATCCGTTTCTCTTGTTTGGCAGGAGGGCGGCCATCAGCTCACACAGCAGGAAGCCGAGCAGGCACGAACCTGGTACAGTGAGCGATTCCTATAAAAAAACCCTTAGTCCGTTTAAGCGGACTAAGGGTTTTTTTCATCTTACAGCCAAGTTGACACTTGTGATACAGGGATCCGGTTGCTTTTGTGCGCAGGCTTAACGGCTTTACCGATTGAAATCAGCATGACGGGAACAAAACGTTCGCTCACGTCGAATTCCTTCACGAATTGCTCTTTATTAAATCCGCCGATCGCGCAAGTATCATAGCCTTTAGCTTTTGCAGCAATCATCAGCTGCATCGCCGCTAAAGAAGCGTTTAAAAATGCTGAATCACGGGCAAACTGTTCATTTTGGTATGCACCGTTAATCTGGCTTAACAGCGTCTGTTTGATTTCTTCTGTAATATTGCCTTGCTCAGCCAGTTCAGCATAAACGTCTTCACCATTTTCGTTTGCTTTTAAGTCGCCTAATACGGCAATGACAGCTGAAGATTCAATAATCTGTTTTTGATTAAAGGCAACCGGAAGCAGGGCAGCTTTTGCCTCATCACTGTGGAATACTTGGAAATGCCAATGCTGAAGGTTCCAGGCGGAAGGGGCTTGCGTTGTAATGTCCAGAAGTTCTGTTAATTCCTCTTTTGTAATGACCGCATCTTTATCGTATTCTTTAACGGATGCGCGTTCTTTCAAAACGTCTAATACGGATGTCATCTTGTTTCCTCCTTCGGATAAACGTGTTATTATAATAGAAAAGTTAGAAGCTTACTAAATGTAACTTGAGAACTAATTTTAATGGATTACAGAAAACTTGTCAATTCATAGATGAAGGGATGAACTCACATGGGATATACAATGTGTCCTAAAATGGAATCCGCTTTTTCTCTTTTGGGAAAGCGCTGGAACGGCCTCATTATCCATGTACTGATAGACGGGCCGAAACGTTTTAAAGATATGACCGAAACCATACCGACGATCAGCCAAAAAATGCTCGCGGAGCGGCTCAAAGAGCTGGAACAAAATGAGATCGTCGAGCGCCAGGTGCTGCCTGAAACGCCTGTCAAAGTCATTTATAAGCTGACTGATAAAGGCATGGCCCTGCAAGCCGTTTTTCAGGAAATGCAAAAATGGGCAGACAGTTTTTGCGAGCCCGGGGGGCCTGTCAAAGACGAATCGTGTCATGAATAACAAAGGCTGCCCAAGGCAGCCTTTTCTTAATGAAATGGTCAATCTTTGTCAAAACCATTGATGTCAAAATTGCTCAGATCGAGATTTAAGCCTTTTAATTGCCTCAATAAAGCATCGAATGTAAGGGAATGACCATTTTTACATTCCGCCGGAACATCATCTGGAGAAAATAATCTCATCCCTCTCTCAATCTACTGTTTCCGGTACAATTGAAATGCCGCTTCAAGTAAATGATCAGGCGTTACAATAAACCCTAATCTTACATCATGGTCTTCACTGTAGCCGAACTCAAACCCGCAGCAGGAGCAAATATCAAATGTTTTATGATATACGCCATTGCAAACAGGATTTTTCTCTAATCCTTTAAATCCGCATTACAACTCACTAACCAACATCCATCACTTTTACTATCGCCCAATCAATTTCCGCACTTTATGAATACCTTTAAGAATAAGCAGACATAAAGGAGGAAAAACATGTACCCTCGTCATGCGTTGTATCGCGGGAATTTCGGGCCTGCCGGATTTCCGGTGAGAAGTCCTTTTTTGTTCGGCGCTCCTTTATTCGGCGGATTTTTAGGCGGTCTTCTAGGAGGCGTGATTGCCACAGGTTTTACGAGACCCCGGTATCCGTACGGTTTCGCCGGTTACGGATACGGAGGCCCATATGGCGGTTTCGGGCCGGGAGTCGGCGGTTACCCGCCATTTTATTAAAGAAAAAACGGCCTGCATCACGCGGGCCGTTTTTTTATCTTAAAATCTCCACTTCCGATAAATTGTAGTCTTCCAGTTTTGAAAACATGACTTCAATCATCCCGTCTTTATAGACTGCCTTTGTTCCTTTCCGTTTGACGAGGCTCGGAAGAACAATTTCTTTTTTTCCTTCCGCCAGACTGCTGTTCTCTACCACGAGGCTGTGTGACGTATGCTTAATCCTGATCCGGTCGAGTTCATCCTGCTCAGCGGGAATTTTCGCAAAAACATGATCGGATGTTTCAAACAGGTCAATTTCCGGCTTGGGCGGTTCTGCTTCGACCGGCTCGGCCTTTTGGGACATCGGGTCGCGAAAAGGGAACTGCCCGGCATAACCGGCGCCGAATACACTTTCCATTACTCGGTTGACATATGTCTCCACATCTTTCGGATCTGCATTTTTAAACGTTTCTTTAGAGAACTGATTTTGGAAGGGAAAATATCTGTTCCAATCAAACACGGCATCTCACCCTTTCTTAACGGACAACATAGTATATGCCCGCCGTAACCTTCCCGTGATATAATATAATCTGTTTACAGAAAGGAAGGGGAAGGCCGTGCAAGGGAATACCGCAAGAAAAGGGATCATTTATACCGCTTGTTCATTTGCCATGTGGGGGCTGTTTCCGGTCTATTGGAAGCTGCTTGAACATATACCCGCATTGGACATTTTAGCTCACAGAATTATATGGTCGTTTGTTTTCATGTGTGTGCTTTTAACTGTGCTTAAAAAATGGAAAACCGGATGGCGTGAACTGTGTCTTTTAAAATCTGAAGGGGGCCTGCTGGCGCTTTTTTTCGCTTCTGTTTTAATATCCATTAATTGGTTTGTGTACATATGGGCAGTTAACCACGGGTTTTTGCTTGAAGCAAGTCTCGGTTACTATATTAATCCGCTCGTTTCCGTTCTTTTGGGCATCCTATTTTTTAAAGAAAAGCTGAACAGACTGCAAATAGCAGCTGTTTCGATTGCCGGAGCGGCCGTGATCATATCGGCGTTTCAGTATGGCGCAGTTCCTTATATCGCGTTGCTGCTTGCGTTCAGTTTCGGCCTGTACGGCTTATGCAAAAAAAGAACCCGCATGTCCAGCACAATCGGACTGACTTTGGAAACGCTTCTGATTACTCCGGCTGCTCTTATTTATTTAGGTTATGCGGCTGACGGGAGCACTTCCGGGTCCTTGGGCGCAGAAACATGGGCGCTCCTTTTTTTCGCAGGCGTATTTACAGCCCTGCCGCTGTTACTGTTTGCAGAAGGGGCAAAACGACTGCCGCTGTATCAAGTCGGCATTTTGCAATATATATCACCCACCATTACCCTTATGCTCGGCGTATTTGTATATCATGAGCCGTTTTCCGGGCAAAAAGCGTTTACCTTCATTTGTATATGGGCAGCATTGCTCTTGTTTACCTTTTCACAGATAAAATGGAAACGGCCGTTAAAAAGCCGCTAAGCCTTTCGCTTTCCAGTGATAGCTTAAATTATGTATAATCATTACGAGTATGTAAAGGAGCTGTACAATGGGCACTGATAAAGACATCGTAAAAGCCTATCAGGCGCTGTGGAATAATCGCACACTCCCGGCTTCAACCCTTGAAGAAGCGGAGAAGGCAATTGATCTGGAACTGCTTGATCAAAGAACACATCCGAGGCTCCGAAAGACGCCCGAGGAAAAATTTGCTCTGGCGGTGCAGCGAATTGTAGATTCCCGGCTGCAGCCGATTGAGAAATATGAATTGGTTGAACTACATACGAAGCGATTGCAATTTTTAAAAGAAGAAAGAGGGGAGCAGCTATGAAAGCGATCATAAAAGAAGATGTGCAAACTTCTTTAGAACGATTTGCCGATCGTCCTGTATATATCCATTTGGAAACAACGACCGGTTCTTATTCAGCGCATCTGAATGAGAAAAACATGACGGTTGTAGCCTATATACGCAATGCAAAAGTGACGTACCATCAGGCGAAAATCAAAGGGAACGGCCCGTACCGCGTCGGTTTGAAAACTGAAGAGGGCTGGATTTATGCAGAAGGCCTGACTGAATATACAGTAGATGACGAAGACCGTCTGTTAATGGCAGGGCATCTGCCTGGCGGAAAATTGGCGATTTCGCTTCAAATCAGCGAAAAGCCGTTTACAGTTTAAAGAAAAGGGTGAAAATCATGAAAGAACACGTACTCGTCATCCTGCCTCACCCTGATGATGAATCATACGGAGTGGCAGGGCTGATTGCTTTACACAGACAAAAAGATATTCCCGTTACGTATGCATGCGCAACGCTTGGAGAAATGGGCAGAAACATGGGGGATCCCTTTTTCGCAAACCGTGAAACATTGCCGCTGTTAAGAAAGCAAGAGCTGATAGACGCATGTAAAGCAATGGACATCACTGACCTGAGAATGCTCGGGCTTCGTGATAAAACACTTGAATTTGAAGATGACGAGTGGCTCGCGGATATGATGGAAGAGATTATCGACGATGTAAAACCGAGTCTGATTGTCACATTCTATCCGGGACACGGTGTCCATCCGGATCATGATGCATGCGGCGAAGCGGTCATCAGAGCGCTTTACAGAAAGAAAAAAGAGGACCGCCCGCGCACGCTTTGCATGGCCATCACCCGCAACAGGGAGGAAGCCGTCGGCAAGCCTGATGTCATTCTTGATATTAAAGAGGTCGCCGATATTAAAATGAATGCCTTAAAAGCGCATCGCACTCAAACAGAAGGTATGCTGAGAGAGCTGGAAGAAAAAATAAAAAATAACGAGCCGGTTCTCCAAACCTGGTTTGAAGAAGAAGTGTATTGGACATATCCGTGGAAAGACTGATAAAAAAAGGGATAAGGCGTTTCAGCCTTATCCTTTTTTTAATGTCAGATCGGAAGCGATCGCTTCCGCAAGCGAAGACCGTATTGATAAATTTGAAAAACTCAGGCCGAGCTGCACCGCGGTTTGGGCGATTTCAGGCCGGATTCCGGATAATGTCGCTTTCACGCCGAGCATTCCGAGTGATTCAATTAAAGTGAAAAGCTGTTGGGCAACCATCGTATCAATCATGGCCACGCCTGATAAATCAATGTACAGCTGCGTGATCCGTTTCTCTGAACATTGGTGCAGCGTATTTTCTAAGATCATTTTGGCTCTTGCCGTGTCAATATCCCCGATCAGCGGCAGCAGTCCGACATTGTCAAAAAGCACTATGACAGGCGAACTCAGCTCGGTGATCAACTCCTTTTGCGCTTCAAGCTGAATGTGTGTGTTTTTATACATCTCTTCTATGAAAATATGAATGACCACATCAAATGATTTAATCAGCGTATGGAATATATCTTCAGCATCTTCTTCTGTGACGGTGTCTGAATGCAGTTTGGTAAACTGCTTTACATGGCCGACATACAAATCACGAACTCTGATAAACTCGCGAATGATGTAATGGATAGGAGTTTTTAAATGTTCTTTATCCTGTGCGGCTTCGAACGCCCACTTCTCCAATGCCGCTGTATAAACTTCCTTCTTCTCAGAAAAAATCCGATTGATTTGATAATTAAACGTCAGATTTTGTTTTTTCAGATTCGTGATTACCGCCGGGTCAGAAGAAGCATAAACAGAATCAGGATCCGTATCATGAAGGGTATCAAACCATGTCTGACTGATTTCCTCCGCCCGTTCGGTTAAATAATCGTACAGCAGTTTATGTGTTGGCAATTCTGTTCCTCCTCTATGAAATCATCATTTTTTTCACATCACGCTTTTGCAGCTTGAGCAGTCTGAAGAATAATCCGACAGCTCCTGCGGCGAGTCCCGCAATTAAACCGATCCAGTAGCCGTATGCCCCGAGGCTCGTATAAGTGCCGACTGCATAACCGAGAGGAAGCCCGATGATCCAATACGAAACAAAAGCCGCACCGAGTGTATAATTGACATCCTTATATCCTCTCAGAGCGCCTTGGATCGGAGCTGCCACGGCATCAGAAAGCTGGAAAAACAAAGCATAGATTAAAAAGTGCTGCGTCAACATAAGCACGTCCGGTTCTGATGTATACATTCCGGCGATTTGCGGTCTGAACAGCAAAATGAAAGCAGCCGTGCATAAAGCAAAACAAAGGGCCATCACAATGCCGATATAGCTGTATGACCGGGCATCCCTGTAGCGTTTTGCCCCTGCTTCAAAGCCGACTAATATGGTCAGCGCCATGGATACGCTGAGCGGCAGCATATACAAGAGGGAAGCAAAATTCATTGCCGCTTGGTGGGCTGCAATCGTCACCGTCTGGAAATGGCTCATAAGCAGTGTGACAGCCGCAAAAATGCTCGTTTCAAAAAATACGGCAAAACCGATAGGCAAACCGATTTTCAAAAGCTTTCTGCATTCAGACGGAGAAAATCGGTACAGTTTCCGGAATACAGAGTATCCGGCAAACGGCTCAAATCTTGAGACGATAAAAAAGCTGATAGCGCAAATACACCAGTAAGTCAGGGCGGAAGCAAGCCCCGCACCGACTCCGCCCAATGCCGGCATGTTGAATTTCCCGAAAACAAACACATAATTCAAGACAAAATTGATGGGCAGTGAGCAGAGCGTAATAAGCATAGTGACTCTCGTTTTGCCCAGTGCATCGATAAACGAGCGCAAAACGGCGTACACAAACAAAGGAAAAATGCCAAGAGATAAAAACCCTAAAAAGTGTTTGGCGATCGTCCGGACACGAGGTTCCAGGCCCAAATGTCCCAAAATCACATCAACAGTGAAAAAGCCGATAAGGATGACCGCCGCACTGAGAATGGCCGCTACGTAAACGGCCTGAATGACGGAAAACGGCGCTTCCTTTTGTCTGCCTGCGCCTAACAGCTGCGACACAACGGGCGTAACGGCCATCAAAATTCCTGCCAGTCCCGTATAAACCGGTGTCCACAGGCTTGAACCGATTGCAACGCCGGCTAAATCCGCGGCGCTCACTTTCCCTGACATCACCGTGTCCAAAAAGGTAATCAAAGAAAGACCGACCTGTGTAATCAAAATCGGAATGAAGATATGTAACAGCTGTCTGACCTTTTGGCCGATCGTGTTCGTTTCTCTCAAGTTAGGTTCCCCGTTTCTTTATTTTAACGAGAGAAATTATAACATTTTATGTATAAAAAGCAATGAAACCCGGCCTACTCTTTTTTATCCGGTTTCGGCTTTTTAAACATTTTGGCATAAATGAATGAAAGTGAAATGACACCTAAAAAGGTGCAGATATACTGCAGCAGCTTTGTGAGTTCCATACAAATCCCGCCTCCTTTCTTGATTATCGTGCGCATTGAGGCGCATATCCATGCGCGGGATGCAGAAAATAAGGAAAAGGAGCTGATGTGACATGCGCCACACTCAAATGACGGAAAGTGCGTTTACCGCTGCCGTCCAAACGTATCTGAAACAAATTACGGAGGATGCCGCAATGATACTGCGGACATTGGATGAAAAAGATCAATGCCTGCTTTGCGAACTAGATGAACTTGGACATACGTTTCAGGAAATGCAGGCTGTCGCTTCGTCATTTTACCTGCAGACATATATCGAACATTTCACGCCTTCTTATACAGAGCTGGCGAGAGCCGTGCAGCACCTGGCAGAAGAGAAGCACGGAGCGCTGATTGTGATTGAACGGGCAGATCCGCTGGACGGAATGATACAAAAAGGGACAAGTCTGCATGCTGAAATCAGTTCAGCTTTAATTGAGAGTATTTTTTACCCCGGTAATCCGCTTCACGACGGGGCCGTATTGGTCAGAGAAAACCGGGTTATATCGGCGGCCAATGTGCTTCCGCTCACAACAAAAAATGTCGGCGTCAAATACGGGACACGCCACAGGGCCGCGATGGGTCTTTCGGCCGTGACTGATGCGCTCGTGCTCGTTGTTTCAGAAGAAACGGGGAAAATGTCCTTTGCTAAAGACGGCGGGCTGTATCCGCTTGTTTCGCCGCGGGCGCTTCATACGAAATAATAAGAAAATGGGAATATTGTACCCATTTAATATTAATAAGGTGAACATCTTTACCTTTTTCTGTATTGGTGTTATCGTTTAAATATACATAAAATTTAAAAGAATAGGGAGTGGGAAGATGGCACATGTATTGATGATCGGCTTTCCGGGAGAAGGCCATATCAATCCGTCTTTAGGCGTCGTAAAGGAATTGAAGGCAAGAGGGGAACATGTCGTATATTACGGCGTGAAGGAATATGAGAATAAAATCGTGTCAAGCGGAGCGGAATTCCGTGAATATGAGGATTTCCGAAAAGATGAATTCGGAAAAAACGCAACGGGTGATGAACAGCGGGACGCTACAGAGTTTTTACTATTAATGATTGAGACTTCCAAAAAAGCCGCACTCCGCATTCTTGAGGATGTAAAAGATGAATCCTATGACTACATCATATACGATCATCATTTTCTGGCAGGCAGGCTTGTGAGAAACATGCTGAAACTGCCGGCATATTCACTTTGTACGACATTTGCGATGAATGAAGCATTTATTAAAGAAGTCTTCTCAAATATAAACCTCGTATCAGAGGAATCATCCCATTATCCGGCTTATACCGAAGCGGTCAGCCAGCTCAACGAAGAATTCAGCACAGACATTAATACGCCGTATGATATTTTCTCAAATGACGGCAGAAAAACCATCGTGTTTACTTCAAGAGCGTTTCAGCCGAAAGAAGAAGAGTTCGGAGATTCTTATCTCTTTGTCGGTCCGTCCATAACCGACAGGGAGGCGTCCCATGATTTCCCGTTTGAACAGCTTGAAGGGGAAAACGTCCTGTTTATTTCAATGGGAACGATTTTTAACAACCAGAAAGAATTGTTTAATAAATGCTTAAAAGCAGCCAGAAGCTTTAACGGGAAAGCCGTCATGTCAATCGGCAAACATCTTGACCCGGCTGAACTGGATGAAATTCCGGAGAATGTCATTGTAAAGCCTTATGTTCCGCAGCTTGAGATTTTAAAGAGAGCGGACTTATTTATCACGCACGGCGGAATGAACAGTACGAGCGAAGGGCTTTATTACAAAACCCCGATGATCGTCATTCCGATGGGCGCAGATCAGTTCGCCGTCGGAAGCCAAGTGGAAAAAACGGGAGCGGGCAAGATGTTTAAAAAAGAAAATGTGACAGTGGAATTGCTTACTGAAGCAATAAAAGAATTGAGTGAAAATCCCGAATATCAGAAAAAAGCTGATGAAATCGGAGAATCCCTGAAAGCGGCCGGCGGAGCACAGCGTGCAGCGGAATTGATATTAGAAGACGTGAAAACTGCCGTGACCCGGGTGCTGTAATTGCTCATTACCTGCTTCCTTTAAAGGAAGCGGGCTTTTTTTTGCCTGTTTTTCGGGAGGATTTTTCTTGCCGTAAAGAGAATTGTATGAAAAACAGACAAGAAAGGTGGAATGTCGCGGAAATAAGCCATGTTATGAAAATGATTCCAAAGTCTTTTGTGAAATGGTCTCTATTTATGTAAAATGTGTGGCATTAGTGATGATTTAAGGTGTAAATGAAACGGAAATGATGTCGACTTCTGCATGAATCCTGTATAACAGGCGGCGTTTGAAGAAAAGGAATGCCCCTTTCAGTAATGATAAATAGGAGGTTTTTCGTTATATGAAGAAAAAAATCGCAGCCGGTCTGGCTGTATCTGCAGTAATGACTTCAACCTTCGCCGTGCATCCCGCTGAAGCAAAAACCATTCAAGTAAAAAACGGCGATTCTCTTTGGAAGCTTTCCCGGCAATATCATACAAGCATTTCAGCCCTCCAGGCGGAAAACAAATTGAAATCAACGATACTTTACCCCGGACAGCGGCTGAACATTCCTGACGGCAGCAGCACACATAAAACAAATCAAAAGAAAAAACGAAGCACGGGCGCTTACACGGTTACATACGGAGATTCCTTATGGGTGATCGCAAAAAAATACCGTATGAGTGTTTCCGAGCTGAGAAGCCTGAACCGTTTGAGCTCAGATGTCATCTATCCGGGCCAAAAACTGAAAATTAAAGGTTCTGCCCCCGGCACGGACAGAGGCGGCAAACAGACAAAACCTGATAAAGCCGCATCAGGGACTTACACTGTAAAACCGGGTGATTCGCTGTGGAAAATCGCCAATCAAATCGGCATCACCATCGCTGAACTGAAAAAGCTGAATCAATTAACGTCAGACTTGCTGTATCTGAACCAAGTGTTAAAAACCAAAGGCTCTCCACATAACGGAAACAGCGGCACAACACCGCCATCTCATCCAAACCCTTCTGAGAAGCCGTCCACATACAAAGTAAAAGCAGGCGATTCCCTCTGGAAAATTGCCAATCGGTTCGGCATCACCGCCCAGCTCATCAGAGAAAAAAATAAACTGACAACTGATGTGCTGCAAATCGGACAAGTTCTCGTGATAAACGGGACGGAAAAAACAGAAGACCCTGTGCGCCAGCCGGAAAACAAGCCGGCAAAGCCAAACAAACCTCATACTCCCGAACCTCCGGTGACAGGCTCAAAGATTGACAGAATGATAGGCGAAGCAAAAAAATATGTCGGCGTGCCTTACCGATGGGGAGGCAATACGCCTGCGGGATTCGATTGCAGCGGCTATATCTATTACCTTTTAAATAAGGTAAGCTCTGTTTCCCGTCTGAGCACCGCCGGATACTGGAATACAATGAAACAAATCAGCCAGCCGTCAGCAGGCGACTTCGTCTTCTTTACGACATATAAAGCGGGCCCTTCTCATATGGGAATATATTTGGGCGGAGGAGATTTCATTCACGCAAGTTCCTCCGGGGTTGAAATTTCAAACTTGAGCAATCCATATTGGAAAAAAGCTTATTTAGGAGCGCGCAGTTATTTTTAAAAAAAGCCTTTCGGGGCTTTTTTTGTTTACCAAATTTATGTTTTGACAAGACTGATGGGTAAAAATAAGGGGGAGAAAGCATGAACCGTCTCTTGCTTTTTCTCATGCTCGCATCAATCACGCTTGGCGGCTGCGGAGGCAGGCCCAATCCAGTTCCGCCCAAAAAACATGAAGAAAGCCGCGCATTGGAGGCGTCAGCATACCGCGAGCATGCCGGACTCATCAATCAAAAAGGTAAAAACATCGGATATATTGAAGTGAAAGATTCTGATGAGGAAGGGTCAGACATCCATATATCAGCAGGACATCTGCCGCCGGGCGCTTCTCTCGGGTTTCATATTTATGATAAAGGGGTGTGCCAGACACCTGATTTCGAATCAGCCGGCGCCCCGTTCAACCCTTTGAACAAAGAGCACGGCTTCAACAATCCGATGGGGCATCACGCCGGGGATCTCCCCAATCTTGAAGTGGGGGCGGACGGTAAAGTGGATGTCATTATGAACGCGCCGCAGACTTCTTTAAAAGAAGGAAGCAGACTCAGCCTGCTTGACCGGGACGGGAGCGCGTTTGTCATTCATGAACATACGGATGATTATTTAACAAACCCGAGCGGAAATTCCGGAGCCAGAATCGCCTGCGCTCCTCTGACAAAAAGCGCCCGCAGGGAATAAGCCCTTTTGTATTGAGTATACAAGGGCTTTTTTAGTATACTCGGTTATGGAATATGAATGGAAAGGAAACATCACCTATGACTTCAGAATTACAGCACTTATCACTGCCCCAAGATATACAAAACAAACTGCAAGTTTATCAGAATCACCCCGTTTCCCAAGAATTTGAGGATTTAATCGGATCCTCGGGCTATGAGGCCGAAGATAAAGCGATTATATTCGATGCGATCATCGCTTTGACAATGGGAAAAAATATCTTATTAAAAGGACCTACGGGTTCAGGGAAAACAAAATTGGCGGAAACGCTTTCGAACTATTTTCATAAACCGATGCACAGCGTCAACTGCTCCGTAGACCTTGATGCAGAAGCGCTTGTCGGTTATAAAACGATTGAAAATGAACACGGACAGGCGACAATTGAATTCGTTCCCGGACCGGTAACAACGGCAATGAACGAGGGGCATTTTTTATACATTGACGAAATCAATATGGCAAAGCCTGAAACCCTTCCGATTTTAAACGGCGTGCTTGATTACAGAAAAATGATGACGAATCCGTTTACAGGAGAAGTGATTAAGGCGAGCGAAGGATTCGGTGTCATCGCCGCCATTAATGAAGGCTACGTCGGCACCGTGCCGCTGAACGAAGCCCTTAAAAACCGCTTTGTCATTATTGATGTTCCGTATATTAAAGGAAGCCTTCTGAAGCAGGTTCTGACTTCTCAGTCTGTCTTAAAAGATGAGAAATTAATTGAGCGTTTCATGACATTGTCTTCTGATTTAATCGCACAAGCGCATAACGGACAAGTGTCAGAGGAAGCGGCGTCAATCAGGGCTCTCATTGATACGTGCGACTTGGCTGCGTATATTCCGCCGAAACGGGCGATTGAAAGAGGCATCGTGGAAAAGCTTGATGACGACAGAGAGAAAGCCGCTGTCAGAAATATTGCAGAAACGCTGTTCGAATGAGGGATATACAATGAAGTTTATCAAATTTAACGACAGCACGATCGATTCATTTTTGTTCATGATGCTGACTGATCTGGCCAAAACACTGACCAGAAGCAGTGAAGTGGAAGTAGAATACGGTGTGCAGTCTTACTACAATCCCTTTGAAAAGAAAATTTACATGAGCCACTTTTGGAAAGACAGATCAGCCGGGGATATGGAAGCCGGCTTGAAAAGCGATGTGTATTTGCGCGCTGTCGGAACACGCAGCAGCTCATTCCGTGAATTTGCCGGGTTTTTAAATGATGTCCGCCGGCACTTCACCCGCCAAAGCTTTGCGAAGCAGCTGTTCATGCTGCTTGAAGATATCAGAATTGAAGAGCTGATCAAAAAAGAACGGCCGGGAACGAAACGTGTATTTCAGAAGCGGAGAGAAATGTACAGGAAATACTTCACAACACAGCTGACATTGAACTTGGAACGGAGTATTTTCACCGACGCTTTGTATTGCGCGATGTTTGTCAAACTGACGGCTGAGTCTCCGCTTGAAGGCATTCCCTCCATGCAGGAAGATATTGATATGATGATACCGTATATTGAACGACAGCTTATCCGGGTGTATGAGGCCGAATCTACGCAACAGATCGCAAAAATAACAGAAGACCTCATGGAAGGCCTTGATGAAGTGCTGGAGAAAGATATGCTGAACACCTATTTCTTTCTGCCGGAACTTGATTACGAGAAAGCGGCTGAAGAGCCTTTATTCGAAAGCATCAAAAGAGCGCCGTCATTAAGCGACGATATCACGCTTCCTGAGTCTTCCGACGGAGATGAAGATATCCATGAAGAGAAAATGAATACGTGGCACCGGGAAACTGAAGCGCCGTCAAAAAGTTTCCTTCAATTTGATATTGAACACGGCGCGAAATCAGACCTTGGGAATGACGCCGCCAGAGAAGGCGATGACGGTGATCAGGCGCTCGGCTCCGTTCAAGGCTCATCACGCCAGACGAAAAGAGAGGATTACTCCCAGCTGGAAGCGCTTGAATCCAGACAGGATGAACACGGGGGAGCCGGACTGGCTGACGGAAAAGAAAACAAATTTGCCTTCCCGGTTTACCAAACACCGCACAAAGCCTCTCTGGAAGATGAACAGTCTTATAAAGAGCAGGCGAAAACGATAGAATCATACCAAAAACGCCTGAAGCAGATGATACAAAAAACACTTGAGCACAAAAAAACGCTCCCGCGGACCGATCTTCATGCAGGCAGGCTGAATCGCAAGCTGCTCCGATACTTTACGGAACGGAATCCGCGCCTTTTCTATAAAAAGCAGGATCCGTCTTCAGAAATTGACGCTGTGTTTACATTGCTTGTCGACTGTTCGGCCAGCATGTTCGACAAAATGGATGAAACAAAGAGAGGGATCGTCCTTTTTCATGAAGCATTGAAATCAGTGTCCGTTCCGCACCAGATCGTCGGTTTTTGGGAGGATACAAACGAAGCGACCGAAACGAGCCAGCCGAACTTCTTTAATACGGTGATTCCGTTTGAAGAGTCGCTGCTGCAGGCGGCGGGTCCTTTGATCATGCAGCTTGCGCCGGAGGAAGATAACAGAGACGGATATGCCATCAGACAAATGACAAAACAGCTGATGAGGCGGAGTGAGGCACAAAAGTTTTTAATCGTGTTTTCAGACGGGGAGCCCGCAGCGTTCGGCTACGAACAAAACGGCATCGTCGATACGAGCGAGGCTGTCATCGAAGCGAGAAAAAGAGGGATCGAAGTCATAAATGTTTTTCTGTCCAATACCGCGATAGAAGAATCCCAGATGAAAACCATTCAGGATATGTACGGAAAGTACAGTATTTTTGTTCCGGATGTCGATCAGCTCCCCGATGTGCTGTATCCGCTCTTGAAAAAACTGCTTCATAAAAGCATAGGATAAGCTTTTTCCTATGCTTTTTCGCTTTTTATTTTAAAATGATTTAATTTTTTCGTTATGGATCTGTTTTTTTTACTATTTTGTGAACAATCAAGGTAGAATCCAAACGCAATCAGTGGTAAAATATCCTTGGAAGCGTTTTTATTACATAATTTTGGGCACAGTGTTCAAAAGTTATTTCAAGATAGTGAAATGATCACTTGATTATCTAGGTTGGGGGTAATATTCAAATGTTTCAAAATAATATGAAACAAAGAATGAATTGGGAAGATTTTTACGGACCGAACCTCGGCTACGCACTGGAGCTGTACGACCAATATGCTGAAGATCCAGACAGCATTGATCCGGATCTGAAAGACATGTTTGACGAACTCGGCGCTCCGCCAAGCCAGATAAAAGAGGCATCGGGAACAAAGGAACAGGGACGCGTCACCGCAGATCTGATTCAAAAGATCGCAGCAGCAGTTAAACTTGCAGAAGATATTCGAACCTATGGCCATCTGAACGCTTCCGTCAATCCGCTCAGAAAGGATCAAATAAAGAGCGAGCTCTTTCCGTTATCCGAGTACGGGCTTACAGAAGAAGAACTGAAAGCAATACCCGCGTCTGTCATCTGTAAAGACGCACCTGCCAATATAACGAACGGCTTAGAAGCCATCCAGCATTTACGCAATACGTATAAAAGAACCATCTCCTTTGAATTTGACCATGTGCATGATTTTGAAGAGCGCGCATGGATTACAAAAATGGTCGAATCCGGAGAACTCTTCCGGAAAAATTCACCGGAAAAACTGTCAGCCGTTTTAGAAAGATTGACGGAAGTAGAAGGATTTGAACAATTTTTACACCGGACATTCGTCGGTCAGAAACGTTTCTCAATTGAGGGATTAGACGCGCTTGTGCCGGTTCTTGACGACATTATCGCCCAGTCTGTGAAAGCAGGCACAACCAATGTCAATATCGGAATGGCGCACAGAGGCCGTTTAAATGTCCTCGCGCATGTGCTCGGAAAACCATATGAGATTATTTTCTCAGAATTCCAGCACGCGCCGAATAAAGATCTTGTACCGTCTGAAGGCTCGACCGGAATCAGCTACGGCTGGACGGGAGACGTAAAATACCACCTCGGTGCAGACAGACAGCTTCAGGATGCCGAAACCAAAAGCGCGCGGATTACGCTCGCGAATAACCCGAGCCACCTGGAATTCATCAATCCGATTGTTGAAGGAAGCACGCGGGCGGCACAGGAAACAAGAACGCAAAAGGGGTACCCGGTTCAAGACGAAACAAAATCGCTCGCCATTTTAATACACGGTGACGCAGCGTTCCCGGGAGAAGGAATTGTCGCTGAGACGCTGAACTTAAGCTCTCTGAAAGGCTATCAGGTCGGCGGGGCCATTCATATCATCGCCAATAATATGATCGGCTTTACAACTGAAAGCGATGAATCCCGTTCTACAAAATATGCCAGTGATTTGGCGAAGGGCTATGAAATCCCGATCGTTCACGTCAACGCGGATGATCCTGAAGCATGCCTGTCAGCCGTTAAGTTTGCGGTCGAATACCGGAAGCGTTTCAATAAAGATTTCTTAATCGATTTAATCGGGTACAGACGGTACGGCCACAATGAAATGGATGAGCCGTCCACGACACAGCCGATGCTGTATGACGCCGTCAGAAAACACCCGACTGTCAAGCGGATCTTTGCGGAAAAACTCGTAAGTGAAGGCCTGATCAGCGAGGAAAAAGCGCAAAACATTGAAACGGCAGTGACAAAACGTATTGAAGACGCCTATAAAAAGGTGCCCGCCAAAAAAGAAGACGCCGTACGGGAAATCGAATTGCCGGAACCGGTGTCCAACGGTTTTCCTGACGTTGACACAGCAATTGATTTTGATGTTCTCCGCAAGCTGAACGGCGAACTTATCAACTGGCCGGAATCCTTTAACGTGTTCGGCAAGCTGAAAAGAATTTTGGAAAGACGCGCCAAAGCGTTTGATGATGATCGTAAAGTGGAATGGTCATTGGCTGAATCGCTTGCGTTTGCTTCCATTTTGAAAGACGGCACGCCGATCCGGCTGACCGGACAGGATTCAGAGCGCGGAACGTTCGCTCAGCGAAACCTTGTGCTGCATGACAGCGAAACAGGAGAAGAATTTGTTGCACTCCATCATTTAGACGACTGTGCTTCTTCATTTACGGTGCATAACAGCCCGCTTTCTGAAGGGTCGGTTCTCGGCTTTGAATATGGGTACAACGTGTATTCGCCTGAAACGCTCGTGATGTGGGAGGCGCAGTACGGGGACTTTGCCAATGCGGCTCAAGTCTATTTTGATCAATTCATCTCTGCAGGACGGGCAAAATGGGGACAAAAATCAGGATTAGTCATGCTGCTCCCTCACGGTTACGAAGGACAGGGGCCTGAACACTCCAGCGGCCGCGTCGAGCGGTTCCTGCAGCTGGCGGCAGAAAACAACTGGACGGTGGCCAACCTGACAAGTGCGGCTCAATATTTCCATATTTTAAGAAGACAAGCGAAAATGCTGCTTCGTGAGGAAATCCGCCCGCTTGTGATCATGACGCCGAAGAGCCTGCTGCGCAATCCGAATACGGTATCTGAAGTGCAGGAACTGAGCGAAAGCAGATTCAAGCCGGTCTATGAGCAGTCCGGTCTTTCCCACGCTTACGAAAAAGTGACTCGCGTCGTGTTATCAAGCGGAAAAGTGTCAATTGACATCAGCGATCACTTTAACAAAATGGAAGGCGATAAAGATTGGCTTCATATTGCCAGAATCGAACAGCTGTATCCGTTCCCGGCAAAAGACACGAAAGAACTTTTCGCCAAACTGCCGAACCTGCAAGAGATCGTTTGGGTTCAGGAAGAGCCGCAGAACATGGGGGCTTGGAGTTATATCAGCCCGTATCTGACGGAAATCGCGCCGAAAGGAGTAAATGTTCAATACATCGGCCGAAGAAGACGATCCAGTCCCGCAGAAGGAGATCCGACAGTCCACAAAAAAGAACAGGAACGCATTGTATCTGATAGCTTGACTCGCAAAAACTAAGGGGGAAATGTAAAAATGGCGGAAATTAAGGTACCTGAATTAGCAGAATCAATCTCAGAAGGAACGATAGCCCAATGGTTAAAGCAGCCCGGTGACTATGTAGAACAGGGTGAGTATTTGCTTGAACTGGAGACGGACAAAGTAAATGTTGAATTGACAGCAGAAGAATCGGGTGTTCTAAAAGAGGTATTGAAAGATTCGGGTGATACCGTCCAAGTAGGAGAAATTATCGGCACCATTACAGAAGGCGCTGGCGAAAGTTCTGCACCTGCCCCTTCAGAAAGTGCTCCAGCCAATGAACAAACGAAAGAGGAAGCAAAAGCTGAACCGGCTGCTCAAGAAGTCAGCCAGGAAGCACAATCAGAAACAAAATCAAAAACGGTTGCGTCTCCGGCTGCACGCAAGCTGGCAAGGGAAAAAGGAATTGACCTTTCACAAATTCCGACGGGGGACCCGCTCGGCCGCGTACGCAAACATGATGTGGAAGTTTATGAAAAGCCGGCTCCAAAACCTGCGGCACAGCCGAAACAGCAGGCTCAAAAAACACAGCAAAGCTTTGACAAACCTGTAGAAGTGCAAAAAATGTCCCGCCGCCGACAAACGATCGCGAAACGATTGGTTGAAGTGCAGCAGACTTCTGCAATGCTGACGACGTTTAATGAAGTGGATATGACGGCCGTTATGAATTTAAGAAAACGCCGTAAAGACCAATTCCTTGAGCAAAATGAAGTAAAACTTGGTTTCATGTCTTTCTTCACAAAAGCCGTCGTGGCAGCATTGAAAAAATATCCGCTCCTTAACGCTGAAATTCAAGGCGATGAGCTGATCGTGAAAAAGTTTTATGATATCGGTATCGCTGTCGCGGCTGAAGAAGGGCTTGTCGTCCCAGTCGTGCGTGACGCTGATCGTCTGACATTCGCCGGCATTGAAAGAGAAATCGGCGAGCTTGCGAAGAAAGCGCGAAACAATAAATTAACATTAGGTGAGCTGCAAGGAGGCTCCTTCACGATCACAAACGGAGGTACATTCGGCTCGCTTATGTCAACACCAATCCTAAACAGCCCTCAAGTCGGAATCTTAGGTATGCATAAAATTCAGCTGCGCCCAGTAGCGATTGATGCCGAGCGCTCTGAAAACCGTCCGATGATGTACATCGCTTTATCATATGATCACAGAATTGTAGATGGCAAAGAAGCGGTCGGATTCCTTGTCACCATTAAAAACCTGCTTGAAGATCCGGAACAGCTGTTGCTGGAAGGGTAATTTGTGTCAGATAAAAAGTACACTGCTTTTACAAGCGGTGTACTTTTTTTATTGAGGAAGGGGAGAAATGCAGATGAAAAACTGTTATCCGCTTGAGATTGAATTTGAACATAATGGAGAATGGCATTCTATCACGCCGGTTCTTCTGCAAGACGAACATGACACGATTTTAATAGACTGCGGATATCCCGGCTTTACAAACCGTCTTCAACATGCTGCTGCCCGGCACGGTATGCCGCTTCATTCATTGACAAAAATCATTGTAACGCATCACGACATAGACCATATCGGCTCACTCGCTGCATTGCTCCGATTGTATCCGGATATCAGCGTGACAGCACACGAACATGAAGCGCCGTATATTGACGGCTCCAAAAAATCTTTACGGCTTGAGCAGGCTGAATCTACGTTTTGTTCATTGCCAGAGGAAGCAAAACCTCATGCAAAACAGTTCATCCGCTCGCTTCAATCAGCCGAATCGGCTCCGGTTCACCGGACAGTTACTGACGGCGAGCTGCTTCCTTGGTGCGGAGGCATTCGCATTGTGGCCACGCCGGGTCATACACCCGGCCATATCAGCCTTTATCTGCCTGCCGAAAAAATAATGATCACAGGCGATGCGGTCGTTATTGAAGACGGAAAGCTGAACCTTGCTCATCCCGGCTATACGTTACATATGGGAGATGCGGTCCGTTCCGTAGAGCGGCTGCTCGATTATGATATCAGCCAATTGATTTGTTATCATGGAGGTTTATTTCAGGGGAATGTAAAAAAAGCGCTTTTGCGCCTGTTTCGTGATCTGCAGAAAAAACAAGGATAGGGCGGCTGCCGCCCTATCCTTGTTCAGTTATGAAAGCGGAATCTTTGCTGTTTCATCCTCTTCTGCGCTGTTTTTCCCTTTTTTCTTAGACCAGTAGGTGGCAAGAGCAGATCCTGACAGATTGTGCCATATGCTGAAAATCGCACTCGGTACGGCTGACAGAGGGGAGAAGTGTGCTGTCGCAAGCGCCGCGCCCAGTCCGGAGTTTTGCATCCCGACTTCGATCGCAATCGCTTTTTGCGAAGCATAATCCATTTTGAACAGCTTTGCGGTCAGGAATCCTAACAAATATCCGATTCCGTTATGTAAGATGACGACTGTCACAATCAGCAGTCCTGATTGAAGCAGATGTTCACGATTTACGCTTACAACAGAGGATACAATTGCTACGATGCCGATTACCGACACGAGAGGAAGCACGTGAACGGCTTGGCCGACTTGTTTTTTGAAGAGCAGCTTCACAATTACACCGAGGATGATCGGTAAAAGCACGGCTTGCATAATGGAAACAAAAAGTGAGCCGAAAGAAACAGGGAGCCATTCTTTTGCAAACAGCATAATAAGTGCCGGCGTTACAATAGGAGCAAGCAATGTTGAGATTGTAGTGACCGCAACTGAAAGCGCCGTATTGCCTTTTGCCAAAAAGGTCATAACATTTGAGGCGGTGCCGCCCGGACAGCACCCGACCAAAATGACGCCCGCTGCAATTTCTGCGGGGAGGCGGAGCCCGGCTGATAAACAGAAAGCCGTAAGCGGCATAATCGTAAACTGAGCAACGACCCCGATGATGACATGCCAAGGTTTCCTGATTAATTCCTTAAAATCGTCTGTTTGAAGAGTAAGCCCCATTCCAAACATAATAATACCTAGAAAAACCGTCATATAAGAACTGATCCAAGAAAACAAATCAGGATAGGCAAATCCTAAACCAGCAAAGACGATCACCCATAAGCCGAAAGTTTGTCCCGCAAACCCGCTTATTTTTTTCAACCATTCCATAAACACAGCTCCTTTTTCATCCAATCAATCAAGTCAGAAAATCTGACTGACTTTTCTGTATTCCATTATAAATAATATTCTGAATAATTCAATATTAAATATAAGTTTTTTATAATTATATTATGTCAACTAATATCTTCTTGACTATTCAGACATATATTCTTACAATTGATTTTTATACTGAAATGAATTGGGAGTGCTGAAGTGAAAGAAGCTAATCAATGGTCATCTAAGCTGGGATTTATTTTAGCTACGGCCGGCTCTGCAATCGGGCTCGGCGCAATATGGAAGTTCCCTTACGTAGCGGGAACCAGCGGAGGCGGCGCTTTTCTGCTCGTTTTTATTTTATTTACGATTTTAATCGGACTGCCGCTTCTGCTTGCTGAATTTATTATCGGCAGAAAAACGCAAAAAAACGCCGTTGAATCTTATAAGGCGCTTGCGCCGGGGAAAAAGTGGCATTGGATCGGATATCTCGGAATCATTACGTGTTTTATTCTATTATCCTTCTACAGCGTAGTGGGGGGATGGATATTAATCTATATTATAAAGGGCTTTACAGGCGGTTTATCGCTCACATCCGGATTTGATACGTTATTTATCGATACCATTTCAAACCCTTATGCAGCGGTTTTCGGCCAGCTGCTGTTTATCGTGCTGACGATTTTAGTTGTTGCAAAGGGGGTAAGCAGCGGCATCGAAAAAGTAAGTCAGGTGCTGATGCCGGCTCTGTTTATTCTCTTTATTCTTTTAATGATCCGCTCCGTTACGCTTCATGATGCAGCGAAGGGGTTAAAATTCTTCTTCATGCCCGATTTCGGCGCGATGGACGCCAATACCATTTTATATGCGATGGGACAGTCATTTTTCTCGTTAAGCGTCGGAGTATCCGTAATGGTTACATACAGTGCGTATTTAGAAAAAGAAGAAAATATTGTTCAATCCGCTGTATCAGTGACGGTATTAAATGTCCTTGTTGCCGTGATGGCGGGCGTGGCGATTTTTCCGGCGGTGTTTTCATTCGGCCTCAAGCCGGATCAGGGCCCGCAGCTTTTGTTTAACGTGCTTCCGACCGTCTTTAACCATATGCCGTTCGGTATCGTGTTTTTACTCGCCTTTTTGCTGCTGTTTTTATTTGCGACACTGACATCGGCTTTTTCAATGCTTGAGATTTTGGTTGCCGTTTTGTCAAAAGGCGATTCGGCAAAACGAAAGCGGTATGCATGGATTGGGGGACTTGCCATCTTTATTGTCGGCGTGCCTTCTGGGCTGTCGTACGGAATGTTGAGTGATGTTTCAATTTTTCACCGCAGTATTTTTGACGCCGCGGACTTTCTGGTCAGCAATGTCTTAATGCCGCTTGGCGCGCTTTTAATTGCCGTGTTCGTCCCGCTGAAAATTCCGAAACAGGCGCTGTTTGATGAACTGAAAAGCGGTTCAGGAATTAAACGGAAATGGTTTGCAGTCTGGCTCCTGTTAATCCGTTATGTGTCTCCTGTAGCCATTATTATTGTTTTTCTGCACGTGCTCGGTATTTTTTAAATGAAAAGAAGCAAGCCCCCGTTCAAAACGGGGGCTTTTTTAATAAAGCGGCCACATTACACGGTGCGCTTGCTCGAACCGTTTCTCCGCCTCCCGCCAGTCAACGACATTCCACCATTGATCCACGTAAGCCGCGCGGTCATTTTTATATTGTAAATAATAGGCGTGTTCCCATACATCTAAAGGGAGCAAAGGAATGACGTCCCATTGGCTGTAAAGCTGATGCTTCTCAGCTGCCAAAATCTCCAGCCGCCCCGAGCGCGGCGCCCAGACAAGGATAGCCCAGCCGACGCCTTCGACTTTTTTAGCTGCCTGAGAAAATTGTTCTTTAAAAGCAGAATAGCTCCCGAATGATGAGTCAATCATTTGAAAGAGAGCGCCCGTCGGCCGTCGTTTTCCGTTTGGGTTCATGGAAAACCAGAAAATACTGTGCAAATAATGGCCGGCGCCGTGAAACGCCAATTGCCGCTCCCAATGCGCAACTAAGTCGTACTGTTTCATCTGCCGCGCTTTTTTCAGCTCCAGTTCAGCATGATTCAGGCCGTCAACATAGCTCTGATGGTGTTTTGTATGGTGAAGTTTCATGATTTCCCTTGAAATATACGGTTCCAGTGCGGAATAACTGTAAGGCAGCTTAGGCAGTACATGCTTGCCGATCGGCACAAAAGCTCTGGGCTCATCCGGCTCTTCCGATTGGGTAATGTCCCGGTAAAGTCCTGATGCCTGTTCGTACCATTCCGCCTCCGTTAATCCGTCATCCTGAAGAGTGTGAAAAATCCGGTCGATTTGTGCCGCGAAGCGATCGAACCGGCCTTGCTGAATGACTTGTTCCTTCAAGGTTTCACACCAATTCAGCATCTCGGTTTGATAAGCGTGCCGTTTCATTTTTCTTCCTCCTTTTCACTCACTTTCATAAAAGTGCTGAGCGCAAGCAAAGAAAATACATACGGGTAGCTGTGATACTTGATGTAAAATTGTTTCGGAAGGCCGATTCCAGTCGGATAGCTGAAAGGAGCTCCCTCGTAATGCCGGTTTTCAATAAGAAAAGATATCCCTTTTGTGATGGCCTGGTGATGTGGTTTTTCGTATTGCAGCAAAGCTTCCGCAGCCCATGCAGTCTGTATAACCGTTCCGTAAGAAAGGGGGACATAAGTTTTGATTTCTGCGCTTTTACAGGATTCTCCCCAGCTTCCGTCCTCATTTTGAATAGACTTCAGCCAGCGGATCGCTTTTTTTACGGCCGGGTGGTTATGGCTGACACCGCAAGCTTTCATGCCCGTCAGCGCAGCCCATGTTCCGTAAATATAACAGACACCCCATCTGCCGTACCATGAACCGTCCTGTTCTTGATGGCGGAACAGCCATTGGACGGCTTTTTCAATCTGGGGATGATCAGAAGAAAGCCCCGCTTCCCCTAAACAGTGAAGCACCCGTCCGGTTAAGTCGCTTGTTGAAGGGTCAATGGCCGCTTCCTCAGCCGATTCAAGCGGGAGCAGGCGGATCAGCGGATGATTGACATTTTTCTCAAAAGCAGAGAAGCCCCCGTCACTATTTTGCATGGACAAAAGCCAGCTCAGTCCGCGTTCCCATGAGCCGGGATAAAGTTTTCGCGGGATGGCTTTGAGCACTGCCGCTGTGTCATCACAATCAGGATTATTCGTATTGATGTTTGAAAAACCCCATCCTCCCGGTTCTGCATGCGGGTTGTGGACGGCCCAATCCGCCACTTTCGTCTGCTGCCGTTCACGCAGAAAGCGGGCGGCGCTTGTTATCATCTGATCGTTATCTGAAATGCCGCTTTTTATGAGCGCATAGTTGAGAAGCGCCGTATCCCAAACGGTCGATGTTGAATTTTCCAGATACGGTATATTGCCGCAAGACGTGAGTAAAGCTTTCGTGCCGGCAAGCGCTTTTCTGATAACAGGGGAGTGGCGTGATACACCGAGAGCGAGCAGGCTGTACACCATAAAAATAGTGGCGCTCGCATAGCTGTACAATGTGCCGTCTTCTTCAATCCGGTCAAGCATATATGTTTTGGCCGTACGGAGACCAAGCTGGTGAAAGGCGGCGGGAATCTGCAAAAGCCGTTTCCAATGCGCAAATAGAGAAGAGAGATCTCTGTCCTCTTCCTGATCGGAACGAAGCCATGTAAACGGATTTTTGGTCATATGCGGATCTAAGTGTGCGAGAGACGGAACGTTGGGATTTTTCAGTGAAAATCTTTTATTAAGCGTCACAGCCATCGGCACAAAATGGATCCGCGCGTATGTACTGAACTGATAAAAATGCAGCGGGAAAGAGGGGGGAATCACTAAGAAAGATAATGGCAGGTGCAGTGCGGGCCACGGATAAAGGCCGTTTGCCGCAAGCATCCACTTTGTCATGAAATGTACGTTCCGCAAGCCGCCGTTAGAGATGATAAAACGTTCGGCCTGAATCATATGCGCCTCAGAACGATTATATAAGCCGGAAGCCAGCAAGCCGACATAGCCTTGTACAGTGGCGGTCACATTTCCCTTCCGTTCATCGGGATAATTGGCAAATGTTCCGTCCGGACGCTGCTTTGCGCGGATGCCTTTTGCAAGCTCAGCGATCAGTTCTTTATCATTGTCTCCGAGAGAAGTGAGAAGGAGGATCAGAAAGGCGTTTGTCAAAATCGGGCCTTCAAAACAAAATGACCATGAGCCGTCAGCATTTTGCCTTTCTCTTAATAGCGAGATGGTTTTCTTTTGACGGCTTCTGACTTTTTCACGAATTGTGCTCACACTCGCTCAACTCCTTCAGAAGCATATATATTCATATGCAAAAGGCGGCATGACACAAAAAAGAAACTGCTGGCAGGCAGCAGTTTCTCGTTTTATTAATCTTCCAGACTGATCCAGACGCTTTTCACTTCTGTATAATTATCCAGCGCGTAAGAACCCATTTCCCGTCCGAGGCCGGATTGCTTATAGCCGCCGAAAGGAGAGGCCGCGTCGAATACATTGTAGCAGTTGACCCAAATGGTGCCGGCCTGGAGACGGTCAGCAATGTAATGGGCGTTTTTTACATTCTCAGTCCAAAGTCCGGCTGCAAGGCCGTATTCCGAGCGGTTCGCACGCTCAATGACTTCATCTACCGTATCATACGGAATAGCGGCTAAAACCGGGCCGAAAATTTCTTCTTTTGCGATGGCCATGCTGTCATCCACGTCCGCAAATACTGTCGGGGAGACAAAATACCCTTCTTCAAACGGACAGCTTCCGCCTGTAACAGCTTTGGCTCCTTCTGCTTTTCCTTTTTCAATATAAGAAAGCACGCGTTCATGCTGTTCCTTACTGACGAGCGGACCGATTTGCGTATCTTGGTGAAGACCGGCTCCCTGCCGAAGCGATTTCGCATATGAAACCATTTCGCTTACGACCTCATCATATTTATCTTTGTGAATGAAGACACGGGAGCCGGCACAGCATACCTGCCCCTGATTAAACATGACCCCGTTTAAAGCGCCGGGAATGGCTTTTTTCAAGTTGGCATCAGGCAAAATGATGTTAGGTGACTTACCGCCAAGCTCCAGCGTTACGCGCTTGATACTTTTCGCGGCTTTCTCCATAATCTTTTTGCCGATTTCTGTAGAACCGGTAAAAGCGAGTTTATCGACATCGTCATGGTTGGTCAGCGCTTCCCCGGCCGTCTCGCCGAACCCGGGAACAATATTGATGACGCCGTCAGGAAAGCCCGCCTGATCAATTAATTCAGCTAAATAGAGGGCGGTCAGCGGTGTCTGCTCCGCCGGTTTCAAAACGATTGTACATCCTGTGGCAAGGGCGGCGCCCATTTTCCACATCGCCATAAGGAGCGGGAAGTTCCAAGGGATGATTTGCCCTACGACGCCGACAGGCTCATGGCGGGTGTAATTAAAATATGAGCCGGCGACCGGAATCGTTTGTCCGGTTATCTTTGTGGACCACCCGGCATAATAACGCATATGCTCAATTGCCAGCGGAATATCTCCATTCGTCGTTTCATTAATCGGTTTTCCGTTATCAAGTGTTTCAAGCTGCGCGAGTTCAGTCTTGTGCTCTTCCATTAAATCGGCAAGCTTATACATCAGCCTGCTTCTGGAAGCGGCCGGCATTGTGCGCCATTCGCCGTGATCAAAGGCTTTGCGTGCCGCTTTCACTGCACTGTCAATGTCTTCTGCCTGTGCCTCGTAAAGCGTCATCAAAGTTTCTCCGGTTGCCGGATTCGGTGTGACAAAGGTTGATCCTGAAGCGCTCGGAACAAATTTTCCGTCAATATAAAGCTTCTTCGTGCCTTGCAAAAATGTTTCCAGCCTTTTTGTGATCTGCATCGTTAAAGAACTCATTCGTAACAAACCTCCCGAAATTTTTTATGGTCTGTTTTGAGCATCTTGATGTCCGCGCAAAGTAAGCGCATACAGTCATTCTATAATACAGAGCCAGGTAAAATCAATTGATAACCGTTATTGCAATTCACAAGAAAAAACGGCTACAATAAGCTTATCGATGAAGAAAAGGAGTTTTACAGATGATTCATAATAATTGGCAGACAAAAGAAAGCGTTAAAAAGGTAAAATGCGTACATACAGATGCGAAAAAATACATTGTCAAAAACGTACTGACGCCCGGCAAAGAGTATGAGGTCAAAAATGAAACAGAAGAATTTATTTTTGTCGTGGACAACACAAATAAAGTCGGCGGCTTCTACAAAGAGTATTTTGAAGAAGTCTAAAGCTGAATGAATTTATTTTGCTTCAGCATGTTCGGAAAAAGCACGGACAAATAAGGAACAATTGAAGATACAGATCGTTGATGTTTTGTTGAAACCGCGGCATTCAGAGGCCGCGGTTTTTTACGGCGATATGAAAAAACTGACTTTTCGAAAAAAGTATGGTTTTCTTGAAACCTTTTCTTCTGCAAAACCGTATTACTTCATAACAGAGCACCTTTCGCGAAAAGGCCTATCCGATGAACGTTCTGAAAATGTAATCTGTTCGTAATGGTTTAAATGCTGTCTATGTCGTATTCTTATATAGGGATAAAGAACTTATTTTTTTATGTATTTGATAAAATATAGTATAGAAGCAGAAAGTGGGGTTCTTCATTGGGAATTTTTTCTGTCAGCAGATCAACCGACACAAAAAAGCTGGAGGCTTTGCTCGTTGAGGGAGAACGGATCGAAACGATTTATAAACTGCGGGTTGACCAAATATGCTTTACAAATAAACGAGTGATTTTCTTTGATAATAAAATGTTCTCCAAAAAGAAAGTGCGCGTCTTCCTTCCATATAAAACAATTGAAAGCTTCGCCATTCAAGAAGCAGGGATGTTTGATCCTGATACGGGCCTCGTATTAATGACAAGGGGAAAAACATTCGAATTGGAGTTTGCAAAAGAAACGGACTTGACCGAGGTTCAAGCCATTTTAACAAAATACTTATGCAGCTAAATATGACATAAAAGCCATCCGAATGCAGGCGGATGGCTTTTTTATTAGATAATGCTTGTTTTTCCGGAGTTCGAATCAATGAGATCCGGATCAGCAATAGAACTGATGGGGATATAAATCGGCGCCAAATCACCGTTTTCTTCACCGAAGCCATAGTTAATCTTATTGGATAAAAAATAATCGATTTGCTGATACGGGCCGATCGTAATGGAAGAGCCCCGGTCGACCGCATTCACTTTAAAGCCTCCTACATTTACCAAAACCGGCGAAAACATCATAATGGGTCTCCTTTCCCGGCGGGGATTTTGCCGCATGCTGACTCGAAGGTAGACGGAGCATCAATTTGATCTCTGTCATCCACTTTCCCATTCGTGCCGAAAAAGCCGCTAGCATCCCCGAAATTCTGTCCGTACCCCTGATTCTTTTTATCGGAATTCTGCCATTCCGCCAGTAAATTCTGTCCGACATTCACCGCTGAAGCATTTTCAAAGGAATTAATTTTCAACATGAAAATATTAATATTGATATATGGAGTTGGTTGAACCACAGGCAAACCTCCTTTAATACAGGTGTATGCCGGCTGTTATGACCGTATGCTTAGACAGGAGGACGATAAAAAAATGGATTTCGACAAGATGAAGCAATGGATGGAAATGGCGCAAAACATGTCCGGCGGTGATTTTTGGAAAAACATTTTTGATGATGAACAATTGAAATCATTTCAAAACGGTCATTCTCATTTTCCCTTTCAGCAGGGAGATGGGCAAATGAGAAGAAATGAGGATGCTTTTCCTCTTATAGATATAGTGGAAACCCATGATGAACTTCAATTTTTGCTGTATCTGCCCGGCTATCGGAAACAAGATGTTCAGCTTTTGTCTTACGGAGAATATATTGTCGTAAAAGGCACGAGAAAATCCTTCTTCAATGAACAGGATTTTAAACAGAAGACCGGAAAATACGGCGATTTCGAAAAAAAACTCGATCTTCCTCATTCTGCTCAGGGAACGAAGGGGATGCAGGCGGTATTCAAAGACGGAATTTTATATATCTCAATTGCTAAACATTTGGGGGATGCAAGCCATATTATTATCGAAGGCTGACCTTATTTGCGGTGCCGTCTATCAGATCTGAATCATCAATACTCATGATGGGGATAGCGACAACAGTGCAATCTCCGCTTTGTTCACCATATCCTTCATTTCTTTTATTAGCGGCAGTGCGCCTCAGTATAACGGAAGAACCGGTGTTAAAAGCCGCTCCGCTGCTGATTCCGTTTATTTTTATATGCTCAAAGTTAATAACGGATGGAAAAAACATCATCATTCACCTCCTTTTTGTATACCATGTTTATATATTCGCAATACGGGACGCCTAGAACTTTCCAAGAGTGACGGGGAAAGAAGTGATTTTCTTTGAAAAAAATAATGAAAGAGCTTTTCAAAAAAGTATGTGAAGAAGAATTAGACAGGCTTCAGAAAGTGGAACAGCAGCTTGATGAGCTTCAGAATAAATGTCATTCTGAACCGCAAACGGTTGAAGGGGAAAAAACGTATGTCCATATCGAGAGCGTAAAAGTGGACAAAGTGGAATACAACATTGACTTTGAAAAGCTGAATATAGGAGAGCTGAGCGGAATGCTGAATATCGGCGCCACATACCATACGCCGGAGCACCAACTCAAAAAAGCCTGCCCTGAAGAATTTCGGGACAACCAGGATAATAATCCGGTGAAAGAAAAAAGACAGACAAAACAGCAGACACCGAGTGTCAACATCAGGGGGAGAACACATTGAGACCCATTGTTTCAGCCGCCTTTTTCGAGGGTATGTAATAAATGAGAGCAGCAGGAATACAGACGAAAAAGGAGATGCTGAATATGTCATTATCAAAAGAACAGCGGGACAGCCTTTATCATAAATTAATCGATTTAAAGGACGGTCTTCAAGGAGAATCAAAAGTAAAACATTCAATGAGGGAAGACACGGGAGAACTGTCAAACGGAGTAGATAATCACTTAGCTGATCACGGAAGCATTTATTTGGACAGGGTTACGAACCAAACTTTGGATGAAGTCGATCAGAATCTTTTAGATGAGGTGAATGCCGCGCTTGAGCGGATGGATAAAGGAACATACGGAATATGCGAAAAAACGGGAAAAGAAATCCCTTATGAAAGGCTTGAAGCCGTTCCGTACGCCAGAATGACCGTTGAAGCGCAGCGGGAAGCAGAGGGGGATGTGAAAACAGACGCCCCTTCATATGAAAGAGAATTTCACGAGCAGGTGAAAGACCTCTCAAATAAAGAAACCGTTGATCAAAAAAACTCACAAACTTACGAAATTCTGGATCGCGAGCAGGATTCACAATAATATCAGCAGGTACATTCACATGTACCTGTTTTTTTATTCCATAAAAAAATCTCAGAATCGAAATAAAAATGTTGACTTTATATAAAAAAGAAAGTAACATACTATTTGTAAGTGAATATTAAAAGATTACCGGGAGGAATTTAGAATGTCTCAAGTATTATTTGTAAAATCAAGTGACCGTACGGCTGAAGAAGGCGTATCAGTAAAATTATATGAAGCGTTTCTCGCTGCTTATAAAGAAAACAATCCGAATGATGAAGTAATTGAACTTGATCTTCATAAAGAAAACCTTCCTTACCTCGGAAGAGATATGATTAACGGAACATTCAAAGCTTCAAAAGGAATTGAAATGACAGACGAAGAGAAAAAACAAGCGTCAACAGCTGACATTTACTTAAACCAATTTGTCAAAGCTGACAAAGTCGTGTTTGCATTCCCGCTTTGGAACTTCACAGTGCCTGCTGTGCTTCATACTTATGTTGATTACCTGTCTCGCGCAGGGGTTACTTTCACATACACGCCTGAAGGCCCTAAAGGTCTGATGGGAGATAAAAAAGTAGCGCTCTTAAACGCACGCGGCGGTGTATATTCTGAAGGACCGATGGCATCTCTTGAAATGTCATTAAACTTCATGAAAACCGTTCTCGGCTTCTGGGGAGTTCAAGATCTTCACACAGTTGTCGTTGAAGGCCACAATGCTGCGCCTGATAACGCTCAAGCGATCATTGAAAAAGGACTGCAAGAAGCGAAAGATCTGGCTGCAAAATTCTAATCTAATTGCCGAAAACTCTTGCACCCAAATAGGGTGTGAGAGTTTTTTCTATTATATATAGAAGAAACTGGTGACAGCTTTCGCAGCAATCTTATATTGATATATTGATATTTTGTCGAAAAAACAACTTTTATGGAGAAGAAAGCATTTTTTGCACAGAAAAAAGGTTTTCTGTAAAAGAATTAACCCCCTTGCCAAAATACGACTGATGGTGTAGGATATAAGAGAAGCTACATTGTTCGTATTGTTAATTAAGTTTTAACCTTTAAGCTGTAATAGGGAGTTTTATATCGAAGCCGGAATGTCATGCCTCCATTGCAGAGGACGACAGGAACGCTTCTGCAAACACCCACTTTGAGGAGTGGTGGTTTAAAACTTTCTTACTTGCGTACGGCATACGTAGCGAAAGCCATTTCCCTTGCGGAGATGGCTTTTTATTTTGAATTGACCTTGAGCAGCGTACTTTATCAGTATGATAAAATAAAAGAATCAAAGACAAAGTGAGGTTTTACGACATATGCTGGATAAAGCCGAATCCCTTCTGGCGCATTATTTTGGCTACGACAGCCTTCGCGCGGGGCAAAAACAGGCGATACAATCAGTTGCAGAGGAGAGAACAAACACGGTCTGCATTATGCCGACGGGGGGCGGGAAATCAATCTGCTATCAGATTCCCGCACTGCTGTTTGAAGGAACCACAATCGTTATTTCCCCTCTTATTTCCTTAATGAAAGACCAAGTCGACGCGCTTGAAGAAGCGGGTATCGCGGCAGCTTATATTAACAGCACTCAGACAAGCCGTGACATTCATGAGCGCCTGACCGGTTTGAAGGAAGGGGCTTACCGGCTCTTTTACATCACGCCGGAGCGTTTGACTTCTCCTGAATTCATTCACATCCTGCAGAATATTACGGTTCCTCTTGTCGCCATTGACGAAGCTCACTGTATATCGCAATGGGGGCATGATTTCAGGCCGAGTTACCGGAATATCGAAATCCTTTTTAAAGAATTAAAAGAGCCGCCCGTCATCATCGCGTTAACGGCGACGGCTACGCCTGAGGTTCATGATGATATCTGCAAGCAGCTTCACATCAATAAAGAACAAACTGTGTATACCGGTTTTGCCAGAGAGAATTTAACATTCAAAGTCGTAAAGGGCGAAAACAAAGACCGTTTTATCGAGCAGTACCTGGAAAGAAATAAACACGAAGCCGGCATTATTTATACAGCAACAAGAAAAGAAACGGACCGTTTATATGAGAAATTAAAACGCAGCGGCATCAATGCCGGCCGTTATCACGGCGGATTGGCGGATGATGACAGAAAAAATCAGCAGGAGCGGTTTCTTAACGATCAGATACAAGTGATGGTTGCTACGTCCGCTTTCGGAATGGGAATCGATAAGAGCAACATCAGATTCGTTCTGCACGCCCAGATTCCGAAAGATATGGAGAGCTATTACCAGGAAGCCGGACGGGCAGGGCGCGACGGCCTCAATAGCGAGTGCGTGCTCTTGTTTTCGCCGCAGGATATTATGGTGCAGCGTTTTTTGATAGATCAATCGGCTGCCGGAGAAGAAAAACAAAAGCAGGATCTCAAAAAACTGAGGCAGATGGTGGATTACTGTCATACCGAAGATTGCCTGCAGCGGTTTATTCTGAAATATTTCGGCGAGAATGAGGCGGAAGCTTGCGGAGCATGCGGCAATTGCACTGATACAAGAAGCGCGCATGACGTCACTAAAGAAGCGCAGATGGTATTGTCATGCATCATCAGAATGAATGAGCGTTTCGGAAAAACGATGGTGGCGCAAGTGCTTAGCGGGTCGAAAAATAAAAAAGTGCTGGAAAACGGCTTCAGCAGCCTGTCCACTTACGGCATTATGAAGCATCAAACCGCAGCGGAAATCAGTGATTTTATCGAATTCCTTATTTCAGATGAATACATCAGAATGGCAGACGGGACTTTTCCGACGCTTATGGTCACCCAAAAAGGAAGAGACGTTCTGCTTGGAAAGAGCGCAGTCGCGAGAAAAGAAGCCTTACAGGCCGCCGCCGTCACCGAAAATGATGAATTATTTGAGCTTCTCCGGCGTCTCCGCAAAGAGATCGCAGCGGAACAGGGCGTGCCTCCATTTGTCGTGTTCTCGGATCAGACGTTAAAAGAAATGTCTGCGAAACTCCCGAAAACGGATCATGATCTTCTTTCCGTAAAAGGGGTCGGGGAACAAAAACGATTGAAATACGGAGCGCTTTTTTTAGAAGAAATCCGAAATTATGTAAGAGAAACAGAGTGAAAAAAAGTTTTTTTAGAAATTTGCACATTGTGTTTTTCATCTGCGCCGGAAAAATCAGAAGCTTGAAAACCCTTGCTGTATCAAGGTTTCAGCAAGACTTACCAAGTGAGAGAAATGTTTCATGTAAAGGAACTGTAATCTAATTCAAATCGTTTTGTTATTGAACTGACATTTTCATATGTTACGATATCACCTGTTAGCCGCCAATAAAAAGCTAACAAGGGAGGATTTACTTATGAAGAAGACGATTATGTCCTTTGTCGCAGTTGCAGCAATTTCAACAACTGCATTCGGAGCTCACGCTTCTGCTAAAGAAATCACGGTGCAAAAGGGTGACACGCTCTGGGGGATCTCGCAAAAAAACGGAGTGAACCTAAAGGACTTAAAAGAATGGAATCAGTTATCTTCTGATTTAATCATTGAAGGAGAGAAACTGACTATTTCTTCAGTAGAAACAACCACATCTGGGCAGTACACAGTGAAGCAGGGCGACAGCCTCTGGAAAATTGCTCAGAAATTCGGAACATCAGTCGGTAATCTGAAAAGCTTGAATAACTTGCAATCAGATATCATTTACGCAGGCACAACATTAAAGGTGAAAGGTCAGGCGCAGGCTGCACAGCCGGCTCAAGCCAGCCAGCCGCAACCTGAACAAAAACCAGCTGCCGAGACAGAACAGCCGAAACAAGAAGCTGTCCAAAAAGAGCAGCCTAAACAAGAACCTGTTCAAGAACAACAACCTAAACAAGAAGTGAAGGCTGTCGAAGCAAAACAGCAGCCTGTTCAATCAAATACAAACCAACAAGAGCCTAAAAAGCAGCTGACAATGACTGCAACTGCTTACTCCGCTAACGACGGCGGCATTTCCGGTGTAACGGCAACCGGTGTTGACCTAAACAAAAACCCTGATGCAAAAGTCATCGCGGTAGACCCTAGTGTCATTCCGCTTGGCTCCAAGGTTTATGTTGAAGGTTACGGAGTGGCAACAGCAGCAGATACAGGCGGCGCAATTAAAGGAAATAAAATTGACGTATTTGTTGCAAAGAAAAGTGACGCTAACAACTGGGGCGTCAGAACAGTAAATGTTAAAGTGTTAGACTAGTTTCATATAGAGATGAAGAACACAAGGCGAAATGCTTTGTGTTCTTTTTTTCTTCCCTTTTTTGTCTGTGTATAATCGTTATATGCTGAAAAAGAAAAAGCGTTCCCCGAATATGATATAGAGAGAATGAGTTTGAAAGCGGCATCTGAAGGGATGAATCGAATGGAGCCGGAACTTATATTGTTGTGGAATACCTTCACAGAATCACCGATATTTCAAGCAGGGATGTAAACCGCTTGTGCCATTGTGCTGGTCATCGGACTGTCTATGCCGGCTGTCAGGCTGTTTCAGGCGCTTGACAGAGGGAGCGGAAGGCCAGCCGTTATTGAAAAGGTGAGACATACCGGCGTAATGATTAATGGCAGACACGAGCTTGTACTTATTTTAAACGTAAAAAACCAAGACGGAACGCATGATAAACGTGAACTGGCACGTGCCGCGTGTCATGAAGAAATCAGCCGTTTTTATGAAGGAGCTTCCGTATGGGTGACGTCAGCGGCTGGCGGACGAATTATGATCGCTCCGCGCACACCGCGGCATAAGGCGTCAAAATAAAAAGAAGGGGCGGTTTTCCCGTCTTTTTGTGTTAATGCCGGTCGATCCATATTCGTCCGCCTTTTGAGCCGGCTTCTATTTTGCATGTTCCCCCGATCGGGAAAGTCATCATAGGAGAAGTATGGCCGAAATCAGCGTTTGCGATAACAGGCATAGACGACAGTTCTTTTTTTGTACGGATGACGGCGCAGAGAGCCTCTTCAGACACATTTGAAGCCTGCTGGAACCGTCCGATGACAATTCCTTTCACGGCTGAAAAAGCGGGAAGATGAATGAGTGACTGCAAATCCCGATCAAACATATGAATGTCAGACATATGATCATCTTCTATAAACAGAATCACTTGTTCCATCTCCGGAAAATATTCCGTGCCTTGCAGAAGATTCAGGGTGCAGAGGTTTCCTCCGATCAGTGTTCCTTCCGCATAACCGGGTTGAATAACGAGCGGACCTGGATTCGGATAAAAACGTCTGTCCTCCTGGTTCATATACCATTTATCATCACTCCACTCGGCCGAAGGCTTTACTTCATACGGCTTATCAGAAGCGCAGCAGGCTAAGAAAGAGTCAATCGTATAGTCCAATCCTTTTTTCATGGCGAATGAAGAAAAATGGGGGCCGGAATATGTGACAAGCCCGGTTTTTTGATAAATGGCATGGCCAAGGGCGGTAATATCTGAATAGCCGCAAAGGATTTTCGGGTGCCGCTTGATGTTTTCATAATCAAGATAACGGAGCAGCTGATTTGATTGGAACCCGCCGAGTGTCGTCAAAATCGCTTTGATGTCAGGATCAGCGAAAGCTTCGTGCAGATCCCGGACACGCGATTCAATGGATGATGAATCAAATTCATTTATTTCTTTCGCATGCTCTGAAAAAGACACACAAAAACCCAGCTCCTCCAATTTTGTCTTCGCGGCATTTATATTTTCATCTGTCATAACGGACATGCTCGTTGCCGGAGAAACAATACGAACGCCGTCACCTTTTTTCAATTTTTCCGGATACAAAAAAAAACCCTCCTTATATGGTTTTATCTATTACACCATAGAAAAGGGGGTTTTTCTATCACTTTTTTACAGGTCGACCCATTTAATGCCGCCTGATTGTGTATCCTTGTCAATCCAGACATCAAATTGATGCTTTTCATAAAAATGAACGAGTCTGTCGACATGATCCCAATCACGCTTAGCGATGTCGCCCGTCACTTTCGGGATATTCTGCTCCCTGGCGATATGTTTTAAAAATTTCATGCAGATCGAACCGTAGCCGTGGTTCGGAGGGCCTTTAATATCCCCGATATGAATGCCATTTTCATAATAGGAAGCCATTAGTGAAAAACATCCTCTTCCCCGGTAGGCTGATTCACAGTCAGTCAGCATAATCTTACATGTTTGGCCATCATCAATCGAGGAAACAATGATCCAATCGTCATTGTTCGATTGATCAATACCAAGCACTCGCGCGTCTTTTGATACATCTATCAGATTCTCCCGCATTCTGAAAATCTGAAATTCAAGCTTATGAAGCTCTTTTTCCAGCTCTTTCTGATCTCTTTCTTCTGCAGTAAACAAAATCATACTCCTTTCACAGCGTAAAACGTCTTAGTCAAACACAAGTATCCATTGTAGTAAATGATGTCTTGGTTTGTAAATGGGTTTTGCAAAAACTTTTTTAGAAAAGTCTGCCGTATATATGCAGATTGACGTTTTTAAGGAGGCCGGGATAGGGAAAGGAACAGGGAGAAGCGGAAAAAGGAGGAATCTATGATGGCAATTGACTCACTCATCGGCAAATTGAAGTATGTAATGACGGAATCTCCTGATAAAATGCTTTCCTTATATGTAAATACGGATATGAGAAATCCGGATCAGCAGGGGGGAGAGTGGAAAATCGCTTTAAAAACCGGTTTTCGGAGATTAAAGGAGTATCTGTCTGTCAGTGATCCAAAAGAAGAAAAATCCCTCGTCCGCATCATGGAACGTGTCTATCAATATATCGATGGGCTCGGTAAAGAAATGCCGCGAAGTCTCGTATTTTTTGCATCGGGGGAAGGCGATGTCTGGGAGACGATTGAATTGCAGGTGCCTGTCGAAACACGATTTTATTGGGAAGAAACGGCTGTCCTTGATCAATTAGAACTTCTCCGTGAACAATATCCGAGCACGGCTTTTATTCTCACCCAGCAGAATGAAGTGAAGATCATAGAAACCGTACTCGGAAAAATTGAAGGGGTGGAGCATTATCAATACGACGTCATCAATGAATCGTGGAAACCGCAGGATGTAAGCGGAAGCTCCGCATCGATGGACGAAGACGCCGCCAAAGCCCATGTCGAAGAAAACCAAAACAGGCTGTATAAACGATTGGCTTCAAACCTTGATCAAAAGGCCGCATCACATAAATGGGAGCGCCTCGTAATCGCGGGGGATAAGGAAACAGCCGACATTCTCGATCAGCATATGAACAAACCGATTGATCGGATCATTCCAAAAAATCTGTTGAATGAAAACGAACATAAAGTGATAGAAGAACTGTTGAAGGAAGCATAATATGACAAAAGGCCGGGTCTCAAACACCCGGTCTTTTTAGGGCTTAAGTTTGTCTAATTTCTGACGAAGCGGACGAAACCGTTGACATCAAAGCTGAATTCTCATACCATTTGGATAGTCAGTAAAATTGAGAGAGGTCATAAGATGAATCAGACAGAAAACAAACCTAAAAGTTATACCGGTATCGTGCTGACATTGACCGTTTTGATCAACGGGTTAATTGCGGTGCTGTTTTTTATGCCGAAATCGGGACAGGTCAGCATTGCCAATATTCATATTCTGCCGATGTTAAATGCTATTTTTAACAGCTTTACTTTTATCTTTTTGCTGGCAGCGCTCTTTATGATTAAGCAAAAAAATATTCAAGCGCATAAACGCTTTATTTTGGCGGCGTTTACGACGACTCTGCTGTTTTTGATCAGCTATCTCGTGTACCACTCGATAGCTGAGAATACACTATTCGGCGGCCACGGCATCATTCGGGGGATTTATTTCTTTATTTTAATTACGCATATTTGCCTTTCCTTCATCATCGTGCCGCTTGCGCTGTTTACGCTGATCAGAGGATTCAGCATGCAGGTGGAGCGCCACAAAAAAATCGCGAGATGGACGATGCCGCTCTGGCTGTATGTCAGTCTGACGGGTGTCATTGTATACTTAATGATCTCACCGTATTATTAAAAAAAACCGTGCTTCGCGCGGTTTTTTTCTATTGAAAAAAGGCGCCTCAGACAAGGCGCCTTTTACTCTTCAAGCGTTTCAAGTGTTGTTACATTTAAGGATTGTTCAACGGTTTTTGTTTTTGCTTTTACTTTTTCTGCGTACGTGTAATCACCATAGCAGTAGGGATAACGGAAATTGCCTTTGTTCCCTCCGCAAGTGTAAAGTTTCGGATTCTTTTTGACCTGCTGCTCGGAGTATTGTTTTGCCAGTTCCTCAGTATGCGATCCTCCATGTTCAGCCACAAAATCAATATAGCCGGCTCCCATGTTGTAGCTTTGTATAATCGTATCCAAGTCTACGCCTTTTTTCTTGCCTGTTTGGTACATGAGAGTGAATTGTTTGATTCCCTGTTTGATACTGGTTTGAGGGTTTTTGATTTGATTTCGCTTTAAACCCAGAGATTCTGAAGACTGCATGGGATCATTTCCTCTTCCTTTTGACTCCTGATATATCATGCCGAGTACCAGCGATGTATATCTAGTGAGCCCTTTTTCATCCAGCTCGTCCTCCACAAGCGGTTTGTAATCCGTCAGCCGTTCAAGCACGATCGGTTTGACATCAAACGGAAGACTTTTGAGCAATTCATTATTTGAAAATAACAGGATGAGAAAGAAGGACACCATGACAAAAACACATATCATCATAAGACCCGCAGCAGCGAAACAGCCTTTTTTCTTTTTCTCCACTGTGTTTCACCCTCAATTTCAGGAGCATTATGACTTTTTCATTATGACACAGATGAATGCGCGAAACCAAGCAGAAACCTGTATTTGAAACATAAATTTAAAATAACGGTTCTTTTGTCAGGCACAGGATGTATCTGCATCAATTGACATTTGGTATAATTGGGCTACTTGAGAAAAGAAGGGTGAGGTATATGACTGAATTTCACGAATCCGGAAACATGAATGACCCCGCTGTCGATTTAGATGAGGAAACATTATTTTTGGTTGCCCAGACTTTTAAGGCGCTGTCTGATCCGACCAGAATCCGAATTCTCCATTTGCTGTCACAGGGTGAGCACGCGGTAAACGATATCGCAGAAAAGCTGAATTTACTGCAGTCTACCGTTTCTCATCAGCTGCGTTTTCTTAAAAATCTGCGCCTCGTCAAATCACGCAGAGAAGGAACATCCATCTATTATTCTCCTGAGGATGAACATGTGTTAGATGTGCTTCAGCAAATGATTCACCATACGCGGCACGATTAAAAAACATCCCTGCTTTTTAGGCAGGGATGTCAGCCATATTGACTGTTATTTGTCTGGTCTCTGCTCGTTTTTAAAACATAAAAAGAGAAGCCGCTGTAATAAACAGCGATGAAATAAAAGATACTGATGGTCAGCGGATCGGCCCCGACCGTTTGGCTGTATGCCTCCGGATGGGTAAAATCCGCTGTGACCCGGTAAATTTCAATAACCCGATAAACAAATCTCGATAGGAATAACGTTAATAGAATAAGTTCAATCCACAGATGAGTCCGAAAATACATTTTTCCGCGGCGCTCTTCAAAAGAAATGTTTCGTTTGGCAAACAGAACCAGAAGCCAGCCGCAAAAAGTGCCGAATATAAGATACCCGTATAAAGCCGGGTGTGTGATGCTGAAAAAAGCCAGAGCGGCGGCCAGCAATGAAAACAAAATCATTCTTGTATAAAGCCAGCGGGGTTTCAAAGGCTGAAAGCCGACGGACCGTTTCACCTTTTTATATAGAAAAAAGGCAATCATTAAGACAGGGCAGATGCTTTGAAGTGTGATATGCATGATGTGGAACTCCCCCTCCGTTGAGTAGTGTATGCTTATCCGGCTGGTTTTAGTAGTCTGATTTATTCGCAGGCTGAAAGCATCTTTTATCACAGTATGCGTGTTTCTTTTTTTGGCATGAGAGAAGCGCCCGCGCCTTTTTTAAGATTTAAACAGAAAACGCTTGATAAACTAACGGTATTAGTTATAATAAAACTAACAACATTAGTTTTAGGGGGATATTGATGAGAATCTTACAATACGGAAACGTTTGGCAGCTGACCTTTTTTCCGGTGCTTTTCCCGGTGAATTGTTATTTGGTTGAGGAGGAAGAAGGAGTAACCCTGATTGACGCCGGCCTGCCCAACAGCCATAAAGGAATCAAACAAGCTTTGCAGCAGCTTGGGAAACCGCTGAATACCATATTGCTCACCCACGCGCATGGAGATCACATCGGTTCGCTTGACTCATTATCTGCGGAATTTCCAGATGCTGATGTCTGTATTTCTGAACGTGATTCTTTCTTGCTGAAAGGTGACACTTCATTATTTGAGCATGAAGCACAAACGCCGATAAAGGGAGGAGTGCCGAAAAATATTCAGACTGAACCTGATCGCCTGCTGAAAGGCGGCGAGCGGATCGGATCTTTGCTTGTCATTCCCGCTCCCGGTCATACGCCGGGGAGTCTTGCTTTTAAAGATTTGAGAGATGATATGCTGATCGTCGGAGATGCCTTTCAAGTACGGGGAGGCCTTGCGGTTTCAGGAAAGCTGAAATGGAAATTTCCGTTTCCCGCCTTTGCCACCTGGAATAAAGAAGAAGCTGTAAAAACAGCAAGAACGCTTATCGCTCATCAACCAAGCTGTCTGGCCGCCGGTCATGGAAATGTTCTCTATCATCCTGCTGAAATGATGGCTGAGGCGGCTGATGAAGCCGAACGAAGCCTGCGGGGAGGCCGATTATAATGTCACCGAGAGTCGGAATGAGCCTGGACATGATATTGAGAGCCGCAGCAGGCATCGCTGACGAAAAAGGGCTGAATGAAGTGACGCTTGCGGCTGTTGCAAAGTCCTTAAACGTAAAACCGCCTTCCCTTTATAACTTTGTCAATGGTCTTCAAGGAATTAAGACAGAGCTGGCCGTCTCCGGTTTAACCATGTTATATGAAAACATGGCGGCATCCTCAGAAGGACTGACAGGTGAAAGGGTCATGCTTTCACTTGCTGATGCCTATATCAATTTCGCTGAAGCCAATCCCGGATTATATGAAGCAACATTTCAAAAAATAAAAGACAGCCGAATGGAGAATCTGTCCAGCCAGCTTGTGAATCTTGTTGTCAGGCTGCTGACAGCAAACGGTTATGCACGTCCCGAAAACGCAATCCATGCCGCAAGAGGACTGAGAAGCCTGCTTCACGGTTTTGCTGCGCTGAGGAAACAGAGTGCATTTGAATTGACTGAATCAATTAAGGAAAGCCGAAAGTTTGCCGTTGTTGCTTTTTTAAGGGGTTTACAACTAGATAAACAATAATATTATTATGTAAACTAAAAACGAAACAGATCATCCAAAAGGAGGGGCAAATGGATTCATTACAGAACATCGTTTGTGAGCGGCGCACTTATTCACATATTTTTGATTCCCATGTTCACACATACTGTCAAATACTCTTTCCTCTCGAAGGACAGCTGGACCTGGAGACAGAAAGACGTGAGGTGAGATTAAAACCGGATCAAATGCTGTATATTCCGCCAGGACATGAACACCGGTTCCGTTCTTTGGAGCGAAATGAATGTCTCGTTCTTGACATGCCGGCATATTTTTTAGAAGGCTCATTTGACCCCGGTGTGATCAATAAGCTTGATTCCTTTTGGACTTCGATTCGGTTTCTGCTGACAGAAGAGGCAAAGCAGCAGTCGTCTCATTCATTGAGTCTGCTCGCAGAATATATTGCTGGAAAGATACAAGAAAGCCGTACAAATGATTCAATCACGTATATCCGCCGAAATCTCTCAAAGACTTTTACTATTAAAGAGCTTGCCGCAATCGAACATTACCATCCGGCTTATTATTCAGACTGGTTTAAAAGGAAGACGGGGAAAAGCCCGCAAGCTTATATTTCCGAGCTCCGTCTGAAGAAAGCGGAACAATTGCTTATTGAAACAAAATGCCGGCTGACAGACATCAGTCATGAGGTCGGCTTTCAAAATTTGTCTTCTTTTACCAGGTGGTTTGTCAGACATAAGGGAATAACACCGCGCGTCTATCGAAACACCTTTCAAACAGATAAATAAGTCCAAAGATCGGTTAAATAAATTGTGTCTTTTTTTGGTACCATGATTGTAAAAAAGGAGTTTTTGACATGGCAGTCATCGAAGATTTTATGAAGCTTGATCTCAGAATAGGAACGGTCGTAAAAGCAGAAGAGTTTCCGGAAGCAAAGGTCCCGGCCATTAAGATGACAATAGATTTCGGCGGAGAAATCGGCATGAAGCAATCAAGCGCCCAAATTACAAAACGGTATGAACCAGGTGATTTAACAGGCAGGCAGGTTACCGCTATTGTCAACTTTCCGCCGCGGCGGATCGCCGGATTCAAGTCAGAAGTGCTCGTTCTCGGCGGCATCCCGGAAAAAGGAGACGTCGTCCTGCTTACGCCCGAGCAGACCGTACCGAACGGAACGAAAATCGGATAATAAAAAAAGACGTTTGCAGAAGCAAACGTCTTTTGCGTATTGAGGCGATACACCACACGCCACATTCGTGTGCGCCGCAAGGGCATGTGCATCGGCTTACACAATTTAGCTCATCGCTATATGAATATAGCATGGCGGCTGTAGAAATGCAAGAGATTTATATATATATGTTATATCTGGCTTTGTTTTGCTAATCATCATGACTACTTGGTGTAAGGTTTTGTTCAAATTCTATGATCTTGCATAAAACAGTGCGGCAAATGAAAGAGGTTCAGCTTATCTTATATCCTATGGTAAAATTTAGACGGAAAGAAGCGGAAAGGAGACGTAAATGAAGGTATTTGAAGCATCCTCGTTAATCTCAGCAGCGGAGAAACGAGCAAAAGAATATGATCAGATTAGAGAACAATTTATCAATCTCAGGAAAGCTTTTCAGGGAATGGCTGACTTAGATGACAATGAGTTTTCAGGTAAAGGCGCTGACAACATTAAAGCCTTTTTCCAAGATCACGCTGGTGTCACAGACAGCTGGCTTGATCTGATCGATATGAAGATTGCTTTTCTTAACAGTCTTTCAGGAAAAGTAGCTGATGCCGGATTGGCCGATTCGTTTGTGGAAGAGTCATTTTTAGAACACGAGCTGATTCATGCGAAGAATAAATCACAAGCCATCATGCAGGAGCAGCGCAATGAAATGAAAGGTATCCTTGATGAAATCAGCGATATCATTCATCTTGATGTTTTCTCTACAGAAGGTGTCGATCAAAAGCTTGAGTCAGCAGATAAGAAACGGGACAATACCATACACAAGCTCGGAAAGCTTGATTATGATCTAACGAAAGAATACGCAGAAACCGAAGCGAATGAACAGTTCATTCAAGCCGACTTTCAACAGCTCCAAAATGCCACGGGTAAAGGGAAAAACGCAACACCACTTCACTATAACGCCAAGGCGTACAGAGAAAGTGGCATACATAAGAAAAAAGACGAGATTGCAAGACATTCGGATGCTTATTTGACGATTAAAAAGGAAGAAGTGAAAGAGCGGGAAATCAAGGATCTGAAGAAAAAACTCGCCGATGGAGTAACTGATCCGGATGAATACTTAGAGATTGCGAAGAAGATCGGTTACGAGAATCTTGAACCTGCCCAGCAGCAATATGTCATTCAGCTTGAACAAGCAAAACAGATGGAAGAAGCCGGAGAAGTGACTTGGGATATTTTAAAAGGAGTTGGCGTTGGGTTATATGATGTCGGGAAAGAAACGGTAACTGGTCTATGGGACTTTATAACCGATCCGGGAGAAACCCTGTCAGCACTGGGGAATGCAGTACTTCATCCAGTTAAAACATATGAGGCTGTTGCAGAGGCAATTGAAGAGTCGTATCAAAAAGATATGGTAAATGGAGATGCGTATTCCCGATCAAGATGGGTGACATATGCGGTCGGTTCAGTGGCTGTGGCCGTCGTCGGAACCAAAGGCGCAGGAGCCGTTAACAAAGCTGATGCGGCGGGGAAGGTCATAAACAAGGCAGGACAGGCAGGGAAGAAACTTAAGGATGTAAACCTTCCAGATCTGCTTCCCTATCATCCAAAGTACAAATTTGCTCTAGCTGATAACGTACCATACAATGTGGTTGACAGCCAAAACCTTAAAAATGAACTTTTGACCAATGCAAAGAAAATCCCGGATGGAACGAGAAAGCCGTTTACCGGTCAAGAAATAAACCTTCCTTGGTTAAATAAAGAAAAGTATGGTGCCTTTGAGGTTAAGGGCAAGGTAAAAGCAAAAGGAAAAGTTAAAGACATAAGCCGCAGAGTGTATACTATGAAAGATATTGATATTAACCAAAAAACAGAATTTGGCGCAACAAATCTTCAGCTTATGAAAAACGGCAATGCTCCTTATGCAAAAGATGGCACACAGATTAATTTACATCACTTGATTCAAGAAGAACCTGGCCCAATGCTTGAAATCCCAAACAGTTTACATACAAAATATAGTGATGTGATTCATAAGCTTAAGACTGATGGTGAAAGTTTTAGAAATGATAAGATTTTAAAAGCACAGTATGAAAGCTTTCGAAAGAGATATTGGAAGTGGAGAGCGAAACAATTTGAGAATGAGAATTGAGGTGTTTAAATTAAATGATTTATTCGAAGGTTGAAAACTTTATTAATGAAAACAAACAAAATGGTATATTCACAGAGGGTGCAAGCCATGAAAACATAACTCGCATTGAAGAAAAACTTCAATGCCAACTTCCTATTAGTTATAAATGGTTTTTAGAAAAATACGGTGCTGGCGGTTTATTCGGTGTTTTAGTTTTAGGCTACAACTTTGATCATGCATCAGTTGTAAATAGAACTAATGAATATAAAGAACACTATAGCCTTACTGATGGACTTGTGGTTATTGAAGATGTTGATTACTTTGCTTACTGTCTAGATACGAATAAAATGAAAGACGGAGAATGTCCTGTAGTTGAATGGGATAGGGTAATTGGTTATCAAGATACTGTTGCAGAAAGCTTTATTGAATTTTTTTATAATAAGATTCAGGAAGCGAAAGATGACTGGGAAGAAGATGAAGACTGGGACGATTAATAAAAGAAAGCTCTCTTTTAGAGAGCTTTTTTCAGGTTTTTAATTTTTTAACAGGATTTATAATGAGCAAACAGGCATTGCTCAAAATACTCGCCGCACCTATCCAAAGCAGCCATTGTGTTTCGGTCAGCCACGAGGCAGTTAGGATAAAGAGTCCAATGGCAATTGATATATAATTGCCGGCTCGGTCCAGTTTGCGTTTGCGATGAATTTTATATTTGGCATGAGAAATAAATTGATCAATTTTATCTTTCAGCTCATAGCTTTTTTCCTTTATCTTATTCTCTGCCTCTTTTACTTTTCGATAAAGCATATTATTCATCGTCTCCACTCCCGTATCGCCGTTTTGAAAATTCAGCCATGATTTTTTCCTCATAGTTATCTGAGATGAATTGAGCCTGGTCTTCAACTTTCAAATGTGCTTTTTCTTCAAAACCATCCTGTTCTTCACCATCAAAACGATAAAGTTTTTGCAATAGCCTCCAGAATGTTTCAACTTCTTCAGTTGTGAACTCATGAAACATATCCGCTAAAAAATAGGTGGATTTTTCTGAACAGGAAATTATCGCTTTTGTTCCTTCAGCGGTAATCTCAATATTGATTGCACGTTTATCCTGTTTACTTGATACAGTGCGAACATATCCTTTTTTTGTGAGGCTTGAAATTAATTTGTTAGCGGTTTGTTTTGTTGTGCCCAGCTTTTTAGCGATATTCATAAGTGTGGTATCTTCCGTCGGTAAATGGGCAATGGCAATAAGAGTCATGTGCTGTCGGGAAGTCAACATTTCTAAGTATTCGTCTCCGCGAGTTTGTACCTTATTGACGACCGAAAACAGTGATGCGTAACTTTGTTGCATAAAATGCAGTTCTTTCATTAATAAATTAATATCCATAAGTGATCTCCAATCTAAATTGTCACCATGTTGACAATTACAATATACATTGAAATGGGAAATAAGTCAACATGGTGACTAAAAGAGGGGGGTACGGCTGTTTTACAAATGTCACAGGCAGTCGGAGTGTTTTCAAAAGGTGAAATAAGTATAATAAATGCGAAAAGGGCATTAATCCAAAGCGAGAAGGTGTTTGGTATGCAGAAAGTGAACTGGTCAGAACAGTATGAATGGTTCAATAAACAGGATGAAAAAGACGGGCGTTTAATGGCGCTCCTTCGTCATGAGCTTGCATATGAGGAAGTCATACGGTTATATACGAAAGGGTTTTATTTGAAATCCAAAGAAGGGGATGTTTCGTTAAGTAAGAACGATATCTGTCGTATGTTTGGGGTTGAAGAGAGGCAGGGCGGCAAATCTTAATGAACGGGAAGAGAAGAACTCTCTTCCCGCTATTCACGGCAGCTGTTATTCTTTTTCCAGCATGGAAGTCAGCCATTCTCGTAATGCAGTTTTCTGTACATACCGCTTTCCGTTTCGGGTGATATGCGGAATGTCGGAAGTGTCAGGCACGATTTGTTTTGCTTCTTCCTTAGTCACTCCTAAATAATAGCCAATGTAGAAGTGAAGATCTTTTTCTTTGATGAGAATTTGGTCAGTGTGTTCATGAGGATCAGGTGATTTAAAGTTTTTTAATCCGTCTCCTATGAAATATCCGGCTAAAGCGATGCCAATGCCGGTAATAATATCCATACAGCAAACCTCCAATAAAAGTCATTATGTTTTATACGGTCAAATCTGCCGAAAGGATTCACCTTCAGTAAGACCGGGGGGAGCTTATTTTTGCTTTCCGATCTTTTCCACCTGCACCTTTCCGGAGAAGAAAACAGCGCCTCCGCCCATATCTGCAAGCCGATCGGGAGTGAGTGAATTGACCAGCTGTTTTTTATCATCCGCGTCAGCCCAAAGACCTTGGCTGACTGCAACGCCGGGAAGCACTTGTTCGCCGACTGAAGCTGTCAATTCACATTCGCCGCGGTTGTTCCATATTCTCACGGTTTCCCCGTCTTCGATGTTCCGGCGCTCAGCATCTTTTGTATGAATAAAAAGCTTTGGCGCTTTTTCCAGTTTTACGTGTTTTTCATTATTCGAAAATGTCGAATTTAAAAAGTTATGATTCGGTCCCGGGACAAATAACAGCGGGAAATCATCATCGCTCTCAAGAGGGATGTGTGTGGGCAGCGCCGGATAACCGTCCTGTTTCATCTTTTCAGAATATAACTCAATTTTTCCACTCGGTGTCTTGAGCTTGCCCGGAAAAAGCGGTTTTTTCCGATTGGCTCTCATGAAAGAATGGGATGAAAGCGAATCGTAATCAATATCCTCGATATACGGATTGGCGGGAAAGTCCAGCGCCTGTCTGATTAATTCTTCATCGGAATCCTGAAGCTCCTGCTCGGTAAAGCCCATCGCCCCGGCAAGCAAACGGAACACTTCCGTATTCGATTTGCTGTCCCCATATGGTTCGATCACCGGTTTTTGCAGCTGAATAAAATGATGCCAGTAAGACGTGTAAAAATCCGTGTTTTCAAAGGCGGATGAAGCAGGGAGCACGATATCCGCATATTTGGCGGTTTCTGTTAAAAACAGATCGTGAACGACTGTAAATAAATCTTCCCGCTGCAGACCTTTTCTGACTTTATTCGCTTCCGGGGCAACTACCGCGGGATTGGTTCCGTAAATAAACAAGGAGCGTACGGGCGGTGTTGTTTCTAAAAGAACGCTTCCGAGTCTGTTCATATTAAATGATCTTGGCTTCCTGCCATAAAGCAGATCAGGCCGCTGGAGCGCTTGTCTGTTATAGTTTAATATCGCGCTGTTGTGCTTGATTGCGCCTCCCCCGGTGCGGAGCCACTGTCCTGTCACAGCCGGAAGGCAGGCGACGGTGCGGACGATCATTCCGCCATTGTCATGGTGCTGAATGCCGTTTCCGATCCTGATAAGGGAAGGGGAGGTTTCCCCGTACATTCTCGCAAGGCGTCTGATATCATCTGCTTTAACGCCTGTTATAACAGAAACCGTTTCAGGATCATACTGTTTGACATGCGCTTTTAATTCTTCACTGCCTTCGGTGTACTCTGTGAGAAATGCTTCATCGTGAAGGTCCTCGGCAAATAAAACATGCATGATACCGAGAGCGAGTGCGGCATCTGTGCCGGGGCGAATGGGAATAAACCAATCGGCAAGCCGGCCTGTTTGGTTCTTATGTACATCGATAACGACAATTTTAGCTCCTTTTTTCCGGGCTTTTTGAGCAATCATGACCTGATGCATATTCGTGCTGACGGCATTGATTCCCCAAAAAATAAAGAGCTTTGCATGTATGGTCTCTTCCGGATCAGTACCTGCGCCTTCTCCCATTGTATAGTTGTAGCCCTCAGATCCGGCTTTGCTGCAGATCGTCCGTTCGAGCTGGCTCGCCCCGAGTCGGTGGAAAAAACGGCGGTCCATTCCCTCTGCCGCCAGTTTTCCCATATTGCCGTAAAAGCTGTACGGGAGAATGCTTTCCGCTCCTTCTTCGGCAATAAGCTCTTTCCAGCGCGCACTGATCGTATTGATTGCTTCATCCCATGAAATAGGCGCAAACACAGCTTTGCCTTTTTCGCCGATCCGTTTTAACGGGACGGTTAAACGTTTTTCATCATAAATGCGCTCAGCCATGTGTCTGACTTTGTTGCAAATATTCCCTGATGTGACCGGGTGATCCGGGTCTCCCTGAATGTTAACGATTTTTCCGTCTTTTTTTGTCACAAGTAAGCCGCATTGATCGGGACAGTCCAGTGAGCACACCGATTTAAAGACGCCGTTTGGCTGTTTTGCAGCAGAATTCATAGCCATTTCTCCTCTTTTTTTATATTGTAAGCATTATAACATTTCGAAATAGATCGTCAATTCAGAAAAAAAGTATTGACATCACGGAAGGACTTATCTATGATGAGTTTATTCTTTTTAAAAGCCTGACAATTTCATCATTTTATTTTCTATCAAGAGAGGTGGAGGGACTGGCCCTATGAAACCTCGGCAACATTTATTGTGCCAATTCCAGCAAGCGTATGCTTGAAAGATAGGAAAGAATGGTCTATACATATTTGTGCGCTTCAAGCGGATAAAGACGGTATATGAATCTCTTTCCTTCTTCGGGGAAAGAGATTTTTTTGTGAAAAAATTTATGTGAAAAGGATGTTTTGCACCATGACGGTTTTAATTACCGCACCATATCACGACGAGGGGCTGAAGGAGCTGACAGATCTGTTCGGGCGGACTGTGCACCTGCCGTGGAAGAAGCACGGCCGGGCCTATCGGGAAGATGAATTAATCCGGATGATTCAAGAGACAAACGCGTCGGGGCTTATTACCGAACTTGATGAGGTATCAGAGCGAGTGATTGATATATTGCCGGATTCCGCTTTTATCGGCGTCTGCAGAGGGATGCCGTCTAATGTGGATATCACGGCGGCGACTAAAAGAAAAATTCCTGTCTTCTTTACACCGGCCCGCAATGCCCAGGCTGTTGCTGAAATGTTTATCGGAAATGTCATTTCGTTTTTGCGCCACACGTATTCTTCTCATCAATGGCTGAAGGCCGGGAAGTGGAATGGTGATTATTTGCAGGCTTACGTCAAATTCAGGGGAAATGAGCTGACGGGGAAAACAGTCGGCCTTATCGGTTTCGGAGCTGTAGGACAGAGAATCGCCCGGCTGTTGTCGGCTTTTGACTGCAAGGTGCTGTACTATGACCCCTTTGTCAATCATGAGAACCGGGAGTATGAAAAAACGACGATTGAACGGGTATTTTCTGAAAGTGATATTGTCTCCGTTCATTTGCCGCGCACCGAAGAAACCATCGGCCTAATCGGCGCCCGGCATTTTCAATTGATGAAGCAAGAAGCTGTTTTTGTCAATACATCAAGAGCGGCGGTTACAGACGGAAAAGAGCTGCTGCGGGTGCTGAAAGAACGGAGGATTAAAGGAGCGATCCTTGACGTGTTTTATCAGGAACCACCTGAATCTTCTGATTATGAATTGATCTCACTGCCGAATGTGTTCGCGACTCCCCATTTAGCGGGCGCAACATTTGAGGTGGAGGATCATCATGTGAGGATTTTAAATGAGGCGCTTTTTAAATGGAAAAAAGATCAGCTCTGCTCAATACGTGAACTTTATAACAAAAGAGAACTTGAGATGGAAGGATAGAAGAAGGAGGAGGCTGTAATGGCTGAACAAAAAGGCTACCTTGTATTTGACATCGGGACGGGGAATGCGCGAGTCGCGGTTGTGACTGCCGGCGGCGACGTGACCGCACTGGAAAGGGAAGACATTGAATATGTGACGGATCCGCTTTATCCGGACGGCCGTTATTTCTCGCCGGAAAGATTATGGATGCAAATCAGCGCTATGGCAAAAAAGGCTATTGCTAAAAGCCCTCATATTACATTAATCGGAATCACCTCAACAAGCCAGAGGCAGGGAATTGTTCTGATTAATAAAGATAAAAAGGCGTTTCTCGGTCTGCCCAACATTGATAATAGAGGGCGCGAATGGGAGGGAGAGATCGAGTTAAAAGAAGAAGTGCATCAGCGCGCCGGACGCCTTCCGAGCGCTTTATTTTCCGCCATGAAACTTGTCGGGTTAAAAAAAAGACAGCCGTCATTATGGAAAGAAGTGAAGTACATCACAAGCATCAGTGACTGGGTGACATTTGAGCTGAGCGGAATTTTAAGCTATGAACCGTCACAGGCGGCTGAAACACTGCTGTTTGACGTAAGGGAAAAAGCGTGGTCAGAGAAATTATGCAGCATCTTCGGGGTGCCTTCTGCCATTCTTCCTTCACTCGTCCGATCCGGGACGGTTGTCGGAATGTTAACGTTTAAAAAAGCAGCGGTTCTCGGTCTTTCTGAAAGAGTGCCTGTGATTGCAGGCGGGGGAGACACACAGCTTGCCATCAAAAGTGCAGATGCAAAGCCGGGAGATATCGTCATCGTATCCGGCACGACGACGCCGATTACAAAGATAACAGCGGAGACCGGAACCGAAAGTTTAGAGAATGCATGGCTGAATTGCCATACAGAAGAAGGTCAATGGCTTCTTGAAACTAATCCGGGTGTAACAGGACTCAATTATCAAAAATTAAAATCCATTTTTTATCCGAATGAATCCTACAGCGTCATGGAACGGGAAATCGCCAGTCTGCCGAAACATGATCAAGCTTGTGTTTCTGCGTTAGGCTCCTATTTATCGTCTGAGAAAAACGCACTCGCAAAAGGCGGATTTATTTTTGATGCCCCGCTGTCCCAAAGTTTAAGCCGAGCGCATTTTGTCAAAGCCGCTCTGATGGAAATCGCTTTTTCAATCAAATGGAACTATGAGGCGTTAACAGAGGTGACTTCCTTTTCAAAAAATGATGTGAAGGTGTGCGGCGGCGGTTTCCAAAGTGATGCGTTGACACAGTTTCTTGCTAACCTTCTGCAAAAGAAGATTTATAAGAGAGAAGGCTTCAGCCAGGCATCCGTAATGGGGGCGGCGATGATCTGCAACGAAGCTCTCGGTGTGAAAGAAGAACTTTCGAACCGCACAAAGCTAATTGAACCCGAATCGGATCAGACGGATCTCTTCCTATATGAAGAATGGAAACATACGCAAAAATTATTTGCGCATTTTCAGCCCAGCGGTGAAAGCCTGACTTGGGGATGAGATGACAACATGAAAGATTGCTGAGGAGGAACAAAAATGCTTAATAAAATAGGAATTCCGAAACAGCTTGCCTGGGGATTTTTAGGGGTCGTGCTGTTTATGATGGGGGACGGCCTTGAACAAGGCTGGCTCAGCCCGTTTTTAGTTGAAAACGGCTTGACGGTACAGCAATCAGCATCCTTGTTTACGGTTTACGGTATTTCTCTCGCAATAGCGTCTTGGTTTTCAGGCGTCTGCCTCGAAGCCTTCGGCGCAAAGCGGACGATGTTTATGGGGCTGTTATTTTACGTTATCGGAACAGCCGCGTTTATCGCATACGGATTTGAAAATCTTAATTTGCCGGTAATGTATGTCACGTATTTTATTAAAGGGCTGGGCTATCCGCTGTTTGCCTATTCTTTTTTGACATGGGTGATTTACCGGTCGCCGAAAAACAAGCTCAGTACGGCGGTCGGCTGGTTCTGGATTGCATATTGCTGCGGCATGTTTGTATTCGGAGCCTGGTATTCTAGCTGGGCCATCAAATCCTTCGGCTATTTGAATACGCTGTGGAGTTCAATTTTCTGGGTATGCCTCGGCGCGTTTTTTGCTTTGATTTTAAATAGGGACCGCTTTGAAAAGAAAAAAGCAAGTAAACAGGAAAAGGTGCAGGAATTAATGAAAGGAATCACCATCCTTGCTGAAAATCCGCGTGTGCTTTCAGGGGGGATTGTTCGGATCATCAACAGTATCGGAACATACGGATTTCCGGTATTTCTCCCAATGCATATGGCGCAGCACGGCATTTCTACAAATGTATGGCTGCAGATTTGGGGCACGATCTTTCTCGGCAATATCGTCTTTAACTTAATCTTCGGTGCAGTCGGCGATGCGTTCGGCTGGAAAAAGACTGTCATGTGGTTCGGAGGAGCGGGCTGCGGCATTTTTACCCTTTTATTATATTATGCTCCTGTTGTATCACATGGGAACTTGCTTTTCGTCAGCATTGTCGGCTTTATTTGGGGAGGGCTTCTGGCCGGATTCGTTCCGATCGGAGCTATCGTGCCAACGGCGGCCGGCAGCGATAAAGGTGCTGCCATGTCTGTGTTAAATCTGGCCGCGGGCCTGTCGGCATTTGTCGGCCCCGCGCTTGCCTGGGCGTTTATCGGGCTTGTCGGCGCACAAGGCGTAGTATGGATTTTCGCGGCGCTCTATTTCGCAAGTGCAATCCTGACAAATCAAATCAAAATACCTGAAGAAAAAACGGCAAAACACGATAAATCATTGCCTGAATATGCTTCTTAACAGAAACGCCCCGAAGGCTCGGGGCGTTTTTTACAGCTTCTGAAGAAACCCGGCAAATCGCTGAATTTGTTCACGTAACGATTGTTTGTTTTCGTGAAATTGTTTGAAACGATGTCCGTTTGCGCCGGACGGATGCGGGAAGCCTTCCAAAATGACCGCATGATTCATCCTCCCGTTCTTCTTCAGCATGCGGCAGGCGGATTCTGCTGCTTTACCGAGAGGGATAAGCAGAATGTCCTTTTTCATCATTTCTATTTCGTCCGGAAAATATTTCAGCGCATAACGGCTGAGAAGAGCTGACCTGCTGATTAGCGGCTGATGTCCCGTATAGTTTTTCTGTTTATAAAAAACAGGGTGTTTGATAACGGATGTCGTATGAAGCAGCTCCCGTTTTGAACCAAATAAACAGGATGAATTCTCAACTCGGAGCGCGGCCGGCAGACCGCATTCATTAAGCATTTCGATCATGTGCTGCCTCATGGAACCGGAAAGCCCGGCCGCTTTTTTTGTCTCATATGCTACCACCTCAAGAGATTCGCCGTTTTTTAAAAGCTGTGCTGCTGCTTTGTAAGCCTGCTGCATCTGAAAAAAACCGGGTGTAATTCCGGAAATGACAACTGCAGCATGTGGGTTGATATACTCATTATGAGGCGAATAATACATATCCAGATCTCCGTCCTTTGCTAAATGGAACTCCGGATTCAGCAAATCCGATTTTGTAAATCCTCCCGAAGATGATAATGCTTTAAGTTGGCGTAAAAAATGTGCAAGCCGCTCACGATTGCAAATCATATTATGCCTCCTTGAACCCGCTCATTCTCTTAGTGTCAGCAAAAACGGCGGATGACATGCAGGCTCATAAATCACTTTTACCGGCGTCCCAGAGCATCTTCAGGACATGAGGCGTTCCTTTTGCTTCAGCAGCCGTCGTTTGCACGGCTGTTTTTTTAGTGAGAAAGTCTTCCTGCAGTTCTTTCTGCTTTTGTGATAACCGACGGGTTTCTGTTTTGATTTCTTCAACGGATGTCTGCATGGACGCTGCCGTGACGTTAATCTTCTTTATATCAGGCGCTGTGTTTCTTTTAAAACGCACGGCTGATACGGCTAAATAAACCAAGGCGGCAGCCGCAACGGCAGCACTGATATACAAAATGATAATCATCTGCTTTTCACTCCTTTTTTTCAGTTGATACCCTTTATAGAGATTGATGAATCATTTTATTTGCTAATTGTTTTTTTTCTGCTTATAATGTGAAATCGTACATAAGGACATTCAGAAAGGGTGAAAGACGTGGAAAATATACAGAACAAAACGGCTCTTATCACGGGTGCGGGCAGAGGAATCGGCCGCGCCGCCGCTATTGCTTTAGCGAAAGAAGGAGTCAATATCGGTTTAATCGGCCGCACTGAAGCAAATGTGAAAAAGGTTGCAGAAGAAGTGGAAGCCCTTGGTGTAAAGGCATCATTCGCTGCTGCCGATGTGAAAAGCCAAAAAGAGGTCGAACAAGCCGTCGCTTCTATTAAAGAAGATCTCGGTGAGATTGACATCCTGATTAACAATGCCGGAATCAGCAAATTCGGCGGATTTTTAGATCTTACGCCAGAAGAGTGGGAAGACATCATTCAAGTTAATGTAATGGGTGTATACCATGTGACACGCGCCGTTCTTCCTGAAATGATTGAGAGAAAATCAGGAGATATCATTAATATTTCCTCTACGGCCGGCCAAAGAGGCGCCGCGGCGACAAGTGCGTACAGCGCTTCGAAATTTGCCGTTCTCGGTCTGACTGAATCTCTCATGCAGGAAGTGAGAAAACACAATATCCGTGTCAGCGCAATGACTCCTAGCACGGTTGCCAGCGATATGTCAATTGAATTAAATCTGACAGACGGCAATCCGGAAAAAGTCATGCAGCCTGAGGATCTTGCAGAATATATGGTTGCTCAATTGAAATTACATCCGCGCATTTTCATCAAAACTGCCGGTTTATGGTCAACCAATCCATAAAAAACGAGATCTGTCTTTTTAGACAGGTCTTTTTTTGTTTCCTAAAACTGAATGAGCAGATATAAAGGATTTATGCGAAAAAAGGAATGAAACAGAAACCGATATCAGTTATAATTAAACCAAATAAACTATGTACCAAATGTTCAATTATGTTTTTTCCCGCCGCTCTAAAAAACAAATAAATACAAATTAAACTGTTCGCACAATAAAAGGGGAAACGGAATATAAAAAGAATATTTAGTACATGGAATAATTTGTTAGATGGAAGGGTGTGCACATAATGAAAGAAGAAAAAAGAAGTTCAACCGGTTTTTTAGTGAAACAAAGGGCTTTTTTAAAGCTTTACATGATTACAATGACAGAGCAGGAACGGCTTTACGGACTGAAGCTTCTCGAGGTGCTGCGCTCCGAATTTAAACCCATCGGTTTTAAGCCGAATCATACTGAGGTATACCGTTCACTCCACGAACTCTTGGATGACGGGATCTTAAAACAGGTAAAGGTCAAAAAAGAAGGAGCCAAACTCCAGGAAGTCGTTCTCTATCAATTTAAAGACTATGAAGCTGCGAAACTTTACAAAAAACAGCTTAAGACAGAGCTTGACCGCTGCAAAAAGCTGATAGAAAAAGCCCTTTCCGATAATTTTTAAATCTGTCCGGAACACACCCCGCCGCCCGGGCTCAGGCGGGATGTTCTGTGATTCATTATACATAATAGCAGACAGGGAACAATACATATCAATAAAACCTTCAAACTTGACATTGACTCCTGACATGATAACATAAAAAACGTGTGAAAAATGCGAACAAAATACGAACAAGGGAGATGTTACCGATCTTAGATCAAAAGAAAGTTGCTTTTATAGGAGCAGGATCAATGGCTGAAGGAATGATATCAGGCATGGTCCGCGCAAAAAAAATTCCCAATCAAAACATCTGCGTGACAAACCGCCGAAATACAGAGCGACTCGCTGAATTGGAACATCAATACGGAATTCAAGGCACAGCTTTTGACAGCATGAAAACCGAAGACATTGATGTCTTTATTTTAGCTATGAAACCGAAGGATGCTGAAATCGCTCTGGAGACGCTGAAACGGCGTATTCAACCTCATCAAATCATCCTGTCTGTCTTGGCAGGCATAACAACCTCATTTATACAACAATCATTACATGAGAATCAGCCGGTTGTAAGAGTCATGCCGAACACATCCAGCATGATCGGCGAATCGGCAACAGCTGCGGCTTTCGGAGACCATGTCTCTCAAAGTTCAGCACAGACTGCGGTATCCCTTCTGGAATGTCTCGGTGAAGTATATGTGATCAAGGAAGATCAGATGGACATTTTCACCGGCATCGCAGGCAGCGGACCGGCGTACTTTTATTATTTAATGGAGTTTATCGAAAAAGCAGGTGAAGAAGCCGGCTTAGATAAACAACTGTCCCGCAAAATCGGCGCGCAAACATTATTAGGCGCAGCAAAAATGCTGATGGAGACGGGGGAAAAACCGGAGGTGCTGCGAGAAAACATCACCTCTCCAAACGGCACGACTGCAGCCGGCCTTGATGCGCTCAGGTCTGAAGGCGGCGGGGAAGCCATTGCCAAAGCCATTAAACATGCGACTGAACGTTCTATTGAGATCAGCAAAACAATTGAAAAAACAGCAGCACTATAAAATAAAAACAGGAGTGATACAGTGACGTCTCGGACGGAGATCAAAAGAGTCGTGGTGAAAATCGGCAGCAGCTCACTGACGAGCCTGCACGGAGAAATCAGCAGAAGAAAACTGGAGACATTGGTGGATCAAATCGCACAGCTGAAAGACAGCGGTTATGAAGTGATTTTAGTATCTTCCGGCGCAGTGGCGGCAGGTTATCGGAAGCTCGGCTTTATTCAGAAACCGGAAAGCCTCCCCGAAAAACAGGCTTCTGCTTCCATCGGGCAGGGATTATTAATGGAAGCTTATTCAAAGCTGTTTTTAGCGCACGGTTATGTCGCGTCACAAATTTTAATTACAAGAAGCGACTTTTCTGATGAATACCGCTATCATAATGTCCGCAATACGATGAATGTCCTTTTAGAACGAGGCATTATTCCGATTATTAATGAAAATGACACCGTCACAGTCAATCGGCTGAAATTCGGTGATAATGATACACTCGCGGCAAAGGTCGCAGGCTTAATTGATGCCGACATGCTTGTGATTTTATCAGATATCGACGGATTATATGATGATAATCCGCGCAGCAACCCGGAAGCGGCACGAATCAGACATGTAAGTGACATCACTCCGGAAATAGAAGCAAGCGCGGGAGATGCCGGGAGTGAAATGGGAACCGGCGGAATGCGTTCGAAACTGGATGCTTTTAAAATTGTGATGGCCTCTGGTATTAAGGGCTTTCTCGGGCAGGCTAACATTCCGGACATTCTGCTTCAAGCGGTAGATGAGGCGGCTGAAGGAACTTATTTTGAAGCGGAAGGAACCCTCCCGTTAAACCACAAAGAACAATGGCTTGCATTTAATTCCGGCCCCGAAGGCGAGATTGTGATGGAGAAGAAAAGCAGCCGCGATATAGCGAACGGAAATGTAGCGCTGTCACCGCAGGATATCGAACAGATTAACGGCAGATTCAGCAGCGGGGCGGTTGTCAGACTGCTTGATCAGCAGGGAGAAGAGCTTGGGCTCGGCATCGTCAATTATTCCTCAGCTCAGCTGAAGACATATAAAGAAACGCCGCATAAACAGACCGGCCAATCAGTCATTGATCCGGAAGCGTTTGTCTGCCACGTTGAACTGTCCATCCCGATCGGCTGAGAAAAGTCAATAAAACATGGCAAAGCCCGAGGCTTCGTTTTGAAGCTCGGGTTTGTTTTTATTGATATTGTTCAAGTTTGGAGAAAAATTGAATGACAAAATGATAGAAATCATTCGCAGACGGAGCCAGTTCTCTGCCTTTTGGCTTAATAATGCCTACGGTGCGCTTCACTTGAGGGAATTCAATCGGAATTTTGACCGTGAACCGAGGTGTGGTTTCCGCAAAGGTGCTTTCAGGTAATAAAGTAACGCCCATGCCTGCGGAGACTAATCCTTTAATGGCATCTAAATCCTCGCCCTCCGTTGATACAAGCGGCGCAAAGCCAGCCTGTCTGCAAGCGTCAATCGCCATATTGCGGAGAATAAATCCTTCAGGAAATAAAACAAATTGGTCGCCGCGCAGATCAATTAAATGAATATTTTTTTGTTTGGCAAGCGGATGATGCAGCGGAACAAGCGCGTAAATCTTTTCTGTGAATAAGATATTGCCTGTTATGTCGGGAAATTCCGTCGGAACGGGGCCGAGAAGCGCCGCATCTATGTCCCTGTTTCTTACGGCTTCAATTAAAAACTTATAAGATCCTTGGCGGAGCAAAAACTCAACGTTCGGGTGCTCCTCTTTAAATGCTGAAATCACTGTCGGCAAAAGCTGACTTGCAAGGCTCGTCGGGAATCCTATTTTGACGGTTCCGCGATTAGGATCAAGATATTCATCGATTTGTTCCTTCGCGTAATCAATTGCTTTCATCGCTGTTTTAACATGTTCTAAAAATTGTTTGCCGATCGGCGTTAACTTAATATTTCTGCCTTCCCGTTCAAATAAAGTGACCTTCAACTCTTCTTCAAGATTTGCAATCTGCCTGCTGATGGCGGATTGAGCGACATGAAGATGATCAGCCGCTTCTGACACATGTTCCCGTTCTGCTACCTCCATAAAATACCGAAGCTGGCGTAATTCCATTGCGTTCACACCTATCTATCTCATTTTGAGATGTATTTGATCTAAATTATATATTGTTTATATTGTTTTGAAAACTTACAATTAATTTAAAGTTGTCAGATTTTATGACCGATAATTAACGGAAACTGATCGGGGGAGAGGAATTATGACTTACAATCAAATGCCGAAAGCACAAGGTCTCTACCGTCCGGAATTTGAGCATGATGCATGCGGAATCGGCTTGTATGCCCATTTAAAAGGGAAACCTTCACATGACATTGTCAAAAAAGGACTGCAGATGCTTTGCCAGCTGGATCACAGAGGAGGACAGGGCAGTGACCCGAATACGGGAGACGGCGCCGGCCTGATGGTTCAGATCCCTGATGCTTTTTTTAAGAAAGAGTGCGGAGAAATGAAGCTGCCTGAAAAAGGCCGTTACGGGGTAGGAATGGTCTTTTTCTCGCAAAATGAAGAGGAAAGAAAAAAGATCGAAAAACAGGTGAATGCATTCATTGAGCAGGAAGGGCAGACCGTTCTCGGCTGGAGAACCGTCCCCGTTAATGTCGGAAAAATCGGAACAGTGGCACAAAGTACTTGCCCGTACGTGCGCCAAGTATTTATCGGTGCCGCAAACGATTTGAAAGACAGCCTTGCTTTTGAACGCAAACTGTATGTCATCCGGAAGCAGGCGGAAAATTGGGGCGTTCAGAAACAGCTTGATTTTTACTTCGCAAGCCTGTCAAGCCAGACTATCGTTTATAAAGGTTTGTTAACGCCTGAGCAGGTTGACGCTTTTTATTTGGATTTGCAGGATGAAACCTTCGTATCTGCATTTTCACTCGTACATTCACGGTTCAGCACAAATACCTTTCCTACTTGGGAACGTGCCCATCCGAACCGCTATCTGATCCATAACGGAGAAATCAATACGCTCCGGGGCAATATCAATTGGATGCGGGCGAGAGAGCAGCAGTTCGTTTCAGAAAGCTTCGGAGACGATCTTCATAAAGTGCTGCCGATTTTAAATGCTGAGGGCAGTGACTCATCCATTCTTGATAATGCGTTTGAATTTTTCGTGATGGCGGGACGGAAGCCGGCACATACGGCAATGATGCTGATCCCGGAACCATGGACCGAAAACACTCACATGTCTAAAGCGAAACGGGCTTTTTACGAATATCACAGCTCTTTAATGGAGCCGTGGGACGGACCGACCGCCATTTCGTTTACGGACGGTAAACAAATCGGCGCCATCCTTGACCGTAACGGTCTGCGTCCGGCACGTTACTATGTGACAAAAGATGACCATATTATTTTCTCATCTGAGGTGGGCGTTATTGAAGTGGAACAGGAAAACATTCTTCAAAAAAAACGCCTGGAACCCGGAAAAATGCTGCTCATTGACTTAGAGGAAGGCCGGATTATTTCAGATGAAGAAGTAAAAACGGAAATCGCCAATGAATTCCCGTATCAAAAATGGCTTGAAGAGGAATTGGTTCAAGTGAATCCTGATCCGGAAATCCGGGAAGAGGAACAATTCGATGATCTTCTCGTCCGGCAAAAAGCATTTGGCTATACGTATGAAGATATTCAGAAATATTTAATTCCTGTTATTAAAGAAGGCAAAGACCCGCTCGGCTCCATGGGAAATGACTCGCCGCTCGCCGTTTTATCCGATCGTGCCCAATCACTGTTTCATTATTTTAAACAGCTGTTTGCGCAAGTCACAAACCCGCCGATTGACGCGATCCGCGAGCAGCTGGTGACCTCCACGGTGACATGGCTCGGAGCTGAAGGCGATCTGCTGCATCCGAGTGAAAGAAATGCCCGCCGCATTAAACTGTATACTCCTGTATTATCTAACGAACAGTTTTATGCGCTGAAAACACTTGTGCATCCTGACATTAAGAGCCAGAACATCCGCACGCTGTTTTCCGATGACCTGGAAAAAGGCCTGAAGGATTTGTTTCAGCAGGCGGAAAAAGCAATCAAGGAAGGCGTATCTCTGTTAATTTTATCTGACAGGGCAATGAGCAAAGAATTGACGCCGATTCCGCCGCTTTTGGCCGTCAGTGCGCTGCATCAGCATTTGATCCGTCAAGGTCTGCGTACTAAAGCAAGCATTATCGTTGAATCAGGCGAAGCGCGTGAAGTTCATCACTTTTCGGCTCTCATCGGATATGGGGCCGATGCTGTCAATCCGTATTTGACTTATGCTACGTATAAGCAGGAAATCGATGAAGGACGGCTTGATATTCCGTATGAAGAAGCTGTCAGCAAATACGGTAAGAGCGTGACAGAAGGCGTCGTGAAAGTGATGTCAAAAATGGGGATTTCAACTGTGCAAAGTTACAGAGGCGCCCAAATTTTTGAAGCGGTCGGCATCGGTGAAGACGTCATTTCCAAATACTTTACGGGAACTGCATCCCAGCTTGGCGGAATTGATATCGAAACGATCGCGCAAGAAGCAAAACAGCGTCATCAAGCGGCGTACAAGGATGATTACAGCCAAACTCTTGAGCCGGGTAGTGAATTCCAATGGCGAAACGGGGGAGAGCACCACGCTTTCAATCCGAAAACCATCCATACTCTGCAATGGGCATGCCGCAAGAATGATTACAGCCTGTTTAAGCAATATTCTCATGCAGCGGATGAAGAAAGAATCGGATTTTTACGTAATCTGTTCGCCTTCAAAGAAGACCGCAAACCTTTAAAATTAGAAGAAGTCGAATCAGCTGCGTCGATCGTGAAACGTTTTAAAACAGGGGCGATGTCTTTCGGTTCATTAAGCAAGGAAGCGCATGAAGCTTTGGCAATAGCGATGAACCGGCTCGGCGGAAAAAGCAACAGCGGAGAAGGCGGCGAAGACCCGAAACGTTTTATTCCGGATGAAAATGGCGACGACAGAAGAAGTGCAATTAAACAGATCGCATCCGGCCGTTTCGGCGTAAAAAGCCATTATCTCGTCAATGCGGATGAATTGCAGATCAAAATGGCGCAAGGGGCGAAGCCGGGAGAAGGCGGCCAGCTTCCGGGCAACAAAGTATATCCTTGGGTCGCGGATGTCCGCGGTTCTACACCAGGTGTCGGGCTGATTTCACCGCCTCCTCATCATGACATTTATTCAATTGAAGATCTGGCTCAGCTGATCCATGATTTGAAAAATGCAAATCGAAACGCTCGAATCAGCGTCAAGCTCGTGTCAAAAGCCGGCGTCGGCACGATTGCGGCCGGTGTGGCAAAAGGTACGGCGGATGTCATCGTCATCAGCGGGTACGACGGCGGAACGGGTGCTTCACCGAAAACGAGTATTAAACATACAGGTCTTCCGTGGGAGCTTGGTCTTGCAGAAGCTCACCAAACGCTGATGCTGAACGGTTTACGGGATCGCGTGGTATTGGAAACGGACGGTAAGCTGATGACAGGGCGCGACGTCGTGATGGCCGCCTTGCTAGGCGCGGAAGAATTCGGCTTTGCCACAGCGCCGCTCGTCGTTCTAGGCTGCGTCATGATGCGCGCCTGCCACTTAGATACATGTCCTGTAGGTGTCGCGACGCAAAATCCGGAGCTTCGCAAAAAGTTTATGGGCGATCCTGATCATATCGTAAACTACATGCTGTTTGTCGCGGAAGAAGTGCGTGAATATATGGCGCAGTTAGGTTTTAAAACGCTGGATGAAATGATCGGCCGCACAGACGTTCTTCATGTAAGCGAACGTGCAAAAGCGCATTGGAAAGCGGGACAGCTTGATTTGTCTACGCTGCTGTATCAGCCTGAAGGCGTGCGCACTTTCCGGACTGCGCAAAATCATAAAATCGGTCAGTCACTTGATATGACGGAAATTCTTCCGGCGGTGCAGGCTGCAATTGAAGCCGGTCAGGAAGCGGAAGCGGAAATCAAGATCAATAATACAAATCGCGTAGCCGGAACCGTGACGGGAAGTGAAATTTCCAAACGCTACGGAGCGGAAGGACTGCCGGATGATACGATCAGGCTCCATTTCACCGGATCAGCCGGACAGAGTTTCGGCGCATTTGTCCCTAAAGGGATGACGCTTCATTTGACCGGGGATTCAAATGACTACGTAGGAAAAGGGCTGTCAGGCGGAAAAATCATCGTGAAAGCACCTGATGCCTTCAATTGCGAAACGCATGAGAACGTTATTATCGGGAACGTCGCCTTTTACGGAGCAACAAGCGGGGAAGCGTACATTAACGGGCGTGCCGGTGAACGTTTTGCGGTCCGCAACAGCGGAGTCAATGTCGTTGTAGAAGGTATCGGAGATCACGGCTGTGAATACATGACAGGCGGCCGGGTTGTCGTCCTCGGTGAAGTCGGCAAAAACTTCGGAGCGGGGATGTCAGGCGGTATCGCATACGTCCTGAGCGATGATGCCAAAGCATTTAAACGCAAATGCAACATGGAAATGATTTCATTTGAAAAACTGACGGATGAAACGGAGATCAAAGAAGTGAAAGAAATGGTCAAACGGCATGCGGCGCTGACAAACAGCAAAAAAGCCGCAGACCTCCTGGATCATTGGGAAGACGCCGCAGAGACCTTTATCAAAGTCATTCCGAAAAACTATAAACAAATGCTCCTCAGCATCGAAGAACAAAAAGCGGCGGGGTTATCAGAAGAAGACGCCATTATGTATGCTTTTGAAGCTAACACAAAGGCTCACAAAACGCCGGCCAAAGATCAAAAACAAGCGGTAGTGCAGTAAGAAAGGGGAGAGGAACATGGGGAAACCAACTGGATTCATGGAAGAAAAACGAGAAAAACCGGCTGAGCGGGACCCTCTCACTCGCTTAAAAGATTGGAAAGAGTATTCGGCTCCATTTTCAGATGAAGCGTCAAAGCGGCAGGGGGCGCGGTGTATGGATTGCGGCACACCGTTTTGCCAAATCGGCGCTGATATTAACGGTTTTACATCCGGATGTCCGATTTATAATTTAATACCGGAATGGAATGACCTCGTCTATCGGGGGCGCTGGAAAGAAGCACTGGAGCGCCTTCTGAAAACGAATAACTTTCCTGAATTCACAGGGCGGGTCTGTCCCGCTCCTTGTGAAGGATCTTGTACACTGGCCATTTCAGATCCGGCTGTTTCAATTAAAAACATCGAGCGGACGATCATTGACAAAGGTTTTGAGAACGGATGGATTCAGCCGAGAATTCCAGCGAAACGCACAGGTAAGAAAGTCGCTGTCGTCGGTTCAGGCCCGGCAGGTCTGGCAAGCGCTGATCAGCTGAACCAAGCCGGTCATTCCGTAACGGTCTATGAGCGTGCTGACAGAGCCGGCGGCCTGCTGATGTACGGCATTCCGAGCATGAAGCTTGAGAAAAATGTCGTCGAACGCCGTATTAAGCTTTTGACGCAGGAAGGTATAGATTTTGTGACAAATACCGAAATCGGCGTTGACATAACGGCTGATGAGCTCAAAGAACAATTTGATGCCGTCATTTTGTGCACAGGCGCCCAAAAGCAGCGCAATCTGCTGATTGAAGGCCGGGAAGCAAAAGGCGTCCATTACGCAATGGATTATTTAACACTGGCGACGAAAAGCTATTTAGATTCCAACTTCAAAGATAAACAATTCATAGACGCTAAAGGAAAAGACGTCATCGTGATCGGCGGGGGAGACACAGGAGCTGACTGCGTGGCAACCGCGCTGCGCCAAAAAGCGCGCAGCGTGCATCAGTTCGGGAAACATCCTAAACTTCCTCAGACGCGCACGAATGACAATATGTGGCCTGAACAGCCGCACGTCTTCACCCTTGAATACGCCTATGAAGAAGCGCAGGCAAAGTTCGGCAAAGATCCGAGAGAATATTCAATTCAGACGACAAAAATGGTGGCCGATAAACAAGGCCGCTTAAAAGAGATCCACACCATCCAAATGGAAAAAGTCAGAAATGAATTCGGTAAGTATGAATTTCATGAACTGCCCGGAACGGAGAAAGTATGGCCTGCTCAGCTGGTGTTTATCGCCATCGGTTTTGAAGGAACTGAACAGCCATTATTGAAGCAGTTTGGTGTCGATTCGGCAAATCATAAAATTCAGGCGGCATATGGGGATTATAAAACGAATGTTGACGGTGTTTTCGCCGCAGGGGATGCGAGAAGAGGCCAAAGCCTGATTGTATGGGCGATTAATGAAGGCCGGGAAGCAGCGCGCGAAGTCGACAGTTATTTAATGGGGAGCACTGTTTTACCGTAAATAAAGGGGATTAATTATAGAACCGGCTGGGCTCAGCCGGTTTTTTCATATGTCATGGAACTGAACTGTTAACATGATCTGCTTTCTGAAACAGAGCGACGTATGATTTGTTCTTCCGTTCAGCAGTTTCAAATCGGTGAACGGAAGAAGGCCTGTTTTGATAACGTTACTTAAAGGCTTGTGCTGACACAAGTTATCTGGAAGCGCTGTGCAAGCTCGGGCGGCGCCATTTAAAGACACTTTTGCTGTGCATTTTATTGACGGGCACTTTACCCGTCGTGTGGCTGTATCATCGAAAAGTTTTAAAAACCGGGAAAACACTTTTTTATATTTTTGATAGAAATATATCAAGAGTATGTCAGAGCGGAGGGGTCCGCTCCTTTTTTTAGACATCTATATGAAAGCCGATATTGCCGAACTGCCGTCCTTCCTGCATTCTCTTAATGGCATCGGCTGCTTCTCTAAGAGGGTACATATGGTCGATAATGGGGCGGATTCCGCAGCGTTTTATCAATTCCAGCATTTGCGCGAATTCCTCATTGCTTCCCATTGATGTACCGAGAATATGAATCTGCGGAAAAAACAGCGAGCGAATAGGAAATCCGAGCTGATCACCTGAACTGGCACCGAATGTTACGATCCGGCCATTCGGTTTCATAATGCCAAGGTAGTGTTGATATAAAGCGGGACCGACACCGTCAAGTATGATATCTGCTTTTTGGCCATTCAGCGCTTCATTCCAGTCGCCGTAACTGTCAATTGCCCGGTCTGCACCGTATGACAGTGCGGTTTGTTTTTTGTTTTCGCTGCGGGAGGTGACGCTGACTGTCGCTCCGATTGCTTTTGCCATTCGTAAGGCGTATGTTGCCACGCCGCTCCCGATGCCCGGAAGGATAAGGTGTTCGCCCTTTTTCAATTGTCCTTTTGTAAATAAGGCGCGATAAGCGGTTAATGCTGATAACGGCAGCACGCCCGCTTCCTCCCATGTCAGATGATCGGGTTTTACAATGGCATTTTCTGCAGGAACGATGACATAAGGTGAAAAAGTTCCGTCGCTTGGACCGCCTAAAATATCAGGGACGGCTGGTACATCCTCAACAGTCTTCCAATTCAGCACCGGGTTGATGATGACTTCCGCATGCAGTAAATGAGAACGGACGCCGTGTCCTATTTCAGTTACGATTCCCGCGCCGTCTGAACCGAGAATAAATTCACGGTTTCCGGTTTCGTGGTTTTTCATCAAAAATAAATCGCGATGGTTTAATCCGGCTGTTTTCAGCTTTATTTTGACTTCTCCGTTCCCCGGATGTTTGTCAGGTATCTGCCTGAAATGAAAGCTATTTTCGTGTATGATAATGGCATCCATTATTTTTCTCTCCTTTATGGTTGATGAGAAAAATTTTACAGGCTGTAACAGCTGCAGTAAATGAAGGAAAATTGATAGCCGGCTATCAATAAAAATCATAGCAAGAAGGTGTCCTTACATGGAAAGCGGAGACTTAAAGATTTTTCAGGCTGTCGCCCGAAAAGGCAGTATTTCAAAGGCGGCGGAATGTCTGCATTATGTTCAATCAAATGTGACAAACCGGATTCAGCAGCTGGAACGGCAATTGCAAACACAGCTGTTTTACCGGACGAATCGGGGAATGACGCTGACGCCAGCAGGTGAAAGCTTATTGAAAGATGCAGACAGAATTCTGCAGCTGCTATATGAGGCGCAAAAAAATGCGCAAGAGGCAGGACATCCGAACGGCCCGCTCCGCATCGGTTCTTTAGAAACGGCGGCAGCCGTCCATCTCCCTCAATTTTTCACGGAGTATTGCAGACGATACCCGAAAGTACAGCTGTCACTGTCAACCGGTGATACACATACCTTAGTGCAGCGCGTCCTGCAGTATGAGCTGGACGGGGCTTTTGTTTATGGGCCGGTCGAACACGAAGACCTTAAGCAATCCGCCGTATTCCAAGAAGAATTGATCGTGGTCTCAAATGTGCGGGAAGGCAGCTTGCAAAACCTGCTGCGAGAGCCGATTCTGTTTTTTGCCGCCGGCTGTTCGCACCGCCGTAAAATAAAAAACATATTGAAAGAGGAAGCAGTGCCTGAACATAAAATCATTGAATTCGGAACGCTGGAAGCCATTATTGGAGCGGTGCAGGCAGGGTTGGGTGTTTCCTTTTTGCCTGCGTCAGCCGCCCGTTATTTTAAAAACCGGGAAAATCTTTTTCATCATCAGCTCCCTGAACGTTTTCGGGATATGAATATATCATTCATCTACCGGCGTGATTTATTTTTGACATCGGCGTTTGAAGAACTATTGAATGGATTAAAAGCGTTACCGAATGGAAGATGACGTAACAGGACAGCTGAATATGCCGAATTTTTTACCGATTTTTTTAAAAAAAACTTTCTTTTCGCGGAAATTTATGTATAATAAAAGAAAGTTTTTTCGGATAATGAATCTGCAATGATAAGGACATGAGTCATTTTAACCGGCCATACAGAGAGGGGAGGCAAGGCTGAGACCTTCCCGGCACGAAGAATGGGCTTACCGCCTTTTGAGCTGTATCGGTGAACGAAAGCAGCCGATACCGTATAGCCGCGTTACGGCAACAATGAGCCGCCGCTTGAAGTGGCGGGAATTTGGGTGGAACCGCGGG